>NC_014810.2:669072-1003608 GCF_000200595.1 Helicobacter felis ATCC 49179 | reverse complement strand
AAGGGGTTGAGGCTATCAAAGGTCCCTAGCGCATAGTCTCTTAAAGTGCCCCCTTTGGGCGCGTTGGGGTCAGCATAATCAAAATGGGTGAAGTGGTCCTTGTATTTGGATTCTTGACCTAGCGCGATGTAGGGGGTGGCTTGCAGACTAGAAAAAGCTAGGGCAAGCAGAATAAGGAGCAATTTCACAACAAGCCCATTAAAGTTTTAGCCCGCTGGTAAGTTTCTGAGGCGATGGGCTGCACGGCTCTTAAACCCTCTTGGAGCACTTGCAAGACATGATCTTGCGCCTGAGATAATTGATCATAAGCCTCTCTAATGGGTCTAAAATGCTCGACCACCACCTCAATTAGGGCTTGTTTAAACGCGCCATAGCCCATCCCCTCAAAGGCTTGTTCTACTTGCTCTGGGGTTTGTTGGCTCAAAATGGCGTAAATATGCAATAAATTATAAATGCCCGGGCGTTTTGGATCAAAGCGCAACACGCCTAGTGAATCGGTGGCTGCTTTTTTGATCTTTTTGGCAATGAGGCTAGGATCGTCTAGCAAAAAGAGGGCATGCAGATTGCCCGGATGCGACTTGCTCATCTTAACTAGAGGATCATCAAGTCCCATCACCCGCGCCCCAGTAGGTGCAATAAGTGCCTTAGGGATTTTAAAGCAAGTGCCAAAGTTTTTATTAAAGCGCATGGCAATATCGCGTGTGAGCTCTAGGTGTTGTTGTTGATCCTCGCCCACAGGCACGCAATCAGCTTGATAGAGCAAAATATCTGCAGCCATCAAAACCGGGTAATTAAAAAGCCCAGCTAGAGGGCTCTTGCTCTTCAAACTCTTATCTTTGAATTGAGTCATGCGACTCAAATCCCCCATAGAAACCCCACAATTAAGCAACCAACACAGAGCCCCGTGTAAATCTACTTGGCTTTGTATAAAAAGCTTGGATTTTTTAGGATCAATCCCGCATGCCAGCAGTAAAGTCGCCATTTGCAAGGTTTGTTCATGGAGAATCTTAGGGTCTTTGGGGGTGGTGATGGCGTGTGCATTCACCACGCAAAAAATACTCTCATAGCGATCTTGCCACTCCACCCATTGCTTAATCGCCCCTAGATAATTGCCCAAATGTATCCCCCCTGTGGGCTGTATGCCTGAAAATACCCGTTCTCTCATTAATGTCCTTTCTTTGATTGTCCTACCAGCATGACCACTTCATAACTTAGCAAAGTGTAGGGGGCGTGCAATCTTAACGCTTTGGCGCGCTTGAAATCCAAGCCCCCCCCTAATAGCCCCGTGTGCTTGAGGTGGGCTAAAAACTCTGCGCGCGTGTTAAAATTTTCTTGAAATTTTTCTATCCATATTTTGGATTGAAAACCTGCAAAATGTGTTTGGAGGATTTTTAAAATCTCTGCCTTGCTTCTAAGCGGGGAGGGCGTGCCTAAAAAGGTATGAAGCTCTTTTAAACTGGCGTTGGTGTGGAGCGCGAGGGCGATATGATCGCAGTGTTTAGCCAACTGCGCGCAAAGTTTTTCAAGATTTTGCGCCCATTGCAGAGAGGAGGCAGCAATACAAAGGCTAGCGCTCAAATCCACCTGTTCAAAATCTGCATGCACTAAGCGCACGCGATGCGCCCCCACACCCTCACGCGGGTGTTCTTGCAACATCCCCAAAGCCTTATCCACCCCGATAAACTCCGCTGTGCTGATCTTAAAGTTTTCCAACTCCCTTAAAACCCCCCCCTCTCCACAGCCCAAATCAAGAATGCGTTCATAAAATCCCGGAGAGCATTCTTTTAAAAGGTGTTGGATCACGCGCTGTTGCACGCGGGCATAACGGGCGTAAGTTTTGGCGGCTTTGTTAAAAGAATGGCGGATGGTTTTAACTTGCATGAGCGTATTTTAGTAAAAATTTGCTAAGATGGGCGTTTATTTCTATGGAGAACTCATGAGCAGTGTTTTATTGGTTTTGCAAATCATCTTATCCCTATTGATTGTAGTTGTGGTGCTTTTGCAAAAGAGCGCGAGCATTGGTTTAGGAGCTTATAGTGGGAGTAATGAATCCCTCTTTGGAGCTAAGGGACCGGCTAGCTTTTTGACAAAATTGACCATGTTTTTAGGCTTTTTATTCTTAGCAAATACGATCACTTTAGGTTATTTTTACAATAAAGAATACAACACCAGTATTTTAGATAGCGCCAAAGTTGCCCCACTTATCCCCTCTGTGCCCAATGCGCCTAAAAATCCCCTGAATAACCCCTTAGGCAACCCTCTTTTACAAAACGCTCCCAAAGCCAACCCCCTAAAAACCACCCCTTAAGGATTACAATGTTAGATACCATTTACAAGCAAACTCAAAATCAAATGCATAAAAGTTTAGAGGCTTTACTCAGAGATTTCACCACTTTGCGCAGTGGCAAGGTTTCTATTAGCTTAGTAGAAAATGTGCGCGTGGATTATTATGGCACGCCCACCCCGCTTAACCAAGTGGGCTCAGTGATTGCTAGCGATGCGAGCACTTTGAGCATCACCCCTTGGGAAAAAAACTTGCTCAAAGATATTGAGCGCGCGTTACAAGAGGCAAATTTAGGAGCTAATCCTAATAATGATGGAGAGAGTGTGAAACTCTTTTTCCCCCCCATGACCTCAGAGCAACGCAAAGAAATCGCTAAAGAGGCTAAAGGAATGGGTGAAAAGGCTAAGGTCGCCGTGCGCAATATCCGCCAAGACGCTAATAACCAGATTAAAAAGCTAGAAAAAGACAAGGCCATTAGCGAAGATCAAGGCAAGAAGGCTTTAGCTGAGGTGCAAAAGATCACTGACAGCGCCATTAAAAAAATTGAGGAAGTTCTCAAACACAAAGAAGAAGAGATTTTAAAGATTTGACATGGATATTCAAAGCATTTATAAAAGTTGTGGCGCGCTCTTAGAGGGGCATTTTCTCTTAAGCAGTGGCAACCATTCTAATTTTTATCTGCAGTCAGCCAAGGTGCTTGAAGACCCCAAATTAGCCCAACAACTTGCCCAAGCCCTCGCTAAGGAAATTTTAAAAGCGGAGGTTTGTGTAGATAGTGTTTGCTCTCCGGCTTTGGGGGGGATTTTAGCCGGCTATGAATTGGCGCGCGCGCTGGGAGTGCGCTTTATTTTCACTGAGCGCGTGAATGGGGTAATGACCTTAAGACGAGGTTTTGAGGTCAGCGCACAAGAGCGTATTCTCATCTGTGAGGACATCGTCACCACTGGGGGTTCAGCCCTAGAGGCCATGCAGTGCGTGGAATCTTTAGGGGCGCAAGTGATCGCCTTTGCCAGTTTGGCTAATCGGGGGATTTGTGCGCGCTATGGCACACAAAACACTTCTAAAGCCACCTGCAAACTCCCTACGCACTTACCCTTTTTCTCTCTAGCAGATTTTGATTTTGCTATGTATGCTCCCAATTCCTGTCCTTTATGCGCAACTAGCAAACCCGTTAAGCCGGGCAGTCGCGGGAATGAAAAGTAGGTTTTTACAAACCTACCGCGCTTTATATGCCCTGCCTCGCCTCAAGGCTTTGCTAGTGGATATTTTCATGCTCTACACGCCACTGCTTTATTTTGTAACCTATGTGATCTTAGGGTCAGCGCAGAGTTTTAGAGAACATCAAGGTGCGATTTTAGCCTGCGTGGGGGTTTATGGCTTGATCAGTGCGTTATTTGTGCGTGTAAGTGGCCAAACTCCCGGATGGCGTTATGTGGGTTTGATCCTTGTAGATAAACATGGAAATAAGATAGGTTTTTGGCGTGCTTTGGCGCGTTTTTGGCTGTGGCTAGTGGTGGCGGGTTCGCTTGCTGGACTCTTCACCCCTCTTTTTACGCGTGATAAACGCCTTTTGCATGATATTTTGAGTGGAGTGAGTCCAAAGCGCGTTTAAAATGGCACTATCTTTGCTTGCCCCTCTTTAAAAAAGCAAAGGATTGGCGTGGCACTCAACCCTCTAACCTTAGAGGCAAGTAAAACCTCCTCCAAACATAGCAAGGCGCATGCGGGGGGCAAGGATGCGCTTACAGACAAAAGCGCGTTTAAAGCCCTTTTAGAGGGTAAAAAGAAAGGTTTAAAGCCCCTCAAAGCCTCAGAAGTCCCCCATGATCTCAAAAGTGCTAAAAATAAAAAAAAGCACGATAAAGAAGCACTTGATCCTAATTTGCTCGCCCTTGTAGATGCTAAAAAAATTCCCTTACCTGAATTGAACAAGAAAACCCACACAGAAACCAAAGAGGTTAAAAAAGACGTTAAGGGTTTAAAAGAGAATCTTGAAAAGCCTACGCTAGGAGACATTAAAAAGCTAGACAACGCCAAAAAGCTCAAACTCAGCACCCTTAAACATGAAAAGGGCACGCCTAAAGCAGAAGCACAAACAGAAAAACCCCCTCTCTCTACGCAGAGTTTACTCAAGATGAAATCTCTCAAGGATAAAAAACTCTCTTTAAGCAAGTCCAAAGAGACCAAAGCTTCCAAAGAACACACCATAGATCAAAAAACCCAAGCGCACAAACAAGCTGACCTAAAACATACGCCTCTAAGTCAATTGCTCGCACAACCCATGGCTAAGAGCAAGACAGATCCCAAACATGCCCCGCACAAACCACTAAACCCACACTTTAAAGACAACGCCACTAACGATCGCGAGATTAAACAGGCGTTTAAAGAAGCCTTTGAAAAATTCCCCCCAACTCCCCTCACTACCGCCCTCACACATCTACAAGGACCTATGGCTAATAAACCCACTCAAGAGGGGGAAAAAGAAGAATCTAAGATCGCCATCAAAGAGAGTTCTAACCACACACATGTCCAACATTCTAATCATACAGATAAGGAAACCCCCAAAGCTCCCCAGATTAAAGAAACTCTAAAGAATTTTGCTACCGAGCTCAAACAAGAGCTACAAAATTTTAAGCCCCCCATCAATAAGCTTTCTATGGAGCTCCACCCAGATAAATTGGGCAAGGTGGAGGTGGTGATCCAGCAAGTGGGGAAAAATATCCAAGTGAGTGTGGCCTCTAGCGCGCCTGTGAGCGCACTGCTCTCTGCACATAACACAGAATTACGCCAAAACCTCTCCCAAATGGGCTTTAATAATGTGGATGTGAGCTTTGTAACCCAAGATGGGCAGGGTTTTAGCAACAACCCTCAACAACAGCAAAACCCCCAACAAGATCAGCCCCATCAAGGGACATTAGCCAGCGCGCCACCCTCCAGCAAAGAGGAAAACCCACCCCCCTCCACCCTAGAGCCTCCAAAGAGTGCAGGGCTTTACGCTTAACTTAATTGGGTATAATGTCCCCCTATATTATCAAGGGAGATGAGGCATGCCCATTGATTTAGCAGAAGTAACTGGGGCAAAGGCGGCGATGGAGAAAAAGAAACACGAGCCCAAGATCGCCAATGGCTTAGACAAAGACGCGTTTATGAAGTTGTTTTTAGAGCAACTTAAAAACCAAGACCCTACCGCGCCTATGGAAACAGATAAGATTATCACACAAACCGCACAGCTCACCCAAGTAGAAATGCAAGAGGAGAGCAAAAAGACCATGAAAGAGGTCGCCAATGCGATGCAATCAAGCAAGGAGACCAACCAATCGCTCAAAGACTTTCAAGGCAAACTTAAGGACACTTTGGAGCACCTAGATAAGGGCATGGACAATAGCCTTAAGGCTAGTGCGTTGCTAACAGAGGCTTCCGGGCGCAATAGTGTTACGATGATTGGTAAAATTGTAGAAACCGATGTCAAGGGAATCAATGTGGGCAAGGGCAAGGTAAACTTTACTCTTTACTTTGATCGCCCCATTAAAGCCTCTGAGGGTAACCCGGGGGTGCAAATTTTTGATCAAAACAAACAACTCGTGCGCACTCTTTCACTAAAAGATAAGAATGGCAAACAGGGGTATGTGAATTTTGAGTGGGACGGCTTGAATCAAGAAGGCAAGCCGGTCAAACCGGGCACTTATGAGATCATGGCCGAATACAATTTAGACCCTAGTAGCAATAAATACCTGCACACGCGCATTGGTAGAGGTGAGGTGCAGAGCGTGGTTTTTAACAAGGGTAAGCCAATGTTACGCATGGGAGAGATGGTTTTACCTATGGATAGCGCGCTAGAATTTTACGACAAACCCAATTCACGCCATGAGCAAGAACAGCATGAGAGTTTAGCCCACTTAGTGCAGGCAAAACTCCAAGAAAAGCCCACCACACCCCCCAAAAAAGAGGACAAGCCTGCCCCAATCGCCTCTTCTAGCACCAATCCTGCTACACCACACCCCAAAACCCCCAACCCACAAGAGAAGACAACCCAAAACCCCCTAGCCTCTAAAACTTCTCCATCTGCACCCCAAAAAGCCAATGCATTGCCCAAATCTGCCCCACACACTCCCAACCCGCTTTTAAATGCCTCTAAAGCACCTAAGCCCAACCCACAAGAGAAGAGTTTGACATGAATGACACCATTCTTAACGCCTATTCAGGGATCAAGACCCACCAATTTGGAATTGATAGCGTTTCTAACAACATCGCTAACATCAACACCGTGGGCTATCGCCGCAACGATCCGGAATTTAAATCCCTCTTTGCCTCGCATTTAAACACACTGGGAGGCAACACGGTTACAGCCAACGATCGCAACTATGGGGCTGCAGCGGGAGGAAATGCCATTTCTAGCAAGGATGGGGAGTATATGCCCAGCGACTCGGATTTTAATATGGCGTATCAGGGGAGCGGATGGTTCATTGTAGGACCTAATAAAAATGGGAGCATGCAAATTAATAAAGATGGCTACCAGCAGGCTCAAGAGAATTTTTACACCCGCGATGGCAATTTTTTACGCGATGCGGATGGTTACATTGTCAATTCACATGGTTATTATGTTTATGGGGTGGATTTGCATAAAATCAAAAATGGGGTGTTGACAGCTGGCAATAAGGAGGAGGAGGACAAAGCCCTTAAGAGTGGCAAATTGAGCACGCTCTACCTCCCCAAAGACATCCAATACCAACCCGTGCAAACCACCAAGCTAAACATTAGCTTGAATTTGAACGCTAAAAACCATGTGCGCCCCGCTGAGGAATATCTTTTAGATGACAATGGAGAAGTCATTCAAGATCGCTTTTTAAATCAGGACGCTAACGCTTTGGCCAATGACGATAACGAGCCTTTGGATTTAGCCATGCACAGAGAATTAGAAATTATGATCGTTAAGGGCGATTTAGCTCAGGACACGGTGTTTAAATATGGCACGGGTGGACCTGAAAAAAATGAATTCCGCACTTTGGGCGATTTAAAAAATCTGCTGAAAAGCAAGCTCAATTTGGATTTAACCATTGGCAAGAGCGACCCAACAGAGACAAAATCTGCCCTATTTTTGCAAATCAAAAACCCTAGCGATCCGACTGCCACTTTGGCTATCCGTGGACCTATGGCTGAAAAATTAGGCTGGACAGCTAACGGGATGTTTCTTAAAAAGAATGAAACTCGGGATTCTGTAGGAGTTCGTATCCCCTTTTATAGCACCACGGCTGAGATTTATGACAAGGGAGGGCAAAAATACCTGCTCAAGAGCGATTTTTTTATGAATAGTTCCAAAGACCCCGCCGATCCCAAAACACAGGAAAAATGGGATGTGGAGAGTTCGATTATTGAGGTGCGCGATAGAACCCCTATCACGACAAAGCCGGTTAGACAGAGCGTAACCTTTGATAAAGAGGGCAAAATGCACGCCAACCCAGTAACCCTAGATTTTAAGGGATCGCCACTGACTTACTCCATTGATAAGAGCGATGACTACACTTCTAGTGATGTGCCCTATGATGATTCTAAAATCTATCAAATCTCTCAAGATGGTAAGCCTAAGGGGCTTTTAGCCAATATGCGTATTGATGATGATGGGGTGATTCATCTCATTTTTACCAATGGCGCGTTGGAGACGATGGGACGTGTGGGGATCGCAACCTTTATCAATGATCAAGGGCTTAAAAAAGTGGGGAGTAATCTCTTTGACATTCAAAACGCCACGGTGAATGGGCGCGCCGCCCCTTTAAGCGGAAACCCGATTATTGGCTGGGATCGCGATGATGGCAAGCTCAAATTTGGCAAGGTGATGCACAAATACCTAGAAACGAGCAATGTCAATGCCGGGCACTCCCTGACTAATTTAATTTTAATGCAACGCGGCTACTCGATGAACGCCAAAGCTTTTACAACGGGCGATGATCTTATTAAAGAGGCGATTAATTTAAAAAGGTAGAACATGCCCTGTAGCTATGTAGAGAAGACATTCAGAGAAATTGTTTCTCTCTTGCACAAGGGAGAATACCAAATCCCGCGTTTCCAACGCGATTTTGTGTGGAAAAAAGAACAGGTCGCCGGTTTTATCGATAGCATTTTACGGGGCTTTCCTACTGGAAGCTTTGTTTTATGGAAAACCAAAGAAAAGCTACAGGCATGCCGTGAGATTGAGAGTTGCGCGCTCATTGAGCCCGATCCCAATGAATCCGTGCATTATATCCTCGATGGTCAGCAACGCATGACCGCTCTCTTTTTAGTCTATCAGGGTTTGCAGGTGCGCAAAAGTGCTAAGATTGTTGAGAATTATCAAGATATTTTACTAGGCATAGAGCCTAATGAAAACGGGGAGTATTGCTTTGCTAAAAATCCTAAAGAAGAAATCACCGCGCAGGTCGTGCGTGTCTATGATTTGTTCAACCAAAGCATTCTGGATATTCAAGAAACATACCAATTAAGCATCGAAGCCGCGCGCCAATTTGATAAATTTAAACAAAAGATTGAGGATTACCGCTTCCCCATTATTGAGATCACAGACACCCCCCTAGAAGAGATCATTGAAATCTTTTCGCGCATCAATACGGGAGGCACAAAACTAAGCAGTTTTGAGGTTCTGTGCGCTAAATTCTACATGCCTCCAGAAGCCGACTCTACCCAAACTTTTATTGTGGAAAAAGGCTTTGATTTAGAGGAAAAGTTCCAAAATCTCAACGAAGAGTTAGAACACCTAGATTACGGATTTGATAAAAAACAATCCGTGGTGATTTTACAACTTCTCTCTTATTTGGTGCGTTATAAAGCATCTGGCAATCTCACAGAAAAGATTTCCATCCCCACTCTCTTAAAACTAGACCCAAAGGTGGTGCAAGAGCAGTGGGACTTTGTCGCTCCTTGTTTTAAGAACGCTGCCCAGTTTTTAAAGCACGATCTTAAAATCCCCTCCTTTGACTTTTTGCCTTCTGTGGGCTCTTTAATGCTTATAGCGTATTTCTTTGCCCTCAGTGAGCATAAAAGTCCCAATGCGAATCAAATCGCTAATTTAAGACGGCTTTTCTTTAGGGGCGCGTTTTTTAGTAGCAAGATAGTAGGCGATACCCTGCTTAAGCAATTAGGCTTGGTTGAGCACATTTATCAAGAAAATCGTATCAATTTTAAAGAAGAGCTCCCCTTTTACACGATCACTAAAGAGTTTTTAACAGAGGAAAAGCTCAATGTCAAAAGTGGATTACAAAGAGGGGTTTTGTGCGTGTTAGCCACCTTAGAGCCTAAAAATTTTGACAACAATAGCAAAGTGGTTTTAGACAATCTCTTTATACAGATCAGGCAAAAAAGAAACCTGCACCACTTCTTCCCTAAAAATCACCTCAAACATATTGGTTTTAAGGACAACACGGATGTGATCGCCAATATGACCCTCATTGACGCGCGCCTAAATCAAGCCATTAAAGACACGCCCCCTAAGCAATATATTCAAAAATATCAGCAAAACAACCCCCATTTAGAGCAAACCCTAGCCACCCATTTAATAGATTTAAACGATCTGCATGTGCTAGAAAATTATGACGCGTTTTTGCAAATGCGCGCGCAGAAAATCTTAGAAGCGATTAAAAAACTTACTTGATCCAAAGGTTAAGATTCTATAACAAGTGTTTCAAATGCATTGAGGACATGGAGATGAAAAACTTCTTAGGTATGTTGGTGCTACTTGGTCTATTGCACGCTGCAGATACACAATCAAACATGCGCAATCTAAAAATACAAATTCAAGACCTTCTCTCTTTTAATGTCAAAGACGATCGTTACAGCTTTAGCAAAGAGACAACTTATGACAAATCTTTGGACATTCCTCTTAAAATCTGCATGTTAATTCGGCACAATCAAGTCCTCTTGTCCCAGTTGTGCGCAAGCGCGGGCACGCAAATAGATGTGGTCTACAAATTTCCCTATCTGACTATCGAGTCGGGCGGGTATGAAAGAGATGGCATTTATTACACCTACTACACCACGCTTAAATTAGTGGACAAGACTTTTTATCTGCACCAATTTAGTCAACAAAGCTTTAGGTCTAAAGGAGATAAACACCCCACGCGTACATGGATTTTTTACCGCCAACCCCGCGATGATTCCAAAAAACGCCATCTTATGACTTTAAAGGATCTCAAAGATGGTTTTTATAATAGGTTAGAAGCGCAGTGTCGCCGCAATGGTTATTGTATAGACTGATGGTTTGGTTTTCTAAGGAGTGAAGGATGAAAAAGTTTTTAGGGTGGGCGTTTTTGAGTCTATTGTACGCTACAAACACGCAACAACTATATACGCATAATTTAAAAAAGCAAACCCAAGACCTTTTGTCCTTTGATGTGGGCAACAAGCATTACAACTTTAGTAAAGAGATTTTTTATAAAAACACCCCTGATAAGCCGGATATCGTTTGTGTGCGTTTCCAGCGCAACCAACAACGCTTACCCGCCCTATGCGCTGTTAGCAAGGGCAAAGATGTTAAGATGGATTTAGCGTATAAATTTCCCTACTTAACCATCGAACAGGGCTACTATGCAAATGACTTTTATTATAAAACCTACTTCACTTTTAGGTTATTGCAAGAAAATTTTTACCTGCACCAATTTAGCGAGCAAGTTTTTAACTCCAAAGAGGACAAACACCCTGTGCGCACATGGATTTTTTACCGCCAACCCCGCGATGATCCTCAAAAACGCCATCTTAGCATCCTAGGCGATCCTACTATAAGTTTTGATGAGCTAAAAAAGCGATGCTATCAAAATGGCTATTGCAAAAATTGATGGAGTGCCTTCTAGCTAAATCTTATCCCAAAGTTACGCTATAAGCCTTGGGGGAGCTGTAAAGATGGCTAAAATGATGCCAAAAATTGGCTTCGTAAGCGTTAGGGTTGCGCTTGATACGGCAATGAAAACCTCGTAGCATCTCCTCAAAGGGGAGGTGATTTTCTATAACGCAGGCTAAAATTTCTTTGCGCACCCGTAGCTGCATCACGCGATACCCCTGTGCGGACTCGATGAGCACGCTTTTAGGGATCACCTTAAAACTTTGGGTAGCAAAATTAGCCTCCACAATGGGGGCGACAACCTGTTCAAAGTTTTCGTTAGTGGGAATGAAACTCACAATTTGATTAGCTTTATAGCCAGCAAGCTTGAGAAAACCCATGAGTTTTTGAGGTTCATAAGTAAAAGTCTTGGCGTAGAATTGGGCGTATTTGACGGGGACCTCTTTTTTAAGAACATGAATATCCTCTTTCCACTGCACCATATCAGCGACTTTAAACTCCAAAGTGAGATCATCGGTAGGGGTCAAACATTTGACAGGAGTTTCGCGGTGCGTGCGGCTGTAGAGATCGCAAATCTTTTTACACTCTTGCACATCATTAAAGGTATTGCTAACTTTTAGAGCGGGTTCGCGCTCGTGAATATAGGGTGTTGCAATGGGCAAAACATAAGCAGGTTGAGTGATATTGATGAGATTCTCTAGTTGCTGTTTAAGCCCTTCTAAATGCGCGTTATGTAGAGCCTTTTTTTCTTGATCGTTATAATTATCGATACAAAAGGGGAAGCCAGAGGTTTCTCCAAAAAAAGCGGTGCAGAGCAAGGTTAATCCACTGGGCAAATTAAAGCGGTTGATGTAATTAGAATAGGGATTGATGAGCACATCATGCCCACAAAGACACAAATACAGCCCGCATTCCTCAGAACCATCCCCGGCTTTCAACACACTAAATTGAAAAGAAGAGTTAAACTCATAAATTTCTTGAAACTCCAAAGGAAAGATATTAGAAAAACCTAAGTTTTTGAGCGCGCGCACCACACTCTTAGAGGGAAAATTGCCCACGATAAAAGGCTTACTCTTAGGCACAAAAGCTAAAGTTTGGGGGTGCAAACAACTAGAACGATTTGAGGAAATAAAAATAAAATCTGCCTGCACCAAGCAATGCACCGCTTCTTTACAACTCGCTTTTTCTAAATAGCCTCCCCCTAAAAAAGCAGGACCTAGCAACCATGGATCGGTGATGAATTTAACCCCTCCTGCTTCAATATACAAACAGGCGTGGTTGAGATAGCGGATTTTAAAGTCTCCCTTAAAACTGGATTGATAGGGGTTGGCTAAATCTGTAGAAGTTTCTATTTGGAGGGTGCGCCCCTCTAGGCGGTATTTGAGGGGTTGTTTTTTGCGTCCATTGTCATAGCTTAAAGTGTTAAGATGGAGATTCCATGCACAATGCGGGCATGAGGCGATGCCACTTTTGTGTAAGAGTTTATCCCCTCTGTGATCGCAAATGGTGTCAATGATCCAATTCACCTCTGGCTTTTCGCCCATTTTGACATGTTTTTTCATATTGACAATGAAATTTCCCATGTCATTAACGCCTTCTAGCAAACCCCTTACAGAGAGACTCTGAGTATTGGTAGCTGTTTCAAAAAGCCCCACACGGCGCAATTTGATTGCTGCGGGCGCAGAAGAAGCTTTTTTAGGCGGCAAAGCGGACATAGACACTCCATAGGCTGAAAATAAAGGGCTATTATACTAAAGTTATTGCCAAATTATCCCCACGCATAAAGGAAAAAACATGGCACACATGATAGATACACGAGATGCCCATTCTCTAGGTAGCTTTACAGATTCTCTACTCAATCCGGCTCAAAGTAGCGGGCTTTGTGCCCCTCAAAGTCTGCCCCAAATAGACTTTTCAGGCTATCTAAACTTGAATTACACCCAACTAGCCCGCACACTCTTTCAGGTCCTAGAACTTGATCTTGATCCCGATCTCTTAGAAGTAGCTCTCGATCGTTATCATGCCTTTGAGGCTCTTGCCCCTTTGCGCACGCTTAAACCCACCCTGCATGTCTTAGAACTTTTTCATGGCCCCACTCTAGCTTTTAAAGACATGGCACTCCAGCCCTTTGGGGTGTTGCTCTCAGGATTGGCTCAAGCGCGCGATGAAAAGTATCTCATTATGGTGGCCACTAGCGGGGATACAGGTCCAGCGACTTTGGCTAGCTTTGCTAATCTGCCTAATACCTACGTCTTTTGTTTGTATCCAGCTGAGGGTACAAGCCTAATCCAAGCTTTGCAAATGCAGAGCATGGACGCACCCAATCTCAAGGTAGTCGGATTGGAGGGAAATTTTGATGACGCTCAAAGCGCGCTTAAAGCCCTTTTAGCCGATGAATCTTTTCAAGCACATTTAGCTCAAAAAGACTTGCATTTGAGCGTAGCCAATTCGATCAATTTTGGGCGTATCATCTTCCAGATGGTCTATCACATTTGGGGATATTTGGAGTTGGTGCGCCAAAGGACGATTACCTATAGCGATCCTATTAAAATTCTCATTCCTAGCGGGAATTTTGGCAACGCTCTAGGCGCGTTCTATGCTAAAGCGATGGGCTTACCTGTGGAAAAAATCAGCGTGGTGTCTAATGCTAATGATGTGCTCACCGAGTTTTTTAATACAGGGGTTTATGATCTGCGCTCCCGTAGTTTGCTCAAAACCCCCTCCCCAGCCATGGACATTCTCAAAAGTTCCAATGTGGAACGCCTGCTGTTTGCTCTCTTTGGCTCTGCACGCACTAAGGAGTGCATGCAGCAACTCCAAGATCAAAAATATTACGCCCTCACTTCTAGCGAGCTACAGAGCTTGCGCGCGCATTTTGAGGCGTTTAGCTGTGATGACGCGCATTGTTTAGACACCATCGCACGCATTTATGGCGATCACCACTACCTAGCAGACCCCCACACCGCTACCGCGCTTTATGCTTACGAACGCCTTAAGAGTCGCCTACCCTGTGTAGTGGTTTCCACTGCCTCGTGGAGCAAATTTGCCCACACCACCGCCCTAGCTCTAGGCAAACAAGCCAAAGACGATCAGGAAGCTTTACAAGTTTTAGCCAAAGAGGGGATCACCCCCCCAGCCAGCGTGCAAGAGCTCTTAAGTAAGCCCCTTGTGCATCAGGATCGCGTGGGTGTGAGCGACCTACAACATTACATTAAAACATGGTTAAAAAATTTCTAGCGCGCGTTGCGCGCTAACCCCCCTTTGTTTTAATGCACTTCGCGCCACACCTTTTGTTTCCACACATAGGCAAGCAAGGTCATCACGGCAAAGAAGACCATGATTTTAATGCCTAGCGCGTCTCTTTGGTGTTTCTTGCTATCGCCCACCTTTTCTAAGTAATTGACAATTTGCTCTTGAGACTCTTTATTCAAGCCCACTCTAGGCATGGCTGTCCCGGGTAAGAGTTTTTGAGGATCGTTGATAAAGACCTCGAGTTTTTCGCGCCCGAGCGAGCGAATCATCATAGAGAGATCGGGGACCTCTGCGCCCAAGTAGCGGTGCAAGTCTTTAGGATCACTGAGCGCGTGCTCTTTGTCGTATGCAATGCTATGGCAACGCTGGCAGGCTTGAGCAAAGACTTCTTTATCTTCCAATTTTTTAGGCGCGATAGAAGTTAGATACGCCACAATGTCGGACAAGTCTTGATCGCTAAACTGCGCAAAAGCAGGCATGGGATAGGGGTTATCGTCCTTGTATTTATGCGAAAGTTTGGCAGTCTTGACAGGGTCTTTGATAAAATGGGCTAAGAATTGGGGGTTTAGCACACTGCCCACATGGGAGAGATCGGGGGGCACAACCCCAAAGCTTGCTCCAGCACTCGCATGGTCCATAGGGGCGGGGATTTTTTGGCTTTCAATGCTATGGCAGGCCACGCAGTTTTGCGCGACTAAATCCTTACCCTTAGCCGCATCGCCCTTACTCAAATCAATGGGCTTTAAATCCTTAAAGGCAAAATCAGCCGGGGGCATTTTGGGCTCCATCACGCTATGGGCGTAGGGCTCCACACCCCAATAGAGCGCGCCAATCACCACAACCAAAATAGCTAAGATCTTCAATTCTTTCATTACGCCCCCCTTTTCTTTTCAGCGCGCGCAATGAGCGGTAAGACCACAAAGAAGAGAGCCAAAAAGACGATGGAAGCCACAAAGCCCACATACTTATTATTGCCCACGGGGGGGAGTTTGCCATAAATGGTTAGCACCACCATGTCAATCACTAACACCCAAAACCAAACTTGAAACGCCTTGCGTTGGTGGGCGGGCTTGACCACAGGACTATTATCCAGGAAGGGCAAGAGGAAGAAGATCACTTGCGCCACACCAAAAGCGACCAGTCCTAAATTGCCATTAAAGAAGAAACCGCGTAGCACTTCATAGCTCCATAGAAAATACCACTCGGGGTAAATATGGTGCGGGGTTTTAAGGCTATTGGCGCGCTCGAAGTTGATAGGATCCATCGCAAACTCGTAGTGGTAGCACACCAAGTAAAAGAAAAAGACCATGAACGCGCAGACTACAAAAATATCTTTGGAGAGGAAGACAGGCCAAAAGGGAATGACTTTAGATTCTTTCTTTTTGCCCTCCTTAAATTTCTTCTCTTCGGCTTCAAAATCTAACACTTCGCCCTCTTGGTTATTGACATGGGGGATACGCAAGGAATAAAAGTGCATGCCCACAATAGTTAAGATCACTACAGGCAATAAAAAGACATGCAACATAAAAAAGCGTGTGAGGGTCGCATCGGCTACGACATAGTTCCCTCTAATCCACACGAGCAAGTCAGGACCAATCACGGGGATTTTGCCAAAAAGTTCAGTAATAACAGAGGCTGCCCAATAGCTCATCTGCCCCCAAGGTAGCATGTAGCCACTAAAGGCCTCTGCACTAAAGATCACAAATAAAAGCATGCCACTAATCCAAATCATCTCCCGACCCTTTTTATAAGAGCCATAGTAGATCGCTACAAACATGTGGATATAGAGAATTACAAAGATCATGCTAGCCGCTGTGGCGTGGATGTGCCGCCAAAGCCAGCCGTAAGCGACCTCTTGCATGATGGTAAAATTCACGCTGTCATAGGCGAGCTTGGCATCGGGTTTATAATACATTAAAAGGAAAATCCCCGAGATGACCAACAGACCAAAAAGGGTGAGCAAGATCACCCCCATCGCCCATAAAAAGTTAATGTTTTTGGGAATCCAATATTCTGTTGCCAACACTTTGGTAAGTTTCTTCACCCCTAAGCGTTGATCTAGCCAATCCACAACCCCCGTTGCTTTCTTTATTTCTGCCATATTCTATCCTTTACGCGTGCGCGACCATATTTTTATACTCTGGCCCCACTTCGCCAAAGGTGATCTTAGAACCCTCTAATTTGAAAGGGGGGATTTCAAAGGGGCGAGGAGGTGGGGTGCCCGGGATATTCACCCCATTGCTAGTAAAACGCCCGCCATGGCAGGGGCATAAAAAGCCTTGTTGGTTGGATTCAAAATTAGGGATACAGCCTAAATGCGTGCAAATTTGAATCCCTACGGTGAAAACTCCATCCTGAATTTTGAAGTCGCGCTTAGGATCAAAGGCATCTTGAGGGGTTTTTTTGATGATATACACCGGTTTGCCCCGCCACTCCACGCTAGAAAACTCCCCATCTTTCATATTACTCACATCCACACTTGTAAAGCCCGCTGAAACCACACTAGGCAAGGGGTCCCAAGTTTTTTTCATGGCAACCAAGCTAGCGATCGCGCCTGCGCCCGCTACCCCAGCTAAAGCCATGCTTAAAAAATCGCGCCGATTCATCTCCGCCATCATCACTCCTACACTTTTTAATTGCAAAATGGGATTTTACATGAAAAAGTCTAATACTATCCTTTTAGGCGCAAGTGTGTTAAAATGGGGGGTTATGGAGTAGAACATGGGTATTAACATTCAAGGATTGGTAGGGTTTTCATGTTGCATCGTGGCACTTGGGTCTGTGCTCCATGCCCTAGATTCAGCTCGAGTTAAAGAATGTTATCAGGTTTTGGGGGAGGAGTGTGGGTTATGGACAAAGGGCTTTGATCAGATTCAAAAGATCGTGATTCATCCGGTAAAAATAGACCTCACCCAAGAGCAAATTAAGGCAATACAGGGAAGCGAAGAGATTAAGGGGTGTTTAGCGTGGCACTTTAACCCCAAGAGCTTAAAAAAGTTTTTTAAGAGAAGTGAAACCTATCCGGTTTCGCCTCTTGAAGGCTATGACGATTTGATTTGCCACATCATGGGGAGTTTCATGCTAGAGGGGCAAAAATACACCTTTAATATTAATGGAGGCGGGCATTTTGAGATTTACGACTCCAAGGGCAAGGTTTATTACTTAGGTTGTAGGCTTGAGCAGTATAATGACGCTGGGGATATTGTTCCTAATCCCAAATGCGCTAAATTTTTACCGGATTTTTAGATGAAAAACACCCTCGATCAACTCCTCTTATTTTTGCAAACCCAGAGCGCGCAAAGGGGTTTTAAGCGTTTTGTCGTGGGGATGAGCGGGGGGGTGGATAGCGCGTTGGTGGGGGTGTTGTGCCAAAGAGTTTTACCCACGCATGCGCTTTTGATGCCTGCTATCCACCCCTCTAGCGCAACAGAGGATGCGATTTTGCTCTGCGAGCGTTTTAGCATTCCCTACACACAACGCCCCATCGCGCCCTATGAGGCGTTATTTAAAGAGCAAAACCCCCATGTGAGTTTAGGACGGCTGGGCAATTTCTGTGCGCGCATGCGCATGAACTTACTCTATGATTTTTCGATGGAGATTGGCGCGTTGGTGGTGGGCACGAGCAATAAGAGCGAGATCATGCTAGGTTATGGCACGCTTTTTGGAGATTTGGCATGGCTCATTAATCCCATTGCCCACCTTTTTAAAAGCCAAGTCTATAGCCTAGCTCAAGAGCTAGACATTCCTAAAAATATCCTAAATAAAGCCCCCAGCGCAGACCTTTTCAGCGGACAGAGCGATGAGGCAGATTTAGGCTTTAGTTACGCGCTCATTGACCCCCTCTTGCAAGAAATCAGCGCGCGTTGGGATAACCCGGCACGCATTGATAGTCATTTGCTCTGTAATCTAGGTTTTGCGCCCGACTTGGTGGCAAGCATTGTAGCTAGGGTGCAAAGAAATGCCTTTAAAAGCCAACCTCCTAGTTTCCTATGACTTGGCTTGAGCACTACTTTTACACCCCTAGTAGGGGGCAGAAACTCTTAGCCTATACTCTCTTGCCCGTGTCGCTCATTTATGGGAGTATTGCGCGTTTAAAGCGCACCCTAGCCCCCTATGAGGATTTAGGAATCCCTATTATCAGCGTGGGCAACTTAGTGGTGGGAGGAAGTGGCAAAACCCCCTTTATTTTAGAGCTAGGCACAATTTTAGAACCCTTGCATGTGGGCGTAGTTAGTCGGGGCTATGGGCGCGCTTCTAAGGGACTTGTAGTAGTGAGTGAGCGGGGGGAAGTTTTAGTGAGCCCCAAAGAGGCAGGCGATGAAGCGTTTTTGTGTGCGAGTCGTTTAAAGGCTAGCGTGGTGGTGAGCGCGGATCGCAAAACCGGAATTTTAAAGGCTAAAGAGTTGGGCGCGCAGGTGATTTTATTAGATGATGGGTTTCGCTTTAATTACAAGAAATTAAATATCGTGCTCAAGCCAGAACGCGCGCCTTATTTTGATTTCGTGTTGCCCAGCGGGGCGTATCGGGAGTTTTTTGGGGGCTATAAAGAAGCAGATTTGCTCTTGCAAGAGGGGAAAGATTACACCCGCAAGGTATGGGTGCGTGATCCTAGCCCTAGAATGCTCTTAGTTAGCGCGATCGCTAATCCTAGCCGCTTAGACCCTTACTTGCCAGAAGTAGTGGGCAAACTCTATTTTAAAGACCATGCCTATTTTGATCAAACCCTCTTACAAAAAGCCTTTGAGCAACACGGAGCGACTTCCCTGTTAGTTACTACTAAAGACGCAGTCAAACTGCTAGACTGCCCCCTGCCTTTGAGTGTGCTAGAACTCTCTTTAAATATTTCTAAAACCCATCTTGAAACGATTTGTCATTACGCTAATACCTGCTCCTGTGGGGCGAGCGTGCGCAAATAGCCATTTTCACTCAGCATCACATAGAGTCGCCCAAGTATTTCTTGCTTATCCTCCAAATCTAAAAGCGCGCTCTCTTCGATCTTTTGCTTTAAGAGTCGCTCAATCTCTTTAGTGTCGTAGTCCAAATCCTCCAACGCGTCTAAGATTGTCTGAGCCTGCATGATGTTTTCAATAGAATAAGGTTCTTTTTCGCCCACCTCATGCACATACACACAGCACTCTGTAGGGTGAGTGAAAAGATTATGGCGCATGCCTAGCACCTCTTGGTAAGCACCCACTAGAAAGAAGCCTAAAAAATACTCCTCCTCGCGCACATTCACATCGTGCAAAAAGAGGGGTTTATTTTTGTTAAAACTGATCTCTCCATCGCTATCACAAGTAATATCCCACAAGCTCGCACTTCGTGTAGGCGCGCTCTCTAGTTTGTGCAAGGGCATGACCGGGAAACTTTGTTTCAAGCCCCAATAATCGGGCAAACTTTGGAAAAAAGAGCAGTTGAGCAAATAGCGTTCTTGCACCTGCTCTTGAATGCGGATAATGTCGTTATGATCCTTGTGGCGCAAAAACCCGATGGCTTTTTTAATGATGAGGTGTCCCAACACTTCCGCATTACTACGATCTTGCAGATCAATATAACCCAAATCAAAAAGCGTAAAGAGCGATTCCATATGCTCTAAGCTGTCATGCAAGTATTCAATGGCGTTTTTGGCGTTGATATTATGATAAAGATCTTCCATTTCGGCCACTAGGGGGGGGTTGTGCTCCTTGAGGTGCAAAATGCTCTCATCATAATCTTGAGAAAAAAGTTCTAACACGGGAGCAACCAACACGGCATGTGTAGCGCTGATAAAACGCCCCGATTCGATAAAAATATTGGGTTCTAACTCCTGCTTGTGCTTGACAATTTCTTTAAGCAAAAACACCACATCCCCAGCAAATTCCTCTAGGGTGTAGTTGCGCTCGCATTGGTGTTTGTGCTGGGCGTACTCAATGGCCAACCCACCCCCAATGTTCACGCTATCTAAATTAAACGCCCCCATTTTGCGCAGTTCGGCATAAATATTGCCCGCCTCCTTGAGGGCTTTTTTAAGCGGGGTGATGTCGCTAATCTGGCTACCAATGTGGAAGTGAATCATGCGCAGTTGGGCTAGCAGGGCATGATCTTCTAAAAGGCGCATCGCCTCAAGTAGTTCTGTGCTAGCTAGTCCAAACTTAGCGTGAATGCCCGTGCTCTTAGCCCACATCCCCACCCCTGAGCTGTGCAAGCGCACGCGAATCCCAATTTTAGGACAGAGCTTATTGCTCCCAATCCCACGCGCACGCGCCACCTCTAAGATAGTCTTTAGCTCGTTGAGCCCTTCAATGGTTAGGGTAATATCTGCGCCCATGCTAGCAGCAATAAAGCCCAACTCGATCATCTCGCGATCTTTAAAGCCATTGACCGTGATGGGTGCGCCTTCTTGGACATAGCTCATCGCTAAAATCAACTCGGCTTTACTGCCCGCCTCTAAACCATAACAACCCTTAAAGCGTTTGGAAATTTCCACTAAGGGCAACACAAAATGAGGCATGTGATTCACCTTGAGGGGGAAAACCGCTTTAAACGCCCCGCTATAGTGGTACTGCTCGATCGCTTGAGAAAACATGTTAAAGAGTTTGTTAACCTGCTTGCTAATCAGATGAGGGAAGCGTAATAGCAAAGGCCCCTTAAAGCCCTGTTCGCGCATGTCTTGCACAATGTCTATAAGGCTCGGGCGCGCCCCCGCATTCACCTTTACCAAACCCTCATCGATCAAAAAATTCTCTCTACCCCAATAATCCAAGCCATAAGTTTGCATGCACACCCCTTAAAAAAAGGGGCAGTATAGCAGAAATGCAGGGGTTATGTCTTATGACTTAGAATCAAACACATCATGAGGTTCAGGGTTAAAAAAGTTTCCCTACAAAAAGCGATCTTGCATTCTAAAATCTTTTTAAAAACTGCGCCACCATTTTATGGCAGCAATAGCTCAAAGGCAAGTTTTATGGGCGATGTTTATAGATGCTCTGATTTTAATAACGCTCCAATTTCGCTAGTCGCCTCACTGGTTTTGCTAGCAAGTTTGCTCACTTCATCAGCCACCACTGCAAAACCGCGCCCGTGTTCACCTGCGCGCGCGGCTTCGATAGCGGCATTGAGCGCGAGCAAGTTAGTTTGTTTGGCAATGCCATCAATTTTGCTAATGATGGTGCCGATGTTTTCCAAATTTTCTTTGATTTTTAGATTAAATTCTTCTTCTTTAGCAATAAATTCCTCTTGTTTCTTTTGCGCATCAATGTTGGAGAGCACGCCCACAATGCGCCTCGTGCTAGAATTTTCTCCTTGTTGTTGGGTGGCTGTTGCTTGGAATTTGTAAGCAAAATAATGCGGATCGTTGTAATGTTTGAGAAAAATTTCTATGCTCAAAGGAGCAATCGTCTTATTTTCTTTGAGATTTTGGCGCAATTGTTCTAAGATTTCTAAAAAGGGGGCTTTGCTCTCAGGAGAAAGACAGGAAATTAAAGTCTGCAAAGACGCTTGATCGGTATGGACGACATCTTGAGCCAAGCGAGGGGAAAACCAGCAAGGATTCTTAGAAGAAAGCAGATCTTCATCTTCTAAGAGAATATCAAAAATGCGATCAGAAATGAGAGAAAGCGAGAGTGTGAAACGCTCTATGATATTATCCAAATCTGCCTTGTGGCGGATTTCATTATCCATATCTTGAAAAGAACCTGCAATGAAAATAGGATTGCCTTGAGTGTCGCGCTGAATGTCGCCACGAGCATGGAAATATTTGTAAGTGCCGCTTTTGGTTTTAATGCGGTAGGTAGTGGCATAAACGGTTTTACCGGTTTTATCGGCCAATGCAGCATTAAAATGCGCGAATACACGATCTATATCATCGGGATGGAGGCGATCGGCCCACGAAGACAAAACATTAGGAAACTCTGTTTCGTCTTTAAAACCCAATAATTCACGGAATCTTTTAGACCACATAAAGGGCGTTTTTCCATCCACCTGACCATTGGATGGATAATGCATGTACCACAACCCGTTAAAACTAGCATCTGCCATACTCTGCGCGATATAGCGATTGTTTTCTAAAGTTTGGTGGTGTTCTTTAAGGGTTCGTATTTCTTGAGTAAGATTAGCTCGATCTTCTAGTTGCCGATCCATAGCTTGGCTAAACTGCATAAAGGCTTGCACTAAATTGCGGGCTTGATCGCAAGGAAATTCTGTTAAGGCTTGGAGTTTAATACGGGCGGTGTCTAGTGTCTTAGATTCTTCCCATTTAATTTGGGATACAATGGAGGTGAGATTCTCTAAAAACCGCCTATAGGGGGTAGCAAACATAGAAATTACCTTTTGTGAAAATGGAACATATATTATACAAAAAGCTAGCCTCCATTATACAAAAAAGATAGCTTCTTTGTCGCAGAAGTTTTGATAAAGTAATTTTGATTGTCAGGATTCTCAAATTGTTCAAGGTTTAGGCGACAGATCGGGGTTTGATGGCATGTGCGTTGCGCGATTTTTAAGAGCAACATAAAGTTATTCAAGTACGATTTGATCCCATTTTTTAGAAAGGAGTTTTGTTTTTTTGGCTATGTGTTTGGCGTTCATCAAAGGAGATTAAAGGAGAAAAATGAAGGTACAAAACCAGCGCGTTTTTTTGGAACTTAAGAAGTTGTGTCAGATGACCAGTCTATTTAAAAGGATGCTCAAAAGTCTCAATCCTCAAGATTTATCAAAACTCAAGATAATGATTCGGACAATTCTATCTGGGAAACAACTACCTCGCAACTATGCAAAACACCCTCTTAAAAGTCAAGCGACTTATCTTGACTGCCATGTAAGACCCGATCTTGTGTTGATCTATCGCCATGACAACTCAGGCTTGCTTCTAGTTGATCTTGGCAAACACAATAAAGTCTTCAAAAAATAGTTTTTTATCTATATAGACGCGCGCACCTGCGCGTCCAAAGTGTAAATATCCTCTAAATTAGCCAGTGATTTAGTGGCGTTGCTAAAACGCGCTAAACTCTCTTGCACCACCCCTACAATCTGCCCAAAGGAAATTTGACCCTTGATAAAGGCTTGGCACGCCACTTCTGCGCTCGCATTGAGCACCACGCCTAATTTGGGGTTCTCTAAAAGCGTGTCCTTGAGAGCCCATAGGGGGTATTTGCGCGTATCTATGGGCTCAAACTTCAAGGGGGGTAGATCACATAAATCTAAAGGCGCGATGCTGGCTTGCTGGCAGGCTTGCTTGGGGGCTAGGGCGTGGGCGATGGGGAGTTTCATATCTGGAGTGGAGAGCTGGGCGTGCAGACTTTGATCTTTAAAGCGCACGAGGGCATGCACACTAGAAGTGCGCTCAATGCACGCATCAATACAGGTAATGCCAAAGAGCCAACGGGCTTCCAACACCTCAAAGAGTTTATTGAGCATGTTAGCCGCGTTGATGGTGATATGCGCGCCCATGTCCCAATTAGGGTGTTTTAAGACCTTTTCTAGGCTTTGATAAGGGATTTGCTCAGGTTCTAAATCCCGCAGTGCCCCCCCGCTCGCGCTCAAGTAGAGTTGTGCGACCTCTTGAATATCCCTACCTTGTAACAAACTCCACAACCCAAAATGTTCGCTATCAATGGGGATCATGCCCTTTGTATCTAGCAACCAACCTGCCACGACCAAGGATTCTTTATTGGCTAGGGCTAGGGTTTTGTTGTGTTGCAGCGTGCTCAAGGTGGGCTTTAGTCCGGCAAATCCGCTTAAAGCATTTAAGATCACTGGGGAGCGGCACGATTCTAACATCTCCTCTAGCCCCTGCGTGCCTGCAAAAAGGGCGACCTGAGAGGGCAAATTCTTTAAAAATCCCTTACTAGGCTGGGGCAAAAAGACTTTTTGGGGCTTGTGGGCGTGGATTTGCTCTAAGAGCAAAGCTTCATTGCGCCCACCACTTAAAGCCTCCACACCAACCCCTAGAGTTTGCGTCACTTCTAGGGCTTGAGTTCCAATGGAGCCCGTGCTCCCTAGGATCACCACGCTTTTAGACATGGGCAAAGAGGAGTAAAAAATGCAAACTTACCCCTCCAAAAAGCATCGCATCCAAGCGATCTAAAATCCCCCCATGCCCGGGCAAGCATGCCCCGCTGTCTTTAACTTCAGCCCTGCGCTTGAGATAGCTCTCAAACAGATCGCCCAAGATCGCACTCAAGGCGACTACCACGCTCATCCCCAACGCCCCCACAAAACCCACACTCCACAGCCCGGCTAACCCTCCTAGCAAACTCGCCAAAGCTAATCCGATCAAAGAGCCCTCTAGGGTCTTTTTGGGAGAAGTGGGGCTTAGGGGGATTCTGCCTAGCAATCTGCCCCCAAAATACGCCCCCACATCAGCGACCACCACGACCACCACTAGCCACAGCACCCCCCGCACGCCAAAATCCTTAAATAACGCCAAGAGCACCACAAAGGGCAAAGTGGGGTAAAGGAGGGGTAAGATTTGCCTGCTATCCTTACCCCTAAAAGCTAGAGCCCCGGCAAAGAACATCCCCACAAATAACGCGCTCTCAATGGGGCGCGGGCTAATGTAAGCAAGCCCCCACACCACTAAAGCTAGCCCATAATGCCAAAACGAAAAGCTAAGAGCATGGATTTTTTCATAGAGTTTTAAAGCCTCGTAAAAACCTAGCAAATACGCCACGCCTAGCACCGCCCATACCAGACGCACATCGTTAAAAGCTAGCACAACCCCCACCAAGATCACTAAAGCTACCCCCGTGATGTAGCGCGTCTTTTCTCCCTGCAACTTAGAAAAATCCATTCTCTAACTCCTTACAAAAATTTGACCTACTAAAGCGTAGGTGATAAGACTAATGAGCACAATCCCTAAGACATTGAGCCATAGCCCGGCTTTAATCATGTCTTGCATTTTGACATAGCCCGAGCCATAGGCGATCGCATTGGGTGGCGTGGCTACGGGCAACATAAAAGCGCAGGTAGCTGCTAGGGCTACCGGAATGGTAAAAAAGAGGGCTTGGGAGTGTTCATAGCCCAAGCCCAAAGCCACGCCCCCAATCACGGGCAAAAAAGCCGCAGCCGTGGCGGTGTTAGAAGTGATTTCGGTCAAAAAGATCACTAAAGTAACCACCAAGAGCATTAAGAGCAATAAGGGCAGATGCGCCAAGTGCCCAACTTGATGCCCGATCCACAAAGATAGCCCGCTTTTGCTAAATTGCGCGCTGAGTGCTAGCCCGCCTCCAAAGAGCAAGAGCACATCCCAAGGGAGTTTTTTCATCATCTCCCAATCAATGAGGCGGGTTTGCTGTGCCGGGATGATGAAGAGTGCAATAGCCACCCCCATAGCGATGATGGAGTCTAAATTAGCGATCTTGATTCCCATAGAGTGCAAGAGACTACCTAAAGACACCCAGCTCAAAGAAGCGAGCACAAACAAGCCTGCAACCCAGAGTTCCCCCGCGCTCATCGGTCCTAACTTTTGCAACTCCTTAGCAATCACCTCTTTGCCCCCGGGGATTTCTTTAATCTTGATGGGAAAAATAATGTAAGTTAGCAGAAACCACGCCCCTATGAGCATGAGTAAGGCAATGGGTACGCCTAAGATCATCCACTGCCCAAAGCCAATTTTTAAATGAAACGCCTCTTGCATGTAGCCAGCTAGTAGGGCGTTAGGGGGCGTGCCAATCAAGGTGGCTAGCGAACCAATGGAAGCGCTATAAGCGATACCCAACATTAAACAAATACTAAAATTGGTGCGATAAATAGGCACACCGGGGGCATCCTTGCCCTTATGCACAATGGTATGCAATGCGCCCCCATGGGTGGATTGGTAGGAGAGGGGATCGTCTGCAGAGAGGGGATTGGCTTTATAATCTCTCTCTTGGAGCAATTTTGCCACAAGGCTTAACACGCTCAAGCCCACAGGCATCATCATCACCGCCGTAGCGGTGTTAGAAACCCACATGGACAAAAAGGCAGTCGCCAACATAAAACCAGCGACCAATGCCCTAGGGCTCGTGCCCACAAGTAAGATGATTCTGAGCGCGATACGACTATGCAGATTCCAGCGTTGCATCGCCATCGCCAACACAAAGCCCCCCATAAATAAAAAGATAATAGGACTCCCATAGGACGCGCCCACCTCTTTAAAGCTCGCCACCCCTAGCGCGCTAAAGAGCACGAGAGGGAGTAGAGCGGTAGCCACCAGCTCGATCGCCTCGCTCATCCACCAAGCCCCCATCAAGACCGCCACCCCTGCCACAATGGGCAGAGAATCTAATTTAAGCCCGGGCTTGGTGAGGGTGTGTTTAATCTCATCCAAATGCGCATGGAGGGCATAATACACCCCTATTGCCAACACCAACCCCACAACAAACCCGACCAAAGGCACATTGAACTTAAAACTTTTCTGTGACATTTAAAAACCCTCATGTTAATTTTCTTAGTCTAAGCCATAGGGATTAACATTTTGTTTAAATCTTGAGAATCTAGGCGCGGGCGTTGTAGGCGTAGCGTAGTAAATCTACACTCACAAACTCCCCTTGCCAAAAGACATAAAAATATGTCCAACCATTGTGATTTTTTTTGTGTAGGTGTTTAGCCGCCATTTGGTGGATACTCAAATGTTCTTGGTGATCATGCAAGCGATCCTCTAGCAGATAACAAATGTAATTTTGCTCTTTGTCATAAAATTTCTGTTTCTCTTGCAAAAAGCCCGCTTTGCAGAGTTGTTTTAAGCTCACTTTGGGGGGTTTGATCTCTAGGCTAGCCTCTATAAAAGGGTTGCTTAGTGGGGTGATATTAGCGATGCGCTTGGTGGCTTCTTGCACGAAGAGGGGGTCTTGCTCGATGCCTAAAAAATGGCGTTTGAATTTTTTAGCAATCGCCCCCGTAGTGCCCGTGCCAAAAAAAGGGTCTAAAATCAAATCCCCGGGCTTACTGCTAGAGAGAATGATCTTTTCTAAGAGGGCTTGGGGTTTTTGGGTGGGGTGGAGCTTTTTCCTATCCGCTCCTTTGAGGCGTTCTGCCCCCATGCAAATGCTTATATGCCATATACTGCGTTCTTGCTTGTTGTGATTGAGGGCTTTCATAGTCTTATAATTAAAGGTGTAGCGCGCACTCTTATCTTTAGCACACCAAAGCAGGCTTTCATGGGCGTTGCAAAAGCGACTACCCCTGAAATTGGGCACGGGATTAGGTTTAGCCCAGATGATGTCATTGAGAATCCAAAAACCCAAATTCTGCATTAAATAGCCCAAGCGGTAGATATTTTGAAACGAGCCCATCACCCAGATACTCCCATGCGCTTTTAACACGCGTCTACACTCGCTTAGCCATGCCAAACAAAAAGAATCGTAAGCCTGCAGACTCTCAAATTGATCCCATGCTGCACGCACACCCATAAAGACCTCTCCATTATCACGCAATAAATCCCCCTGTGTCTGCATAAAATAGGGCGGATCGGCGATGATCAAGTCCACACTCTCAGAGGGCAGGGTGGGCAAGAGTTCTAGGCAGTTTCCCTGCAAGATTTTGTCTAGCAATGTCTGGCTTATAATTTGGTGTCTTTGAGAAAAGTGTGTAGGTGCTGGTATTCTTTAGGGTTTAAATAGCGCGTTTTGCCTTCAGGGAGGGCGTTAAGATGGGTAAAGCCATAGGACACGCGTTGTAAATCTAGCACAGCGCGATCAAAATGGGCGAAGAAGCGGCGTAATTCTCTATTCTTACCCTCTGTGAGGGTGATTTTGAGCTTAGAAAAATGCGGGTGGTTTTTAATGATATGGCAGTGCGCAAAGGGGGGGAGCTCTAGGCTCTGTTTGGGGTTGTTAGGGTGTGCGCCTTTGTGGGAGCAAATCCCATTTTGCATGCCCTCTAAAATCTCGGGAGTAATAGGGCCTTGAATTTTGAGCAAATACACCCGCTCTAGCGCGCTATGCATCAGCGCACTAGCCACTCCGCTATGATCGCTGAGGAGCAAGAGCCCGCTAGAGGCAAAGTCCAAACGCCCCACAGGGATAAAATGGGCGAATTTACGATCCAAACTCTCAAAGATGGTGGGGCGGGCGCGATCATCTCTGCGCGCCACTAACTCCCCCTTAGGCTTGTGGTAGATCACCACGCTATAGCGGGGGGCTTTGGGGATTTTGAGCAATCTGCCCTCTATAAAGATTTTATCCTCTTTATTAAAGGGCGTGGTAAAGCTGGCGACTTGGTGGTTGATTTTGACCTTGCCCTCTGCAATCAAGGTATCGGCTTGGCGGCGTGAGCAGTGGGCATAACGGGCGATAAACTGGTTTAAGCGCATCAATCCACCCACTCGTAATTTTTAAAACTCTCTTTGATCTGCGCGCTCACTTTTAGGGGGGTGCTGATGGTGATTTTCTTGTCTTTCTCTTTAAACACCACACAGAGGGCACGCTCGCCCTTGTGGGCATTGGCGACTTCTTTTAAATGCGCGAACAACTCCGCAGGCACGCTAGTATCCACCACCAAGCACAAGGGCTGCCCCTGCAAGCACGAAGTGGCTTTGTTAAAGTCAGCTTGCAAATCCAAAGGTTCGATGTCGCTAGGCTGGGCTTCTGCTTTGTAGCGCACTTTGGCGATTTTCTCTGTGCTGATTTGCTCTAGGGTTTTGATCTCTAAGAGGCGCAAGCGCGCGACCTCCTCTTGCTCCTCCACCTTGCATTTAAAGGCTAGGGGCAGATTGGTGTCTAAATGCTCTAAGGCGTTGAGTTGTTTTTCAAAAAGCATGAGCTCAAAGCGCCCAGACAAATCCACGATCACCGCCTCGCCGTAAGGTTTTTTGCTTTTCTTGCCTAGCTTGCGCTTGAGTTCTAAAATCTTGCCCACTAACACGACATTACTCCCAATTTCCACGCGCTTAATGTCCGTGCTCTTAAGGATATTTTTTAAGGGCTTGATTTGATCTTTAAACTCGTTGAGCGGGTGCCCTGAAAAGTAAATGCCCATGCATTCGTATTCAAAATCTAGCAAAGTATTGATGTCGTATTCTTCATAGGGGGTTAGCTCCAAATGCGCGCGTTCAGTCTGCGCGTCTGCAAAGAGTCCGGCGCGCATTTGGGCGTTGGTTTTATCCTTTCTGCGCCCCTCTTCACAAATGGCATCCAAGTTCTCTAACATAGTGCGCCGATTGTAGCCCAAGTTGTCTAAACTCCCAGATTTGATCAAGGGTTCTAAAATGCGCTTGCTAAACTTAGAAAAGTCGATTTTGCTAATAAAATCTTGCAAATCTTTAAATGCACCATGTTTCTCGCGGATTTCTACCAGAGTGCCCAAAGGCCCTTCGCCCGCCCCCTTGATTGCCTCCAAACCAAAGACAATATGCTTTTTTCCCCCCTCTTCTTGCACCCTAAAGCGCACATCGGACACATTGACATGGGGGCGTTGCACTTCAATACCCATTGAGCTCGCCTCATCCACATAGTGGGCAACCTCCTCAATGTGGCGGCATTCACTGCTAATCATCGCAGCCATAAATTCGTGCTTGTAGTGGGTTTTGAGGTAGGCGGTTTGGAAGGTGAGCATGGCATAGGCTGCTGAGTGGGATTTGTTAAAGCCATAGCCGGCAAATTTGACGATCAAATCAAAGAGATCGCCCGCTTTGTCTGCCTCATAGCCTCTTTTGCGCGCCCCCTCAATGAATTTGGCGCGATTATCCGCCATAATTTGCGCGTCTTTTTTTCCCATCGCACGGCGGATCAAATCCGCCTCACCCAAAGAAAAGCCCCCGATGGTCTGCACGATCTGCATCACCTGCTCTTGATAGACAATTGTTCCATAAGTGGGGCGTAAAATGGGTTCTAACGCGTCAAAGGCATAAGTGATAGGTTCTAGTCCGTGTTTGCGATTGACAAAATCATCCACCATCCCCGACTCCATAGGCCCGGGTCGCCCTAAGGCGATAATGGCGATGATGTCCTCAAAACAAGAGGGGCGCAGGCGTTTATTCAAGGTCTGAAACATGCCCGATTCAATTTGGAATATCCCAATGGTGTTACCCTCTTGAATGGTTTGATAAACGGAAGGATCGTCCATATCCACACTCAAAAAATCGATCTTTTGGTGCGCGTATTTTTCAATGAGCTTGAGCGCGTCATCGATCACGCTTAGAGTTTTGAGCCCCAAGAAGTCAAACTTAATTAAATCCACCGCTTCTAGGTATTTCATCGAATACTGGGTAACAATGCCTCCCGTGCGCTCGCTAGTATATAACGGGGTCTTATGCCACAATTCGCGCTCACTATCCACCACCAATGCAGCCGCATGCTTGCCCGCTGAGCGGTTCAGATTCTCTAGGTTTAGGGCAAATTCCCAAACCTGTTTGGCGGTTTTGTTGGTATTGATGAGCATTGCGATCTTGGGTTCTAATTCAAAGGCTTCTTTAAGGGTGATTCCTAGACGATTAGGAATGAGTTTAGCCATCTCATCGGCTTCTTTATAGGGCATATCCAGCACGCGCGCCACATCGCGAATCACCCCTTTAGCTAACATCTTGTTAAAGGTGATCACTTGGGCGACATTGTATTTTCCATATTTGGAAACCATGTAATCAAGCATTTCGCCCCGCCGTCTTTGGCAAAAATCCGTATCAATATCGGGCATGCTCACGCGCTCGGGGTTCAAAAAGCGCTCAAATAGCAGATCGTATTTGAGCGGATCAATGTCAGTAATTTGCAAACAAAAAGCAACCAAGCTCCCCGCCGCAGACCCGCGCCCCGGACCCACCGGGATTCCACTCTCTCTAGCATGGCGGATAAAATCCCATACGATGAGCATATAGCCGGCAAATTTCATCTCCACGATAGTTTTAATCTCGTATTCTAGGCGCTCTTGGTAAGTGGCGTGTTGGCTAGGATCGATGATCTCTAGGCGTTTTTTCAAGCCCTCTCTAGCTTTGTGGGCAAAGTAGAGCGCGTCTTCTTCAAAGTCTAACCCCTCCTTGGTGGCGTATTCTTTGGTGAATTTAAAGCGCGGAGGGGTGGGGGGGTTGGAGTCATCTTTTAGGTCTAGTTCTAGTTGGCATTTGCGCGCGATCTCTTGGGTGTGCTCTAGGGCTTCGGGGATGTCGGCAAACAACTCTGCCATCTGTGCGGGGGATTTGATATAAAACTCATGCACGGAGTGTTTTAAGCGGTCCTTATCCCCAAAAGTTTTATTCATCGCCACGCACATAGCAACCTCTTGGGCGCGCGCGTCTTCTTGTTTGGTGTAGTGGGTGTCATTGGTGGCGATGAGTTTAATACCGGTTTGCAAAGAGAGTTTGATGAGTTGCTCGTCAATGTAGAGTTGATCGGTAATGCCATGACGCATGATTTCCATATAGAAGTCGTCTCCAAAGATGTCTTGGTATTCGCAGGCGATGCGTTTGGCCTCTTCATAGCCCTTTGCGCCGTATTGTTTATTTTTGGGGTTGTTGAGGTTGAGATGCCAATTAATTTCCCCTTGCAAACACGCGCTCGAGCAGATCAAACCCTTAGCGCGTTCTTTGAGCAGTTTTTTATTGATACGAGGAAAATAGTAAAAGCCCTTGAGAAACGCCTGTGAGCTTAGATACATCAAGTTGGCATAGCCCTCTTGATCTTTGGCATAGAGGCATAAATGGAAGCGTTGGCGGGATTGTTTGTCCTCTAAGTTTTCGGCGTTATGCAAATAGGTTTCAATCCCAATAATGGGCTTGATTCCCTCTTTTTTCATACAGGTGTAAAAGTCGATCGCCCCAAACATGTTTCCATGATCGCTCATGCTCACACTAGTCATGCCCAACTCTTTAATGCGCTGGGCTAAGATTTTAATTTTATTTGCCCCATCCAAAAGGGAGTATTCGGTGTGTAAGTGTAAATGGGTGAAGTTTTCCATATGCGTCCTTTGCTACATACTAAAGCAGAGGGGCTAAAAAGCCTCTTAAGCGTTTTATACCTTGAATTTGGAAAACTCCGAGTCGAGTTGGGCGTTGTTGTAGAGCATGGTGCGCACATTTTCCTCTAATTTGGCGCGTTCATTTTTCATGCCCTTAAACATGTCCACTAAATCTTGGGTAACTTTGGCGATTTCTTGGATTTTGTGGCAGATTTCTTGATTGCTGGTAATGGCTTTTAGTGAGGTTTGTTTAGACACAGACAGGCTCTCTTGCACGCCCTTAATATTATCTACCAATCCAGAGGCCTCGCCAGAAATTTGCTCAGACTCTAAGGCAATCTTTTTAATGCGCCCGCCCATACTCTCGATGCTTTGGGTTACCACATTAACCATACTAGCGATTTCTGCCAAAGATTTTTGAGTTTTTTCGGCAAGTTTACGCACTTCATCGGCCACCACCGCAAAACCTCTGCCATGCTCGCCCGCTCTAGCGGCCTCAATGGCAGCATTCAGAGCTAAGAGGTTAGTTTGATTGGCGATGTTTTCAATGATGGATAACACCCCTTTAATCTCGTTGGCTTGAGTGATAAGTGTCGTGGAATCATTGGCGATCTCAATCTGATTTTTAGACGCGTCTAAGGAGAGTTGCACATAGCCATTCATGCTTTGAGAGAACTCCTGCATCATACGATCCGCGCTCTGGATTGTGGTTGTGGCGTGCTCAAGCAAATCTAGGGCTGCACTAGAATTTTTGCCCACCTCTTGGCTGAGCTGGTGCATGGTTTCAATGCTCGTAGTTTCGTGAACTTCATTAGATTTGAGACTCTGAGAGGTTTCCTTGATAGAGTGGCTAATGGCCACATTTGAAGAGAGGATATTTTTCCCACTCTGCACAATGCCTTGAATCTTTTGGATAAAGAGATTGAAAAAATGCGAAGTGCTCCCCACCTCATCTAAGACCTTGCTTTCTAGGCGTTGGGTGAGGTCTGCCTCTTTGCTCTGAGTGAGCATGCCTGCCATGCTCCTTAAGCGCGTCAAGGGTTTAAATAAATCTTTTTCCACCATCACAAACATGATCAAACTGATCACTAAAAAAACCGCCAAAATATACGCCAGCGTTTTAAGGGTGTTGCTAAAAATTTGATCATAGGTTCTTGTGAGATCAAATTGCACATTCAAGATCGCAATCACATCGCCTAATTGAGAATTGACATGACAATTCAAACAAAGCTTGTCGGCAACAAAGGGTTGGCGTAACAACACATAGTGCTTACCCTGCTCTTGAATAAGATGGATGCTTTTAGTGCGTTCTTTTTGTTTAAAAATGCGTTGCATATGCGCATCTTGCGTAAAATCTTCATTGAGCCCAAAAAGCGTGATCACCTCCTTAGAGGGCACAAAGCTCACATGCGCTCCCTCAATGTTTTTACTATCATTGATCACGCGTTTAAGCTGTTGTGGATCCCCTGTCAGTGCGGCTTCCTTGACACTATTCATAAGCGCTTGGTTTAAAACATGGATGAGATCAATGCTTTGTTTGGTGGCCAACCTCTCATAGCCTATGTGCAAAGAGAGATACACCACCCCCATCACAAGTAGAAACCCTACAATGGCATAGAGGGTCGCTTTAGTTCTGATACTTTTCAATATAGCCGTCCGTATTTTGTGAACTTAAGTAATATTGCATGTCCCATTATTATAATATATTTACAATATATTAATCATATTATTACTCTTAGGAATTGAGAATAAAAGCGATGAAAATTTTATTGCGTTTACCAAACTGGCTAGGCGATGGGGTGATGGCCACACCGACTATAGAGGTTCTAAGGGCATATTATCAAGAAAGCACGCTCATTTTAGTGGGTTCGCCTGTGGTTTGTGCGCTTTTTAAAGACAATCCCAACACGATAACCCTAGTTGATGAGACTAAAAAAACCAAGAGTCGGGCTTTAGCTACTTATCAATTGGCTAAACAAATTGGACCCTGCGATCTAGCCATCACTCTCACCAACCATTTTTACAGCGCATTATTACTCTATTTAACAAAAACTCCCATGCGCATTGGCTATGCCAAATTCCCCCGCACCCCTCTACTCACCCATGCCCTCAAACCCCTAAAACATGCCCACCAAGTGGAGCGTTATTACCATTTACTACACACCCATTTACCCCACCTAGACCCCACACCCCCCCCGCTCAAATTGCACGCACACAGAACGCCTATCTCTAAGCGTATCGGGCTTAACCCGGGGGCAGCCTATGGGAGCGCGAAGCGTTGGAAACCGGAGTATTTCGCCCAAGTAGGGGCGTATTTTTTAGATCAAGGCTATGAGGTCTATTTGTTTGGCGCGCGGACAGATTTAGAGACAGCCCATCAAATTATGCAACTCATCCCTCCACACCCGCGTCTACTCAATCTTTGCGATCAAACCACTTTAGCAGAATTGATAGATTGGATTGGATCGCTCACACTCTTTATCACCAATGATAGCGGTCCTATGCACATCGCTACCGCTTTGCAAGTCCCCCTAATCGCGCTCTTTGGTCCTACCAACATGCAAGAAACCAGTCCATGGCAACACCCCCGCGCAAGTCTCATCAATAAAAATCTGCCTTGCGCGCCCTGTAAAAAACGCGCTTGTCCGCTCAAACCCGGAGGAGATATTAAACCCCATGCCTGCATGGACACCATCACCCCTCAAGAGGTGATCGCAATAGCCAAAGATTTATTGAATCAATCTCTCTAGGGCTTTTAAGGCTTCTTGGGCCTTTTGGTTGCCAAACTTAGCCGCGCGCTTGAAGCATTCCATAGCTTTTTGCAGATCATGATCTATGCCTTCTCCTTGATAATAGATCACGCCCATATTGTACATAGCATTAGAACTGCCTCCATCAGAAGCTTTTTGGAAGTGCAATAAGGCCTGTTGCATGTCTTTCTCCACCCCATCTCCTTGACTATACATTACCCCCACATTATAATCATCCTTGATACTGCCTAACTGCGCCGCTCTGTAAAAATACGCAAAAGCCCTAGAGGCATCCTTTTCTACCTCCTTGCCCATATGGTAGAGCGAACCTAAATGGTGCAAGGCGTTAATGTTATCCATATTGGCCGCCTCTTCAAAATAAAAGATCGCTTGGGGGATGTCTTTGGGTGTGCCCCTGCCATGTTCGCACATCACCCCTAAATTGTAATAAGCCTTATCATCGCCCAGTTTTGCCGCCTCTTGAAAATAAGAAAAAGCCTGCGTGGTGTCCTTTTCCACTCCTAACCCTCTATTATAAATCACGCCCAAATTGTAATTTGCCTTGGCATGCCCGAGTTTAGCTGACTGTTGGAAATAATCCAAAGCTTTGGATTCATCTTTGGGCACACCTTGTCCATTAGCATAAACCACACCCAAATTATATAGGGTTTGCGCCTTTTGATTGTTCACTTGAGTATTCATTGCACTTAGGTTAGCAAATGCCTGCGTGTCGCCCAAATCTGCAGCTTCTTTGTAGTAGGCAATGGCTGTGTATTTGTCCTGTTCTACCCCTTTACCGGTGCGGTATAAATTAGCCAAACTGGAGAGCGCGCCTGCATCGCCCATTTCTCCTGCTTCCTGATAGAGGGCAATCGCTTTGTCCATGTCTTTTTCTACCCCCTCTCCATCTTCATACATGCTTGCTAGGGTGCATGTAGCCTTAGCAAATCCTGCCTGTGCAGATTCTTTAAAGAGTTCTAAGGATTTATCGCCATCCTTTTCCACCCCTTCGCCATTTTCATACATGACAGCTAAGTTATAGCTAGCGCGCGCATCGCCCAAATCTGCGGCCTGTTGGAAATAATCTAAGGCCTTAGCAAAGTCTTTTGCCATGCCCTGTCCAGCATAATGCATGCTCCCCAAACTCACCAAAGCCTTGACACTGCCCCGATCGGCTGCTTGTTGGTAAAACTCTAGGGCTTTGGCATAATCTACACCCACTCCATTCCCGGTGCGATACATCAAGCCCATATAATTTAAGGCGTTCACATCATCTAAACTTGCCGCATGCTTGAAGTAATCAAGGGCCTTTTGATAATCTTTTTTCACCCCCTTACCCAAATTATACATCACTCCCAAATTGACAAAGCCCTGACTATCCCCCAAATTAGCGGCCTGTTGGAAGTAGTCAAGCGCTTTCGTATTATCTTGGGCTACCCCTCGCCCATTAGCATACATCACACCCAAATAGACCAAAGCCCTAGAACTCCCAAGCTCTGCGGCGTTTTGGTAGCTGGCTAAAGCCTCCTCATAGTGGCGTTCTTTATAGGCTTGATGGGCAAGTTTGAGAAACTCTCCATAGACGCTCTGCTCTTCCCCTTTGGTTTCAAAATCCTCCTCTAGGTCTTCTTGGACATCTTGGGATATGGAAGAGGGTAGCATGGATGCTCCTTACAAAGTGGTTTTAATTTGCAGGGCGACCTCTTGGAGGGCCTGACTGGCCATGTTTTGTAATGCAGTGATAGCATTTATGGGAATATCTAGGGTTTTTGCATCGGTTTGCAAAGTTACTTTTTGTTGCTTGATCACTATAAAGCTATTGGCAGTTGCGCTGTTGACAACTCTTAGGATAATTTGAGCATATGTTCCATCTTTGCCCTCTACAAACCCCAAAGAGAGCACATTGAGTTGCACGCTTGCACGCGCCCCGCTAGGAACTCCTAGCGCCATGCATTGGCGCATCGACTCTAAAATGAACATATTTTTTAATAGATTGCTTGGCAAATCGGCAAACTTTTGGCGCACGCTCCGCTCAATTTTCCCATCCATGCGCTTAAAAATCATGTCCTTAGAATTGTAAAGATCAGCGACCACAACCCCCACTAGAGCCACTTTCTTACTACTAGAACAAGCATTAGAGGGGGGAGTTTGGGTGTTGAGGTCATATACGCTAACCTCTGGTAAAACCTGTTTGAGATTGAGATTTAAGCAACCGCTCAACAAAGGCACAAGGCATGCTCCGCTGATCCAAACTCTCATTTTTGTTCTCCAAAGAGGGTTTTATAGGGATTGGCATCAAACTTGTCCATCAACAAGGACCCCTTTTGCACGAATTGATCGATATTGCGCAAACTCAATTCTGCCTGAATTAAAAGAGGGGTGAGCATGCTTTTTAAGTCATATTGTCCACCCTGCACTTTTTTATCCACATCTGTAATCAATTGATTGCCATGTTGGAGCAGAGTATCCCCCTTGCTTAAAGCCCGATCCGCCTTGACCAACAGGGCATCAAGATTATTTTTTATGGTGTCCAAGCCCTGTGTCGCTTGCTGGACAGAGGCAATAATTTTACTCAGATTGGCGATGTTTTCAGGACTGAGCATTTTATCGATATTCTTGATGATGTCTAGCATTTCTGTAGAAATATGCCCCGCGCTATCGCTCAATCTCTCCAACAGGCCTTGCTCATAATGCAAAATGCGCTCGGGGTCCTTCTTGGTGTAAAACTCTTTAGATCTGCCCTGAATCAAGCTCAAATATTTTAAACCCACTAAACCTTGAGAAGCAACTTTAAGAGTAGCATCCTTGCTTACGGGCACTTTGCTCTTAATGTCAATAGCGAGTTTAACCACACCCAAATGTTTAGGGTCAAAGCCTACGCTCTTGATCGTGCCTACTTGGATTCCCTTATAGTTAATGGGAGTGTTAGCCCCAACCCCTCCCAAGTCTTTATCTGTATAGACCACATAGCGCATATAATCCTCTTCTTCAAAGTTGACATGCCCTAACCATAAAATAAAAATCACCATACACGCCATGCATGCTAGAAAAATCCCCCCAATGAGCGTGTAATTTACATGCCTTTCCAAAATTTTTCTCCTCGAGTGGAATTGAATAAATTGCCCTCCTCTAGGGGCACTTCCTTAGTGTGTTGCACAAATTCGCTCAAATTACCATCAAAGCTAATCAGACCATCTTTGAGCATAATAAAACGATCGACCGCATTTTTAATAGAGTCCAAATCATGGGTAATCATCACCACAGTCAGATTTAACGCTTTTTTTAAAGAGAGAATCAATGCATCAAATTTATCGGCTGAATAGGGGTCTAGCCCGCTGGTGGGCTCGTCTAAAAAAAGAATGTCCGGGTTAGTGGCCATTGCGCGCGCTAGCCCCACGCGCTTTTTCATCCCTCCGCTCAGTTCATAGGGGTAGAGATGGTGGACTTTCTTACTCAATCCCACACGATCTAGCCACATTTTAGAGATTTCTATGATATTTCTCTTGGGGTAAGCGCTGTGCTCCTCGAGCATGATTCCTACATTTTCTAGCACACTCAAAGAACTATAGAGCGCGCCAAATTGAAACAACATACCAATGCGATGGAAAAATTTATCCCGCTCAGACTCTTTGAGTTTCCAAATATCCATGTCAAAGATGCGGATCGTTCCTCTTGTGGGTTTATTGAGCAAAATCATGCTTCTTAACAAAGTGCTTTTACCGCTCCCACTTCCCCCCAAAATGGCCAAAACTTCCCCCCGATACACCGAAAAATTCACGCCCCTATGAATCACATGGTCGCCATAAGAAGTGTGGAGGTCTTTAACTTCGATCAAACGGGGTGTGTTGTGTGTCATGCATAGACTTATATATTGAGTTTGCTAAAAATAACAGAAAAGAGCGCGTTTAAAAAGATGATCCAAAAGAGCGCGTTCACCACGCTAATAGTTGTCAGTGTGCCAATGGATTCTGTATCGCCCTTCACTTCAAAACCACGCATACAGCCCACAATAGCGATCGCAAAGCCCCAAAAGGGAGCTTTGATGAGTCCTACAAAAAAATGACTCAAACCCACATTTTCATGCAAACGCGCGATGTAGTGGTTAAATGTAACTCCTAGCTGGTATTTGATCGCCACCATTGTCCCCAAGAGCGCGAACGCATCGGCAATAAAAACCATCAGGGGCATCACGATCACTAAGGCTAAAACACGGGGCAACACCAGCCATGCAAAGGGGCTTAGACCCATCGTATGCATTGCGTCTAATTCTTCGGTGATCTTCATCACCCCAATTTGCGCTGTGAAGCTAGAGGCACTGCGCCCCGCCACAACCAAAGTAAGAATAAAGGGCCCCATTTCTCTAAGCGCGAGTTTAGCGGTCATCTCAATACTCATGAGAGGAAAGCCTAATTGTTGGAGCTGGATCGCCCCTTGCAAAGCGATCGCAAAACCCACCACAAAGACGGTTAGAATGCTCACAGGCAAGACTTTAAAACCACTCTCATGGATATGGTGAATGAGGGGCGTGAGGCATAGAGTTTTGGGTTTGATGATCGCGCGCCCTAGAAAATAGAGCACCATGCCACAAAAATTAAAAGTATTGAGCATGGTATTAAAAAAATCCACTATACTTTGCCCTAGCTTATTGAGGGGGTTGATTTTTGGAGGCTTGCTATGTTCTCTGCTAAGAATACTAGGGTCTTCTTTAACCCAATGTTGCACCACTTCCAAGACATGGGCGTTGTAGGCATTGGCATTCAAAATCGCAGGTTTCTTGCGCCCCAAAAGATCGTAGAGGAGCATGAGAAACACAAAATCCAAACGCTCCACTTCTCTAAAATCCACCGCCCGAATAGGGGGCGCGTTTTTCAGGAGTTTTTCCAAACGCAAGAGAGTCTGTGCGGGGGTTTTAAAATCCCAATTGCCGCGCAAGAATAAAGTACCTAGTTCTATGTAACCCACAGACTCGCCCACAACATCCCCTAATGCGTAAAATAATCAGTCAAAATGCAAGGTGTGCTATTATACAACAAAACAAGAAACAAGATTAAGTCGTCAAATTGCGCTGTATTAGGATATTGCTACTAGCTATTGGAGTGTGTGCAGGCGCGCCACAAGAAAAAATTTGGATTAAGGAACAAGATACTTACACGCGTCTATACAACCAAAGGAAGCAACTCAAATTAAAAAATGGGGGGTATTTTGGGATGGGCTTTGGGGTGATTAAGATTCAAAAGGACTATCAAAATACAAAAATAGAGAGTTTTCCGGCTATTTTGAGCGCTAAGGGCGGGATGCAGACTTTTTTCAAAAATTATATTGGTATCCGCGCTTTTATCGCTTTGGATTTAGCCACTTCCAAAGCAAATTGGCAATCCAAGCCCAACCCCTCCAATTCCTTTCTTGGTGTGGCGAGTATAGGTTTAGAAATTCCCTTAGAAATTCATCTAACTCGTTCTTATAAGCACTATATAGGGGTTTATGGGGGGATAGGCTTGGGCGCAGTGCTCTACACAGACAACGCGAATTTTAGCTTTGCCAAACATGGTGCGATCCATACAGCCGGCTTGATCGCACAAGGAGGGGTGTTTCTCACATTTTACAACAAGCATCGCCTTGAGCTAGGCTTAAAACTCCTACCCACAAGCCACACTTTACTCAACTCTGATAGTTTTCAAACCTCTTTGCTGTATAACTGCATGTACCTGTATAAATTCTAATTGTTAAACCCAATATCTTTTGCTAACATGCCCCTTTTGCAAAGGAGCAGGTATGCAAATTCAAGACATTCAGGCGAGCGAGGTTTTAGACAGCCGGGGTAACCCTACCCTAAAAGTTAAAGTTATTTTAAGCGATGGAAGTTTGGGCGTAGCGATTGTGCCTAGTGGAGCGAGCACGGGCAAGAGAGAGGCTTTAGAGTTGCGCGATCAAGACCCCCAACGATTTTTAGGTAAAGGTGTTTTAAAGGCTTGTAACTTTGTGCAAACTCAGATCAAAGAAACTCTTCTAGGTCAAGACCCCTACCAACAGGCTAAGATCGACTCTTGCTTGCAGGCTTTAGATGGCACGCCTAATTACGCCCATTTGGGGGCTAATGGGGTGCTGGGCGTGTCTATGGCACTTAGTCGTGCCTGCGCGCGCTCTTTAAATTTGCCTCTTTATGCCTATTTGGGTGGGATTAATGGCTCAACTCTGCCCGCTCCTATGCTAAATATCATCAATGGGGGCGCGCATGCTAATAACCGCTTGGATTTTCAAGAATATATGATCATGCCCTTGCGCTTTGAGAGTTTTAAGCAGGCTTTGCGCGCTAGTGTGGAGGTCTATCACACACTAAAGGGCATGTTAGCCCAAGCCGGACACCCCACTAGCGTGGGCGATGAGGGGGGGTTTGCTCCTAATTTTGAAAACAATGCGCAGCCTTTGGAGTGGATTTTAAAAGCCATTGAAAAAGCAGGCTATAAACCCGGGGAGCAAATTGCCTTAGCTTTGGATGTAGCCAGTAGTGAGCTTTTAGACTCCAGCAGGCACTATGTGCTCTCTAGTGAGAATAAAAAGCTAGAGGCTAGCGCGCTCATTGAATATTACGCCCAGCTTGTAGACAAATACCCCATTGTCTCTATTGAAGACGCACTAGGCGAGGAGGATTATCACGGGTGGCAGGAGCTCACCAGCAAGCTAGGGCATAAAGTCCAACTTGTGGGCGATGATTTGTTCGTTACTAATGAAACCCTCTTAAAAAAGGGCATTGAGCAACAACTTGCTAATGCCATTCTCATTAAACCCAATCAGATTGGCACGATTTCACAAACCCTGCAAACCATGCGTTTAGCACAAAAAGCGGGCTATGCTTGTGTGATGAGTCATCGCAGTGGGGAGAGTGAGGATAGTTTTATTGCCGATTTTAGTGTCGCGCTCAACACAGGTCAAATTAAAACCGGCGCTCCCACGCGAGGCGAACGCACCGCTAAATATAACCGCCTCTTGGAGATTGAAGAGTCTATTCAAGGCGCATATGCGGGGAATGGGCTATTTGTCTAAAATTTGGCTCATCGGGTTTATGGGCAGTGGAAAAAGCACTTTAGGCGCACTGCTAGCCCAAGCTCTAAATCATCGCTTCCTAGACACAGATTTACAAATTAGTGCCCAAACACGCACAAGCATTGCACAAATTTTTAAAGATCACTCAGAAGCTCATTTTAGGGAGCTTGAGAGGCAATTAGTCGCTACCCTTGAGCAAGTGCAAACCCCTCTTGTGATCGCCACAGGGGGGGGGTTGCCCATTTACACGCCCCTAAAAACGGGGATTGTGATTTACTTGTATTTGGACTTTGAGGCGATTGTAGCTAGGCTTCAAGCCGATTCTAATCCTAGACCTCTTTTTAAGGATCGTGATAGTCTTTATAGTCTTTATCAGAGTCGCGCCCCAATCTATACAAGTATGGCACACCATACCATCTCAGCTCACCAAAAACCCTCTCAAGTTTTGCAAACTCTCTTAGAAGTGCTAGGTTAAGTTTGTTATAATAATTCCACCAAAATAAAAGGAGATTTATGGGTCAGGGAATTTTGCTTATCGCTTCTGCTCATCTTGAAGAGCAATTAATTAAAAGTCTTGAGATAGTTTTAGGGGCACAAAAACAGAGCTTTAAGGTTGTGGATGCCAACTTAGGAATCGCTCTTGAAGACCTTGTTGCTAAATCAGAACAAAACACTTTTCTAACCCTCTTGAACGCCTATCAAGCTTTAGACTACGAATTTGTTTTGCTCAAAGGAAGTGTATTAGCCCCCCTGCAGGCTCTTGATCCTTTGTTTCTACACAAATACGCCCAACATCTCAATCTGCCTGTGATCAACGCGCTGGAGGGAGATGCAAAAGCCTGCATGCGTGTCCATGCGAGTTTTGAACATGCGGGAGTGGCTAATCCTATCACCTTTGCCCATGCAAGTCAAAATAATTTAAATTACATGATTGTGGATTTACAAACTTCTAGCGATTTAAAAGGCCCACAGCTTGATTCCATCTATCAAGTTTTAAATAACACCAAGAGCGCGTGTCTGAGTCCTCTGAGGTTTCAAGCAAGCTTGTTGAAGCGGGCTAAAAACGCGCTCAAAACCATTGTTTTGCCCGAGAGCCATGATCCTAGAATTTTACAAGCAGCGCACATTATCTTGCAAAACCAAGCCGCCAAGCTCATTTTACTAGGCAAATCTGAGCAAGTTTTAGAAAATGCGCAAAGTTTAGGGCTCAATTTAGAAGGATGCCAAATCATTGATCCTAGCACTTCTGAACATCTTGAGGACTTTGCCAACACTCTTTATGCTTTGCGGCAAAGCAAGGGTTTAAGTTTAGAAGAAGCCCATAAACTCGTCAAAACTTCGACTTATTTTGCAACCATGCTGGTTTATAGTGGGCATGCCGATGGCATGGTTTCAGGAGCCACACACACCACCGCTGACACCGTGCGCCCTGCCCTGCAGACCATCAAACTCCATCCGGGCGTGAGTTTAGTTTCTAGTGTCTTTTTTATGTGCTTGGACACGCAGGTTTTAGTTTTTGCTGATTGCGCCATCAATCCCAATCCCACTAGCGAAGAACTTGCTCATATTGCCTTGAGTTCTGCGCGCACGGCTAAAAGTTTTGGCATTGAACCGCGCATTGCTATGTTGTCTTATTCTACGGGAACATCTGGAAAGGGAGCAGATGTGGACAAAGTTACCCAAGCTGTGGAGATTGCGCGTAATTTGGATGAAACTTTGGTCGTTGATGGGCCTTTGCAATTTGATGCAGCGATTGATCCAGCCACAGGAGCTAAGAAAATGCCCGGAAGTGTTGTCGCCGGACATGCTAATGTCTTTATTTTCCCAGATTTAGATGCGGGCAATATTGCCTACAAAGCGGTGCAAAGAACCGCTAAAACTTTAGCTATTGGTCCTGTATTGCAAGGGCTTAAAAAACCCGTGAATGATTTAAGTCGTGGATGTCTGGTTGAGGATGTGATCAACACCATCATCATAACCGCTATTCAGGCACAAGGGTAATCCATGCGTATCCTTGTTTTAAATTTAGGCAGTTCTTCTATTAAATTCCAGCTTTTCAACACTGCCACACAAGAGGTTTTAGCCCGCGGGCTTGTAGAACAAATCGGCGGGGAGTGCGCTCAAGCACAGGTCTACACCCAAGATGGGCGTATGGAAATGAGCAAGGAATGCTTGCGTATTAACACTTATGAAGAAGGGCTTTTGCATGTAGAAAATAGCCTGCGCAATTTAGGCGTGCTGCAAAGTTTTGGGCATGTGGATGGTGTAGGCCATCGCGTGGTGCACGGGGGGGATCTATTTATTCAGCCAACTCTCATTGACGATCGAGTCATGGAACATATAGAGAAGCTCGCTTTTTTGGCCCCTCTGCATAATCCTACGAATTTAATGGGTATCAAGACAATCAAGAAACAAACTCCTCAACTTCCCCAAGTGGCTGTTTTTGATACTGCTTTTCACCAAAGTATTCCCGCCCATGCCTTCATGTACGCCTTACCTTATCATTTTTATGAAACTCACAAGTTGCGCCGCTATGGTTTTCATGGCACCTCACATAATTTTGTGGCTCAGGAAGCCGCTAAATTTTTAAACATCCCCTATGAAAAATTTAACGCAATTTCTCTGCATTTAGGCAACGGGGCTAGTGTGTGTGCGATCAAAAATGGCCAAAGTATAGACACTTCTATGGGACTAACCCCCCTAGAGGGTTTGATTATGGGCACGCGTTCAGGCGATTTAGATCCTAGTCTTTTGAACTATATTGTTCAAATTAACCATAAAAGTTTTGATGAGGTCAATAATATTCTTAATAAGGAAAGTGGACTTAAAGGGATTTGTGGCAAAAACGATATGCGTAGTGTGGAAAAATTGATCGAAGAGGGAGATGAAAAGGCCATCTTAGCTTTTGATATGTACGCTTACCGTATTAAAAAATATCTCGGTTCTTACCTAGTTGCATTAGGACATGTTGATGCTTTGATCTTTACTGGTGGAGTAGGGGAAAATTGCGCACGGCTACGCAAAGATGTGTGTGCCAATTTGGAAAATTTTGGCATCGCCCTCAATCATGCAGCTAATACAAACCTTCCTAAAGGCATTGTTAACCTAAGTCAACCTCAAACGGCGATACAAATTTTGCGCGTCCCCACTAATGAAGAATGGGCTATCGCCACAGAAACTGCAAAAATCATTCAAGCGCATTAAAACGCCCCGCATGCCTGAAGTTATGCTCGCATGCCCTCTGAAACTTTGATACTGGCCGCTCTGATTTTCCCCATGAAATCTTTACTCTCATGGGAGAGAGCGACCGTCTTCTCAGATTCTTGAGTCCCTGCGGTGATATTGATCACCACATGAGCGGTGATTTCCTTGATCGCATCGATGATTGCTCCAATTTCCATGACAGATTTATCAGTGCGTTCGGCCAACTTGCGCACTTCATCGGCCACCACCGCAAAGCCTCTGCCGTGTTCGCCTGCCCGCGCGGCCTCAATAGCAGCATTAAGGGCAAGCAGATTAATTTGATCGGCGATATCTTTGATGGTCTGTGTGATTGAGGAAATCGAATCAGATTGTGTGCTGAGCGTGTTGATTTGATCGGCACTGTTTTTGATCGTTGTTGCCACGCCTTGAATGCTCTCGGTTGTCTTTTCAATCATCTTGCTTCCCAAATCCGTAAGCTCTTGATTTTCCTTGATGAGTTCTAGGGTCATTTGGATTTTTTCTTCTTTAGAAGTTACATCCCAAGCGAATTTAATAAATTTATAAATCTCTCCATCGCTATTAAAAACAGGATTGTAGCTCGCTTCCAAATAGACTTTTTTTCCATCTTTATTCAGGCGTACAAAGGTCCCACGCGTAAAATGCCCCTCTGCAAGATGATCCCAAAAAGTCTTGTATTCAGAACTCTTGGCGTATTTTGGATCGCAAAAAAGAGCATGTTCCTTTCCTTTGATTTCCTCCAGACGATACCCCATTAACTTTAAGAAATTTTCATTGGCTGAGAGGATTCTTCGCTGCGCATCAAATTCAATCATGGCCATACTAGCAAGCGCGGCCTTGTATACAGACCGCAGTTCATTTAATTCTAAAATTTTACCAGTAACATCGGTAGCAAATTTGATCACCCCTTGTACCTTGCCTTCTAAATCAAGAATGGGGTTATAAGTAGATTCAAGATAAATAGGCTTGCCCTGCTTTGTCAGGCGTTTAAAAGTGCCTCTTTGAAAGAGCCCTGCGCGCAAATCGTCCCAAATCTGTGTGTATTCTTTGGAACTGACAAATTTGGGATCGCAAAATAGAGAATGGTGTTTGCCCTTGATCTCTTGAAGGCCATAGCCCATCAGTTTCAAGAAATTATCATTAGCGTTTAGAACAACCCCATTAGTATCAAATTCGATGATCGCCATTGAACGATCAATGGCTTCATAAACACGACTCAGTTTGCTTGCCTTAGCGCTTAAGGAGGTGATAAGCTGATCTTGCTGAGCAATCTTAGCTTGGTGTTTACTGGAAGTGAAAAATGGCATACAATACTCCTAAAATGGTCCAAAAACCAAAAGTCAGCGATTGTAGTCAAAATACATTAATAAAAAAATACCAAAAGAATAAAATTTCCAACGCGCCTTTGTTTAAAAAAGCGCGGAATCCATGCTTGCAGGAATGGGCAAGCCCATAAGTTTTAACACACTGGCTGCCACATTGTTTAGGCCTCCATTTTTAATCTGTCTCACCCCCTCACCCAAGACAAAACAATAGACTTCAAAAGTGCTATGGTTAGTGAGCATGCCCCCATCTGTAGCGCGCATTTGCTCACAATTTCCATGGTCGCTGGTGAGTAGCATCGCATAATTTAGCTCTTGAGCTAAATGTAAAATCTGCCCCAACTCTGTGTCTATAGCCTCTACCGCCTTGATCGCCGCTTCTAAGTTGCCCGTATGCCCCACCATATCCCCATTAGCAAAATTGACAATGATGAGGTCTTTGCCCGCGCGCATTCCTGCACGCACAGCCTCCCCTACTTCAGGAGCACTCATCTGTGGGCAGAGGTCGTAAGTGCTCACCTTGGGGCTTGGGATCAGAACGCGCTCCTCATTTTCAAAAGGGGTTTCTACACCCCCATTGATAAAAAAGCTCACATGGGCGTATTTTTCGGTTTCAGCAGTATGAAGCTGGCTTAACCCCGCTTGTGCCACCACAGAAGCTAAGCATTCCTTAATCTCTTCTTTGGGGAATAAAACCGGATGATTAAAAGAAGCGCTATAAGGGGTCATGGTGGCTATGGTCAGCTCAGGCGCACCAGCCCCACACTCAGGCAGACCTTTAAAAACCTCTAAATCTCCTCCCAACACCTGGATAATCTGACGGGCGCGATCGCTGCGAAAATTGACCATAATCAAACCATCTCCATCAAACATGCCTGCATAATCACCAAAACTAGTCGGCTCAAAAAACTCATCGCTGATATTTTGCGCATACATGCTATGGATATACTCTTCAGGGCTAAGGGGGCTTTTATTGCACGCATGCGCGATGCTCTCATAAGCCTTTAGGGTGCGCTCAAAGCGTTTATCTCTATCCATGGCAAAAAAACGCCCTGAGAGGGTGGCAATGGCGATATGCTCATTGCAAATACTCTGCACAAGAGCCAAATACTCTAAAGCACTTCTAGGAAGCACATCGCGCCCATCACCAATTAAATGCAACCAAACCTTTTTGCCCGATCGCTCCAACAAGAGAGCCATGCCCATGAGATGATCGATGTGGGCGTGCACGCCTCCATCACTCATCAAGCCCAAAACATGCACCACTTGACTTTGGCTCACCACATGTTGAAAAGCTGGATTATCCTCTAAGAGCTCTTGATCGAAAGCCTTAGAAATGCGCACCAAATCTTGATCAAGCACCCTGCCCGCCCCAATGCACATATGCCCCACCTCTGAATTGCCCATTTGATCGGAGGGCAAGCCCACACTCAAGCCATGCGTTTTGAGCAGGCTATAAGGGAGATTGGCCAACATCCAATCATAGGTGGGTTTTTTGGCATGATAAAAAGCATTGCCCTCAGTAGAGGGATTATAACCAATCCCATCGGTAATGACTAATAGAGTCTTTTGCATTAAAACACCGGAGATTCTTGGAGTAAGAAGATAGAATTGTCTTTGCGCTTTTTGTGCACGGGTTCAGGTTGTGGCACAGGTTCGATCTTTTGAGGGGGAGGGGGAGGGGGAGGAGGTGTGGGTTTTTTGTGAGGGCTGGGTTTGGAGTGAGAAGATCGTTTTTTAGTGTTCTTGCCTTTGGGGCGCACCTCTATAGGACGATGATTTTGCGCATAAGTGAGATGTTTGGCCTCTGGATTGTTGTGGGTGTCTACACTCTGCTCTAAGGCAGGCATCACGCCTCGTAAGACTTTAATTTTTGCCAAAATGTCTTGATAGTATTCTGTAGCCACTTGGTTTAAGTAGTCGTTTTTTTGCCAACGCAAACCTTTATGATAGGATTTAATCATATCTTTCAAATTACCCTTATAAGTGCGCCGCCAACTCACTAGCATATCTAGCGCCACTTTGGAGGCAAAGGCCCGATCGCGAATCAACATATCCCCATAGACATTTTGCATAAAGCGGGTGTCCCGCTCGTTGTAGAGTTTAATGACCGCAGGAATATAGGCATGGTAAATCCCTGCACTCGGATCGCCAAAATTCACGCGGTACATGCCAGCACAAGATTCTTTCCAAGCAATCGCAGCCATCTCGTAACCTAGTTCCTGTTTAAAGCCATAGCGGTAGGCGTAAACTATGATGTCTTTTTGTTTATCGCTAAATTTTAAGGGATCATTGCATTCGGCCAAATCTGCCTTTTGCGCTCCAAGCAGACCACAAAGACCAAATAATCCAAACAACACGCCTCGCCACCCATGCACTCTATCCATCCTAACCTCTGTTAAGCGTATTTATTCTGTAATTGGGTATAATACTACAAAAACCCTTTAAGCACCGTTCATACTCAATCACAAAGAGGAGATCGCTTGAATCAAGCCCTACTCATAGAAATTTTAGTTGAAGAAATGCCCGCTAAGCCACTCTTAGATGAGTTGCCCAATATCCCTAAAAAATTTTGCCATTCCCTGGAAAAACATGGGTTAGGTGGCACGGCTTTAGAAGTCTTTTACACGCCCACTAGGCTAGTGCTCTATGCTCCAAACTTCCCCACCCACACGCCCGCCATCACAGAGGAATTTTTTGGTCCTCCTTTGGACATCGGCACGAATGTAGAAAAAGGAGTTAAAGAGGGAACTAGAGTTCTAAACCCCATTGGGCTTAAATTCTATGCCAAGCTCAACCTACCCCCCAATCTTGAGGTGGGCATGAAAAATAATAAAGAAGTTCTATACGCCACCAAGCGCACAGAACCCATTCCTACAGCCACCCTATTAGATGATATTTTGTTGCACTTTTTAGGCGCGCTGGATTTTGGAAAAAGCATGGCTTGGGGCGCGCTCAAAGCGCGCTTTATCCGCCCCATTCATAATCTTTGCGTGATCTTTGGCTCAGAGGACATTGATTTATCAGCATGCACAAACACCTATGGGTGCAGTGCTAAACGCGCGACTAAATTACACTTCTCTAAGGGGTTTGGCTACCATGACACCCCGGACATCTCTACTTATTTTAAAACCCTAGAAGAGGGGTTTGTCATCTTAGATCCTCTAAAACGCCGAACTAGAATTTTAGATCAAATCCACGCCCTAGAGGACCAACATCATATGCGCGTTGAGGTCGACCCCGAATTGCTAGAGGAAATTATAGCCATCACCGCCTACCCCACCGCTCTTTATGGAGAATTTGAAGCACATTTTCTACAACTCCCCACTGAGATCGCCACTACCTCTATGCAAACTCACCAACGCTATTTCCCCACTTTTAAAGATTCTAGCTTGCACCATGGTTTTGTTGTTGTGAGCAATCTGCCAAGTAAGGGAGATTTTAGCCAAATTATAGCGGGGAATGAAAAGGTTTTAAAAGCCCGCTTGAGTGATGCGATCTTTTTTTACCAAAACGATCTGCAAACATCACTAGAATGGGAAGTAGTAGGTCCTAAGCTGGAGCAAATTTCCTTTATGCAGGGGCTTGGTAGCTTAAAAGATAAGGTAGAGAGAGAACAACGCATAGGAGCGTGGCTAGTGGATCGCTATGGCGAGGAATCCATGCGCCCCCTTGTGCAAAAAATCCTAGAATTGGCCAAAGCGGATTTGTGTAGCGAAGTGGTTTATGAGTTTCCCGAATTACAGGGGATCATGGGGGGATATTATGCCAAACACCACAACCACCCCCAAGAAGTGTGCCAAGCCATCCAAGAGCAATATCTCCCCACTTCTGAAAACGCGCCCCTGCCCTCTAGTTTGCTAGCAGCTTTAAGCGCATTGGCTATCAAATTAGACACCCTTTTATCTCTTTTTAGCGTGGGCAAAATCCCCACAGGTTCTAAAGACCCCTTTGCTTTGCGCCGTGCTTGCAATGGAGTCTTGCGCATCTGCTTGCATTACCAATTAGATTTCAATTTAGCTAGCGATTTGCAGACAATCGCGCGTTTTTATGCCCCCTTTGAGTGGACGCTTTTACAAGATTTTATCTTAGAGCGTTTTACGCATGTATTAGGCGACTTCGATCCCTCTTTTTACAGGGCCGTTTTAAAAGGGCTTCAAACTCTTAAAAGTGAGAACTATGGAATCTGCCAAATTGCCCACAAAGTGCAAGCCCTGCATGTCTTTTTTGCCCAAGAAAATACGGCTGATTTGGTGGCTATTTTTAAGCGAGTCGCTAATATCACACAATTAGATACCCTACTTCAAACTGACCCCGCGCTCTTTACAGATTCCAGCGAACACGCCCTCTATGAAACTTATGAAAACATCGCTCGTATGGAATTTGGCAATTTTTTAGACAAGCTCAAAGCCCTAAGCCACCTTAAACAACCCTTGGAAAACTTTTTTGAAAAAGTGCTTGTCAACGATCCAAACTTGCAGGTGCAAAACAACCGCAAGGGCTTATTGGCATTGATTTACCATGCATTTTTGGATGTGGCGGATATTAAAGACCTCTAGGGTGTGGATTCGCCTTTTTATCCTATATGGATTGTGCGCCCTTTGTTTGAGTGCGCGCACCTTTTCTGTCGCTGAGTTCTTTAAGCGCGTAGAACACAACTCGCTTGATTTGATCCAAAAAAAGGCGAACTTTATTAGCCTTTTGGAGGAACAAAAATCCACCAATTCTTGGGATTTTCCTTTTATCAGTCAAGAAACCTCCATTGTGCGCAACTATCAGGGCATCGCCGAAGCCCAACCCCGCACGGTTTTAATGATCAAGCCAAAACTTCCATGGGTGAGCCGTCTTTTAGCGCGCAGTCTCTCTTTGAAGAATGTGCAATACCGCAAGAGTTACGAGCTTAGTCGTAATCTTGCCTTCATTGGAGCAAAACGACTCTATCTCAATTACACGCTCAATATTGAGAAGCATAAAATCTACGCCCAAAGAGAGGCGATCTTTTTTTCCCAGCTTGAGGCCGCTCAGAGTAAGGTCGCTGCTGGAAGTATGTCTAAAAAGGACTATATCAACTTCAAAAATTCTTATTTAGAATCTAAGCTTGCCAAAATCAATATCCAAAACCTCATCATCAATCAAGAACGCTTGCTACACACCTTGCTAGCCATTGTCGCGCCCGTTGAAAATGACGCCCCTTTTAGCGATCTGATGGATGCTGCCCATGTTGTTAAAATCCCTGAGCTCAAATTTGACTATGTGCATTTGGGCGAACACGCTCTAGAGCGCATTTTAGATCGGTCTTTGTATGTGCAGGTCTTGGATTTGAGCGCTAAAGATTACCGCGTGAACGCCAACTTAGCCAATCGCGATGTTTTTAAAAACTTTGAATTTGGTTTGGGGGCGGAGAGCTATAACTCTGCTACGAACCTCTCCATGGAGTTTAGCATTCCTCTCCCCCTCACGCCTAAAAATATTCACATGAAGCGCAAATTTTTAGCCCTAGAAAATGGAGCACGGGCACAAAATGAAGTTACAAAGCGCAATATCCATATCAACGCCAACGCCTATCTCAACCAACTCAAGACGACTGAGCGCTACATGCGTATCCAAATCCAAGCGATTGATAATAAAAAGGAGTTAATGGAAATGGGAAGGGTTGCCTATGAGGCTCAAAAAATTGGTCTCTTTGAATATCTTTTTTATCAAAATGCGTATATGGACGCTCTCATCGCCCTAGCAGAGGCCAAGATGAAATATGTGGACACCACCGCGCTCTTAGAAGAAACTTTGGGGGAGAGTCTAACCATAATAGGAAAAAAACATTGAAAAAAGCATTGATTTTTATTTGCGCGTTGTTCTTACACGCTTATGAGGAAATTAAGCTCACTCCCAAAGAAATTGCAAGTTTAAATATTCAGGTGATCCCTCTGGATCAACATTTGTATTCAAGAGGGTTGCCTTTTAATGCCAGCATTGATTTTGACAATCTCAATCTCAAACACGCGGTTGTGCAAAGTTTGAGTTTTGATGCGAGCGTGGTCGCCATTTATAAGAGTGAGGGTGAACGGGTGAAAAAGGGCGATCTCATCTGTGAGATCAGCTCGATCGATCTGAGCAATCTTTATTTTGAGCTCCAAAATAATCAAAATAAATTCAAGGTCGCCCTAGATGTCAGCACTAAGGATAGACAGCTCTATAAAAAAGGCGTAATCTCTAAGAGAGAATACCAAACCAGCCACCTAGCCAGTGAAGAACTTCGCCTAAGAGTTGCCCAACTAGAGAACACCTTTAAGGGTTTTGGCATCGATGCCAAGCACCCTAAGGGAAGCTATGGGTTTAGAATTGTGGCAAGGCAAGGGGGCATTCTCTCCATAGCCCCTAAAGTGTTGGGGGAGCGTATCCGCGCTTTCACGCCCTTTATGCGTATTTCACAAAATAACGATCTGATTGCGCGCATTAGTATTCCCATCGATCTTTCTAAGTATATTAAACAGGGCGCAGTGGTGCTCAATAAAAACGCTCAACCCATCGGACATGTGCAAAGTGTCTCTGTGGTGTTAGATAAAAATTCTAACACTATCTTAGCCACTGCACGTATCAAAGGAAATTACCATGTGGGTGAAATGGTGGAACTCTTTATAGAGGGGGCTAGACCTGCTAATTCGCTTTTAATCCCTGCCGATGCGCTGATCAAAAACGATCAGGATTATTTGATCTTTGTGCGCACCCCTGTAGGCTTTTTACCCACCCCTGTCAAAGTACTCGAGGAGCGCAGCCGTGCTTTTCTCATCCAGCAAGGACAAATTGATCTGCATGGCAAAATTGCCGCCGGGGCGTTAGTGAATCTCAAGGGCATTTTGAACCATTTTGGGGAAGATTGATGCTAGATAGCCTCATTGCCTTTTGTTTAAGACAACGCCTTTTGGTGCTTTTGTGCGCGCTAACCCTTGTAGGTTTTGGATTTTATAGCTTTTTAAACACACCCATAGATGCTTTCCCGGATATGGCCCCGGTTCAAGTTAAAATCATTCTCAAACTTCCGGGCAGCTCGCCTGAAGAGATGGAAAATAATGTCGTGCGCCCCCTAGAGCTAGAACTCTTGGGGCTACAAGGGGAGAAATCCCTTAGAAGTACTTCTAAATACTCTGTATGCGACATCACCATTGATTTTGAAGAGGGGATGGACATTTACTTAGCCCGCAACATGGTAGATGAAAAACTAGCCCTAGTCTTGCCCGATTTGCCTGAGGGGGTGGATGGAGGTATCGCGCCCATTGTAACCCCTCTTTCAGATATTTTTATGTTTACCATTGATGGTAGCCTAGATGGAGCAAGCAAACGCCATTTGCTAGATTTTGTGATCCGCCCCTTACTGCGCACCATTCCGGGAGTAGCCGATGTAAATTCCATAGGTGGCTTTAGCCGCGCCTTTGTTGTGGTTCCGGATTTAAATGATATGGCTAGATTGGGTGTGAGCATTAGCGATTTGGAACACGCGCTTAGAGCTAATTTGAGCAATAGCGGGGCGGGGCGGGTTGATCGCGAAGGTGAGACTTTTTTAGTCAAAATCCAAACGATGGCTAGCACCCCTGAGCAAATTGCCCATATCACCATCCCTACCACAATGGGGCATCTGCATATTAAAGATTTTGCTAAGGTGATCGCTCACCATCGTACCCGTTTGGGTTTTGTTACCAAAAATGGAGTGGGAGAGACCACTGAGGGGCTTGTGCTCTCTTTAAAAGGGGCAAATTCTAGGGATATTATCCAACGCGTGCGCGCTAAAATAGACAATGAGATCAAACCTTTATTACCAGCAGGCGTGCATATCCATGTTTTTTACGATCGCTCTGAGTTTACACACAAGGCAATTAGCACGGTGGGCAAGACTTTTATTGAGGCGATCGTGCTCATCATTGCTACCCTCTTTTTATTCTTAGGCAATTTTAGGGCAAGTGTGGCTGTGGGGGTGATCTTGCCCTTGAGCTTGAGTGTGGCGTTTATTGGGATTAAATTAAGCGGTCTCTCCTTAAATCTGATGAGTTTGGGGGGGCTCATCATCGCCATTGGCATGCTCATTGACTCGGCGGTGGTGGTGGTTGAAAACGCCTTTGAAAAACTTAACCACAACAAGACAAGCCCCAAATTAAACACGATGTATCGGGCGTGCAAAGAGATCGCCCCCTCTGTGGTGAGCGGGATCATCATTATCATCGTGTTTTTTATCCCCATTTTATCCTTGCAAGGCATTGAGGGTAAGATGTTTAGACCTTTGGCTCTAAGCATTGTCTTTGCGCTCTTGGGAACTTTAATTCTCTCCATCACCATTATACCCGTGATGAGTTCTTTAGTGCTCAAAAGCCAGCCACACCAAGAGACCTTTCTAGTGCGCTTTTTGCACAAAACTTATACTCCTCTTTTAAACTTTGCTTTGCATAACCCTAAGCGCATGCTCATTGGGGCGTTGGTGTTTATGGTGGCTAGTTTGTCTCTTTTTGCTTTTGTGGGGAAGGCTTTTATGCCTAATTTAGATGAGGGGGATACCGTGCTTACCATTGAGAGCATCCCCTCCATCTCGCTAGCCCAATCGCGCGCCTTAATTTTGGACATTGAAAAAACCCTCAAGGCGCGCGTGCCAGAGATTCAATCTGTAGTGGGGCGCACGGGTTCTGATGAGTTGGGGCTAGATTTAGGCGGGCTCAACCAAACCGACATGTTTATTTCCTACATCCCCAAAGATCAATGGAGTGTGCCTAATAAAGAGGCGTTATTAGAAAAAATTCTCAACGCCTTAGAGGGTTTTAAAGGGATTAACTTTACCTTTACCCAGCCTATTGAGATGCGTATCTCTGAGATGCTTACAGGGGTGCGCGGGGATTTGGCGGTGAAAATCTTTGGCAATGACATCCCCACTCTCAACGCCCTTAGCGCACAGATTGTAGAAATCATTAAAAGTGTGCGCGGGTCTAGTGAGGTGCTAACAGAGCTCAATAAGGGTATTAATTACCTTTACATCAAACCCAATCGGGACACGATGGCTAATGTGGGGATTACTAGCGATGAGTTTGCTAAATTTCTCAAATCCTCTTTGGAGGGGTTGTTAGTTGCCTTCATCCCTACGGGCATTTCACGCACGCCTGTGATTATCCGCCAAAACCAAGATGTCGCAACTAATATCACTTTACTTAAAAGCTTGGAGATGACTTCTAGCCGCGATGTCCCTGTTCCTATTACCTCCATTGCGACACTGCAAGAGGTAGATGGTCCGGTGTCAATCGTGCGCGAGAATGCCAAACGCCTAAGCGTGGTGCGTAGTAATGTTGTGGGACGCGATTTAGGAAGTTTTGTGAGTGAGATCAAGGCTAAAATTCACAATCAAGTCCACTTGCCCCCCAATTACTATATCACCTATGGCGGGCAGTTTGAAAACCAAGAGCGGGCTAATAAACGCTTGGCAACCATTATCCCTCTAAGCATTTTAGCCATCTTTTTTATTCTCTTTTTTGCCTTTAAAAATGTCCCTTTAGCTCTGCTCATTCTTTGTAATATCCCCTTTGCCACCACAGGCGGACTCATTGCCCTTTTTATCAGCCATGCCTATCTCTCAGTGCCTGCTAGTGTGGGCTTTATCGCCCTGTTTGGAATCGCCGTGCTGAATGGCGTGGTGATGGTCGGATATTTTAAAGATTTATTGATGCAGGGCAAACGCCTTGATGAGGTGGTTTTTATGGGGGCGACAAGGCGTTTACGCCCCGTGCTTATGACTGCTTGCATTGCCGGCTTGGGACTTATCCCCCTTCTTTTCTCCCATGGGGTGGGCTCAGAAGTGCAAAGACCCTTAGCAATCGTTGTTTTAGGGGGGCTTGTTACCTCAAGCACGCTAACTTTACTCTTGATCCCGCCCATGTTTATGTTACTTGCTAAAAAAATCAAGGTCATTTGATGTTATTAGAAATCTACACCCCCTCCCCTGTGCAAGATAGCCTGCTAGATTATCTCTTAGAGAAAGGCTACACGCATTTTTACCTCTTACCCGCCTTTGTCTATGGCACACCCCAAGCACAGATGAATATTTGCGAGCAAGTGAGCGGGCGCAAGGAATGCGCTTTGGTGCGTTTATTCTTGCCCGAGCAAGAAGCTAGACAATTAGCCACAGAGATCAAAAAACTTTATCCTCAAAGCGCGCTCTATCTTTTCTCCAATATTGCAATTTAGCAAGCTATGCTAGAATGGCACTTTTTAAAGGACATGCATGAGTGTTGTAGTTTTTGGGGGCGGGGCTTGGGGGCGGGCGTTAGCTTTTGCCTTTGGGCACACAACCCCGACTAAAATTGTCTCTAGGCGGGATTTAAGCGAGGTTTTGCTCCCTTTAAATAAAAATTTAGTGCTTAAGGGGCATTCTCTCATCACACAATGCGATCTGCAAGAAGCTCTTCAAGCCTCTTTGTGTGTGGTAGCTATTAGCGTGCAACACCTGCGCGCTTGGTTTGAGCAAACTAAGCTCCCCTCTAACACGCGGGTTTTAATGGCGTGTAAGGGGATTGAGCTTGGGGGGGCTTTTGTGAGCGACATTGCTCAAAGTTTTCTACCCTCTGAAAATCTTTGTTTTCTAGCTGGTCCTAGTTTTGCTAAGGATGTGAGCGCAAGCCTGCCATGCGCGCTAGCCCTGCACTCCACAAATGCAGAGTTAGCACAAACCTATGCCAAGATTTTCCCTAGTTTTATGCGCACCTACATCCAAGAAGACATTATCGGGGGCGAGATCGCTGGGGCTTATAAAAATGTGATCGCCATTGCAGCAGGAGTGTGTGATGGCTTGGAGTTAGGACAGAGTGCTAAGGCTTCCTTACTCTCTAGGGGGTTAGTGGAGATGTGCCGTTTTGGGGCGCATTTTGGAGGCAAGGCACAAACCTTTCTAGGACTCTCAGGGGCGGGCGATCTGTTTTTGAGCGCAAACTCTGTGCTCTCTAGGAATTACCGCGTAGGTTTAGGGCTTGCTAAACATCAGAGCCTTGAGGCGATTTTACAGGAACTGGGCGAGGTGGCTGAGGGGGTGAAAACTACAGAGGCGATCCTCCAAATCGCCACTAAAGAAAATATCTATACCCCCATTGCTACAGAACTCTATGCCCTCTTGCAGGGCAAAAACCCCCTAGAGAGCATGGGGGCACTTTTACAACGATCATAAAGGTTTGCCATGACTTTTTCACGCATTCTATTAACATTGCAGGATTTTTGGCAGGATCAGGGGGCTTTAGTGCTCCAGCCCTACGACTTGCCAGCAGGGGCGGGCACTTTCCACCCAGCCACTCTACTTAGAAGTTTGGACAGCCAAGCTTGGAGTGTCGCCTATGTCGCCCCCTCACGCCGCCCTACCGATGGGCGTTATGCCCAAAACCCTAACCGCTTAGGCAGTTATTACCAATTCCAAGTCCTCATCAAGCCCAGCCCGCTCAATATTCAAGAGCTCTATCTTAAAAGCTTGGAAGTGCTAGGGATTGATTTTAGAGAACATGATATTCGCTTTGTGGAGGATAATTGGGAGTCGCCCACTTTGGGAGCTTGGGGCTTGGGCTGGGAGGTGTGGCTAGATGGCATGGAGATCACTCAGTTTACTTATTTTCAACAAGTGGGCGGATTGCCCTGCCACCCGACCCCAGTTGAAATTACCTATGGGTTAGAGAGATTAGCCACCTACATACAAAAGGCTCAAAGTGTCTTAGACATTGTGTGGAGCTATAGAGAGGGCAAACCCATTTATTATAAAGAAGTGCACACCGAGAGCGAATACCAGTTTAGCCATTACCATTTTCAACATGCCAATTTGGATTTTTTATTTGAGAGTTTTGAGAGAAACCAACAAGAAGCCCAGCGTTGTTTAGATCAAGGCTTGAGTTTAGTCGCCTATGATTTTGTGATCTTAAGCACGCATTTTTTTAATGTTTTGGACGCTAGAAAAGCCCTCTCTGTAGCCAAGAGACAAGAATTTATTTTAAAAATCCGCACTCTAGCCAAAGCCTGCGCCACTCTCTATAAGTCCCAAGAAGATCAAAGACAAGAGCGCTTAAATGGGGATTTCAGCGCGCCCCTATTCCCATGCTAGCCCATCTTTTCAACTTCTTAAACCAACTCTCCCCCTTTGAGTTGCAAGCCCCATGGGATAATAGCGGGATCAATCTAGGGCATTTGAGCGCGCCCTTTGATCAGGTGGTGATCAGCTTAGAAGCCACCTTAGAGCTCGCCCTAGAGGTCCCCCCCAAAACCTGCATTCTTGCCCACCACCCCCTATTTTTCAAGGCAAGCAAGAACTTTAACCCCACTCTCTACCCCTATAACATCGCCACCCCTCTTATTCAAAAGTCTTGTGCGCTCATCGCTCTTCATACTAATTTTGATATAACCCACCTCAACGCCCATTTTGCTAATTTGCTAGGTTTTGAAAACCTTAAGTCAGAGGGCTTTGCTCTAGTGGGCGCGATCACACCTACTAAATTAGAGAATTTGCTCGAGCACATTCAAGAGAGACTACAGCTCCCCTATGTGCGTTATGTGTGCGCGGAGCATAACATCGAACATATAGCGATCGTGTGTGGAGCGGGCGCGTCTTATTTGCAGGATTTAGCTCATATCCCCAAAGGTCTTTGTCTGATTACCGGAGATGTCAAGCACCATGACGCGATGGCAGCAAAGAGCATGGGCGTGAGTGTGATTGATGTAGGGCATTATGAGAGTGAAAAATATTTTGTGCCCTTGTTGCACTCTCTGCTAGCAACTTGGTTGCAAACTCAGGCAAAGCATGTTAGACTGCACGATTGCAAAAACCCCTTCCATTTTAAAGGCATGGCATGAACGCACACCTCAAGCAACTTATTGAGATTTCGCATTTAGATAAAGATATCGAGGCTTTAGAGCCACAGATTCAAGCCAAACGCACGGATTTAGATAAGGCCCTCGCCCAACGCCAAAAACAACAAGCCGAGTATAGTGCTCTTGAAGAAGAAAAGGGAGGCTTAAAGCTCCAAATTAGCAAAAATGAGCAAACTCTCCATGAAATCAACGCCAAGATTGATAGTATTCAAAAAAAGATCGCTCAAATCAAATCTGAGCGCGAATTGCGCTCTTTGAGCATTGAAGAAGACATCACTAAAGAGCGGGCCAACCAAGCTAATAAGGAAATCGAGCGGCTAGAAAATGAGATCGCGCATAAAAATAGATTACAGGCGACCCTACAAGAAGATTTAGAAAAATTAGCAGAGCAGATTAGCGCGCTTGAGCAACGCGTAGAGGAAGACACCGCAACTATTAAGGCGCAACAGCAAGAGATTTTTCAAAACAAGCAAATTTTGGTTTTAAAAATGGATCGCAAACTCATCGCTTTTTACGAGAGGATTCGCCGTTGGGCAGGCAATACCTGTGTGGTGCAGGTGCGCAAGCAAGCCTGCGGAGGTTGTTTTATCCGCATCAATGATAAAACTTACGCCGAAATTTTGCGCAGTCAAGACATTTTGACTTGCCCACATTGTGGGCGCATTCTTTATGCCAATCGCGAAGTGAGCACTAATTCTCAATAAAATCTATTTGGGCGTGTTGTGCATCGCCCATGTGCTTGCTTTGCCCCTCATCGCGCTTTTGCGCTTGCGCGCCAAATACAAATACTCTTTAACAGCGCGTTTTTTTGCCAAAGGGCATGCGTTGGATTTTAAGCCCATTTTGTGGTTTCATGCCTGCTCTTTTGGTGAAATCAAATCTTTAGAACCTCTACTAGCCCTCTTTAACAACACCCCCATTTTACTCACCACCACCACCCAAACCGGCTACAATCTTGCCTGTAGCACTTATGCCAATAACCCCCATATCCAAGTGCGTTTTTTGCTTTTTGAAACTTTATTATGGCTTTGGCGCAAGGATTTAGATCACTTGCAAAGTCTTGTGGTTACTGAGGCGGAGTTATGGTATCAAGTGTTTAGTCTAGCTAAACAAGTGGGGGCACAAACTTTCTTGCTCAATGCGCGCATTTCCACACGCTCCTATGGGCGTTACCAACGCTTTAGGGCTTTTTACACCCAACTCTTCAAGCAGATAGATAGGATCTACGCCCAAACCCCCCAAGATTTAGAGAGATTACGCTCACTGGGTGCGCGACACCTTGAAATTTTCCCCAATCTCAAGCTTTTCAACACCCCCAAAATCACCACGCACCATCCAAAGCCCCCCAAACCCCTATTTTTAGCTGCCAGTACACACCCGGGCGAAGAGGCTCTTATTTTAAAGGCTTTTCTTGCCCTGCAAACTGCGGCTTTTTTGGCTATTGTTCCGCGCCACCCTGAGCGTTTTTTAAAAGTTAAAGAACTCTTGGAAAGCCAACATCTTGATTTTATGACATTCTCGCAAGAAGGGGTTACTTGGAGCAAGCAGATTCTACTTGTAGACGCGCTAGGGGTGCTCAATGATTTTTATGCCATCGCTGATGTGGTGATCTTGGGGGGGTCTTTTGTCCCTGTGGGGGGGCATAACCCGCTTGAGCCTGCCTTTTTTCACACCAAACTCATCAGTGGCAAGCACATTTTTAACCAACAAGCCCTTTTTGCTTGTGTGCAAAATTATGTTTTGATCGAGCAAAACGCCTTAAAAGAAACTTTGAAGTGCGCCGATCAGCTTGTCCCTAGCTACATTGACCAACAAGGGCATTCGATCCAAACACTGAGCAAGGCAATTTATGCAAGCAGCCTATAAGCTTCTCAGCGCACAAATGGGCATTTCACACAAGCAGGCGCAAAAACTCATTGATTTAGGGCGTGTGTGTTTAGGGGGGCGTAAACTCACACTCGCGCGCCAGTTATGCCCTCTGCAGAGCAAATTTGAGGTGCAAAACTCTAAAGCACAAATTCTTTATCAAGAGACAGATTGGTTATTTTTAAATAAGCCTGCTGGAGTGAATAGCTACGCTTTAGAAAAACAACACCCCCCCTACAAACTTTTACACCGCCTAGATTTGCCCACAACCGGAGTGCTCGCCCTAGCCCAGAACCACGCCCACGCGCAAGGTTTAGAAGCCTTTAAAAAAAGAGCTGTGTATAAAGAATACATCGCTTTAGTGCAGGGTGTGATTAAAAAGCCCCAAACTCTGCGCATGCCCTTAAGAGTGCAAAAGAGCCACATAGAGGATGCTAAAGGCTTTGTAAAAACCTTGCTCGATCCTGCTGGTCGCCCTGCTTGCACGAAAATCACTCCCCTTAAGCAATACAAAAATAAAACCTTGCTTAAAGTGGTGATTACAACCGGGATCACGCACCAAATCCGCGCGCATTTGAGCGCACTGGGTTGTCCCATTGTAGGGGATGTGCTCTATGGGGGCAGGTCTCATCAATACTTTTTCTTGCACGCCCACCGCTTAAAGATTTTAGACCACTACATACAAGCCCCGCTCCCATTTTACTTTGAAGAGGAGTTAACCCCTTGAGTTTTTGGAACACCATTTATAGCCATTTTAGCCCGATTGCCTTTAGTCTCTTTGGAATCAATGTCCATTGGTATGGAATCGCCTATGTGAGTGCCTTACTCATAGCTTTTTTTGTGGCTCTGCGCGCTATCAAAAAAGACCCCGTGCGTTTTCCTATCTCTAGGTCTCTTTTTGAGAGTTATTTTCTCTATGCAGAGGTGGGCGTGATTTTGGGGGCGCGGCTGGGTTATATCTTAGTTTATGATCCCAATACCCTTTACTACCTCAAAGCCCCTTGGCAAATTTTTAACCCCTTTTATGAGGGAGAATTTGTAGGGATTCGCGGAATGAGTTACCATGGGGGTTTGGTGGGGTTTTTAATCGCCTCTCTGCTTTTTAGCAAGATCAAACAACAAAACTTTTTGATTTATCTCGATCTTATCGCCATTTCCTTACCACTGGGCTATGTCTTTGGGCGCATTGGCAATTTTCTCAATCAAGAACTCTTTGGGCGCGTTGTTCCTCAAGGCGATGCTTTTGGACAAAAGATTGGAATTTTAGTCGATGGGGTTTTGCGCTACCCTAGCCAACTCATCGAGGCTTTTTTAGAGGGGTTGGTGCTCTTTTTTGTGGTGATGGTGGCTAAAAGATTTACTTCTGCTCCGGGCATGCTTATGGTTGTCTATGGTTTGGGGTATTCGCTCGCGCGCTTTGTCTCTGAGTATTACCGCGAGGCAGATGTGCAAATGGGGTATTATTTTTGGCATTTGAGCATGGGGCAAATTTTAAGCCTAGTGATGGCCGGGATTTCTTTAGGATTATGGGGTTATATCGCGTGGAAAAAAGATTAAGTAAGTTTAGTTAGAATGTTTGGCATGGAATGTTTAAAATACTTCTTGGTGTTTGTGTTCTGTCTAGGGAGTCTGCGAGCAGAAAAGATTGAAGATATTGCTAATATTGTGGGTGTGCGCGATAACCAGCTGGTGGGCTATGGGCTTGTGATTGGCTTGAATGGCACGGGGGATAAATCCGGCTCTAAATTTACGATGCAATCTATCGCCAATATGCTAGAGAGCGTGAATGTTAAGGTTTCGCCTAATGACATCGCTTCTAAGAATGTGGCTGCGGTGATGATCACCGCTTCCTTGCCCTCTTTTGCACGGCAGGGAGATAAAATTGACATCCAAATCTCTTCTATAGGGGATGCTAAATCTATCAATCATGGGGTCTTGGTGATGACACCCCTGACAGCCATTGATGGAAACATTTATGCTATTGCTCAAGGCAGTGTAAGTTTGGGCAACTCTGCTAACCAACTCTCAGGCACTGTCATCAACGGAGCGACCATTGAACGGGAAGTTTCCTACGATCTTTATAACAAAAATGGCATGACTTTGAGCCTTAAAAAACCCAATTTTAAAAATGCGATTAAAATCCAAGAAACGCTCAATAAGGTCTTTAAGGAAAAAGTCGCCCTAGCTATCGATCCCAAAACTATCAAGCTTAAGAAACCCACAAACCTTACGATGGTGGAGTTTTTAGCCTTGATTCAAGAGGTGAATATCAATTACAGCCATCAAAATAAGATTATCATTGATGAAAAATCTGGCACTGTGGTTGCTGGGGTGGACATTGTGGTGCATCCGGTGGTGGTAACCAGTGGGGATGTTACGATTAAGATCACCAATGAGCTTTTAGAACCCAAAAAGGGCAAGGCTAAAAAGGATATTCAGAAACTAGGGCCTAAAACCATGTTTGATACCAAAGAAAACATTCTAAGCACACCGAAAGCGACCATTGCAAGCGTGGTCAAAGCCTTGCAAAAAATCGGGGTGAGTCCTAAGGGGATTGTCTCCATCTTAGAGGCAATGAAAAAAGGGGGGGCCATCAGTGCAGAAATGGAGGTCATATGATTAAAAATAACCTAGATATTTACAACAGCTACCTAGCTAATAAACTCGATGCTAAAAAGTTAAAAGGTGATGATAGCAAGCTTAAGGAGCAAACCGATGCCTTTGAGTCTTTGTTGCTCAAATTTATGCTCGATACCGCTTTAAAATTAGACAACCCTCTCTACCCTAAACAGGCTGGGAGTGAGATTTACGAATCGATGTATAAAGATTCTTTGTCTAACCAACTCAGCGGGCACTTTGGTTATAGCGAGCTTCTTTTTAATTTTCTCAAGGCACAAGAAGAACAGAAGAAAGGTTGAGAGTGGCGTCTGACAACCATGAAGAAGAGGGGATTTTACACAAGATCGGGGATCGTCAAGAGCTCTTGGCTTTGCTCAATGAGTTTATTTTGCAGAGTTATCGCGTTGAAAAAGAGTTTAAAGATTATAAAGCTCTTTATGAGTGGGTGATTGAGATTCTGCCCCAAGCCATTTGGGTGCTCAATGAAAATAAGAGTTTTTTTTATAAGAATAGTAAGGCTTTAGAAAATCAGGATATCTTTGAAAAAGCGCGGGCGTTGGATTTCAATACAGAAATCGAACACGAGGGTAAAAACTACCTTTTTCAGCATAATAAGATACAGGGCAAGGAGATCATCACCGCCACAGATATTACCAAGCAAAAACGCCAAGAGAGATTGGTTTCTATGGGCAAGATTTCTGCGCATTTGGCCCATGAAATCCGCAACCCTGTAGGCTCTATTTCTCTGCTCACTTCAATCTTGCTCAAAAAAGTAGACCCAAAAATACAGCCCATTGTCTTTGAATTGCAGAAATCTCTTTGGCGTGTGGAGCGTATCATCAAGGCCACTTTGCTCTTTTCTAAAGGCGTGCACGCGAACAAAGTGCTTCAAAGTCTAAGCTTGCTCGAAGATGAGATCACAGAAGCGCTCAATCAATACACCTACACTAAAGAGATCGCCCTAAAAACGCAGATCGCCCCCATCAGCGCGCACTACGACCTGAGCTTACTGAGTATCGCCTTGCAAAATTTCCTTTATAACGCCATTGATGCCATTGAAGAGGGGGCTCAAGATGAGGGGGTGATTGAGGTGCGGATTTTTGAAGAGGGGGAGTGGATTGTATGCCATATCCAAGATGATGGTAAAGAAGTGATGGATAAAGAACTTCTTTTTGAACCCTTTGAAACCACTAAACTAAAGGGCAATGGCTTAGGGCTGGCTCTCTCTTTGCAAGTTGTAGAAGCGCATGGGGGTAGAATCACTTTGCTAGATACAAAAGAGAAGATTTTTGAAATCCGCTTTTTAAGAGATTTAGAACAGTCTTTAAGGGGAGAAAATCACTAATTAGGCGCGTTGTGGCTTGGTAGATTGCGTAGCTATGACACCCAGAGCCACAATGCCCATAAAAAAACTTCCCTCAGTAAAAAAGGAAAAGGGATCAAACCCCATAGCAAACACTAGATAGAAAACCAACATGCTCAACACAAGCAAAGAAACTTGAGGATTGATGCTAAGCCGCCGCCAAAAGAAAAGCCACACCACCGCCCAAAACAAAAAAAGCACCCCCAAACCTACCAAACCTCGACTAGCCAAAGTATTAAGAATTTCATTCTCATATCTTTCAGCACAATTAATATCCTCTGCTTTTCTATAGGAATGCGCCAAAGCTAAAATCTCAGATAGTCGCTTACACTTGGTGCTTGAACTCATGCCAAAAATAGGCGAAAGACGCATGATGGCAAACGCGACTTTCCAGCGCGCCAAACGCAGGCCGGTGCTAGTGTCAGGGTCCTTTTGAGCATAGAGTTTGAGATCGTGGGTGAACGAGTCGGTGGTTGACCTAGCGGTTTGTAAAACCCCTCGTTTTTCTAGGAAATGATCAAGGGCAAACAAACTAGCAAAACCTGCAACAATGACTAACATGTAGGTCAGAGCGCGTAAAGACTTCTGGACATACAATACCAATACAGAAAGGAAGACAAAGCCGACAAAAAAGGCAACCATTGCTGTGCGGGTTCCGCTGAAAAGCACGACCACAAAACCTAACAAGAGGGCTACACTAAATAGTATCTTTTCACGCCGTTCTTTAGAATAAAGCGCGTAGATATAGCACCCAAAAATGGCGATGCTGGTGAGCACGACAAAAGCCATGATGCTACTCCAACCACTGACCCGCCCTATGTTTAAAAAAATTCTTTGGATCAGGGCGATGCTTCCATTGAGCGTGCAAGCGATCGCCATGCTTTTAAAAATCCATGTTTGTTTGAGATTTAGATTAGCCCCACTCAAACACACCAAAATGACCGCCCCAAAAATATAGATCAAGGGCATTTCCAAAGTGGGCAAATTGTAACGCCAGCTTGCTAGATCGCTTTCTATAAAGAGGGGGGGCAACACACTTAAGAACATTAGAACACATGCAACTATTAACCACCTAAGACCCCTAGAAAGTTTTAAGGGAGGTCTGTAGGTGAAATAGTAGGCAAGCGCGCTGAGCACAAGCACAATGATCAGCGTGTGAGCACTCGCCCTCTTAAAAGAGAGCAAAAAGAATAAAGCGAAGAGAAAGTTGAAGGTTTGAGAAACCCAAGACATTAACGATTTTTGATGCCTAGGGCTCCGATAAGCTCCATATAACGATCATGGTGAGTTTTCTTGAGGTATTTAAGAAGATTTTTTCGATGCCCCACTAATTTAAGAAGCCCCAGACGACTAGAATGATCTTTGGGATTATTCTTTAGATGGGTGGTCAAATCCGCAATCCTGCGACTCAAAAGCGCGATCTGCACTTCACACGAACCCGTGTCGTTTTCCTGACGGGCAAACTGCCTAATAATTTCTTGTTTTTTCTCCGTATTTAAAGCCATGGAGACCTCCTATAGGAATTAGATAAGCGGGCATTATAGCCTAAAAAGTCAAAATTTACACGAAAAGTTGTAAAATAGCGCGAATTTGTGAGCAAGGAGTAGAGTGGCGCGTGACAAACAAAAGGGTCTTTTGAAAAAGACCTTTCCTTTTTTTAGGGAACTGACTCGCTCTAAAGACTTGACCGTAGTCGCTTTTGTGATCGCCATTTTGGGGATCATCATCGTGCCCCTACCTCCCTTTTTATTGGATTTTTTGCTCACCATTTCTATCGCCCTCTCTGTGCTCATTATTTTAATTGGGCTTTATATCACCAAGCCCACCGACTTTAGTGCTTTTCCTACGCTTTTGCTCATTGTAACCCTCTATCGCCTCGCGCTCAATGTCGCCACCACGCGCATGATTTTAACGGAGGGCTACAAAGGACCTAGTGCGGTGAGCGACATCATTAGCGCCTTTGGGGAGTTCACGGTCAGCGGGAACTATGTAATCGGGACAATCATCTTTAGTATCTTAGTGCTGGTTAATCTCTTAGTTGTAACTAATGGCTCAACGCGCGTAACTGAGGTGCGCGCACGCTTTGCTTTGGATGCGATGCCCGGTAAGCAAATGGCCATCGATGCGGATCTAAACTCCGGGCTCATTGATAGTGATGAGGCCAAAAAACGCCGTGCGGCTCTCACTCAAGAGGCGGATTTTTACGGCGCGATGGATGGGGCAAGCAAATTTGTAAAGGGCGATGCGATCGCCTCAATCATCATCACCCTTATTAATATCATCGGGGGCTTTTTGGTGGGGGTGTTTCAAAGGGACATGACCATTAGCTATAGTGCCTCCACCTTCACTATTTTGACTATTGGAGATGGCTTGGTGGGACAAATTCCTGCGCTCATCATCGCCACCGCTACGGGCATTGTCGCCACCCGCACCACCCAGCACGAAGAAGAAAACTTTGCGAGCAAACTCATCACCCAGCTTACTGATAAAAGTAAGACTTTGGTCATTGTGGGCTGTATCTTGTTGCTTTTTGCGAGCGTGCCCGGCTTGCCCACCTTTTCGCTCGCTTTTGTAGGGAGTTTGTTTTTATTCATCGCGTGGCTCATTTCGCGCGAGGGCAAGGATAACCTCTTTAGCAAGTTTGAAAAGTGGCTGAGTAAAAAAACAGGAGTCGACCTCTCAACTAAAACCACCCCCCAAGTAGAACAAGCCCCCATCACCCGCCCGCAAAAAAGCGCAGAGGAAATCAAAAAAGAGGAAGAGCAGGCGATTAATGAGGTGCTTAAAATTGAGTTTTTGGAACTCGCTTTGGGTTACCAACTTATCTCCCTAGCCGATGTCAAGCAGGGGGGGGATTTGCTCGAGCGCATACGAGGTATTCGTAAAAAGATCGCTAGCGATTACGGCTTTTTAATGCCTCAAATTCGCATTCGAGATAATCTCCAACTCCCCCCAACCCACTATGAAATCAAGCTTAAAGGGGTGAGTATTGGAGATGGGAGCGTGATGCCCGATCGCTTTTTGGCGATGAATACGGGCTTTGCAGGCAAAGAGATCGAGGGTATTCCCACCAAAGAGCCCGCCTTTGGTATGGACGCACTTTGGATTGAACCCAAAGACAAGGAGGAGGCGATCATTCAAGGCTATACCATCATTGACCCCTCTACCGTGATCGCCACACATACCAGCGAGTTAGTCAAAAATTACGCCGAGGAGTTTATTACAAAAGATGAGGTCAAATCCCTTTTAGAACGCCTAGCTAATGATTACCCAGCGATCGTTGAGGAGGCTAAGAAAATCCCTACTGGGGTGATTCGCTCCGTCTTGCAAGAACTCCTGCATGAGAAAATTCCCATTAGAGATATGCTGACGATCTTAGAAACCATCACCGACATCGCCCCTAGTGTGCAAAACGACATCACTATTTTGACTGAGCAGGTGCGCGCGCGCCTCTCAAGAGTGATCACCAATATTTTTAAATCTGAGGACGGCACGCTTAAATTACTCACTTTGGGCACGGCTACCGAGCAATTTCTCTTAAACAAACTCAAAGACCAAGCCTCCGGGAAATTCTTACTCTTAAACGCCACTGAGATGCAACAACTCATTGAAAATATCTCTGCTGAGTCTATGAAAATTTTACAACGCGGGATCGCTCCGGTGATCCTCATTGTCGATCCCGAGTTGCGCCGTCCGCTCTCTACCAAGATGGAGCAGTTTAAGATCGATATTGTGGTCTTAAGCCACGCTGAGTTAGACACCAATGCCAAATACGAAGTGCTAGGCACGATCAATATTAATTTTTAAGGAACATCATGCAAGTTTTTCATTTATCCCACATTGATTTAGATGGCTATGGTTGCCAGTTTGTGAGCCGTCATTTTTTTGAGCAGATTACCTACTACAACGCCAATTATGGCAAAGAAGTGTCCGCGAGGCTTAAGGAAATTATCAGCGCGCTAAACAAGCAGAGCGCCCAAAAGGCGTTGATTTTGGTAACAGATTTAAATTTAACTTTAGGCGAGGCGGAGTTTTTGCAAAAAGAAAGCGAGGCGTTACGCTTACAGGGCAAAGAGATAGAAATTTTGCTTTTAGATCACCACATCACAGGACAGGATGCCGCACAGGCGTATTCTTGGTATCATTTAGATGTGGATCGCAGCGCGTCTAAAATCACCTTTGAGACCTTAAAGGAGCGTTACAAACCTTTACAAGAGGACGCGCTAGACAAACTCACCCCCATGGTAGAGATGATTAACTCTATTGATATTTGGAAAGAGGAAGGTTTTGGGTTCGAGTTGGGCAAGGTGTGTATGCGCATGATCTCAAGCACGCATGAGCTCAACCGCTTCATGTTTGATGTAGAGCACCGCGCCTATAAATTCGCCCTGCTAGACCATGTGCCTTCCTATATCCACCAAGACAGGGGCGCAGTAGCCTTTGATAACGATCTCTTCAGACTAAAAAAGATCGCCTTGGGAGGAGACCCTGATACCCAGACAATGGACAATATCGCATCTAATGCGCAAGTCTCCCTGCTCTCGCAAAAAAAGGAGGCTTGCAGTGTGGTGTGTGATGGCAAAAAGGGGTTTTTGAGTTACAACATGGGGGGTATTAGCGTGTTGGCCAATCTCTTTTTGCGCGAGAATCCGGAATTTGACTTCTACATGGATGTGAGTTTTAGGGGCAATGTGAGTTTGCGTTCCAGCAACAAATGCGATGTGAGTAGCATAAGTAAACAATATTTTAACGGAGGGGGGCATAAAAATGCTAGCGGGGGCAAAATTGAAGGTTTTAAAGAAAGTTTTAGCTATTATGACATTAAAGAACAATTAGAGAGAGTCTTCGCGCAAGAGGTTACTGGGGGGTCTGATGGTTTTTTTGCTAACCGGTTCGTGTTTTAATCTTTAAAGGAGTCTTTATGAGGTCATGGGTTGTTGCTTCTTGCCTAGCGTTAGCTGTAGCTACGGGGTGCACGAAATACAGCGTAGTTCCTGAACATGTTACAAAATATAATAATGGGGTGCAGGTGCTCACCTCTAACCAAGCAAGCTCTAAGGTGCAAATTGAAGTGGCACAGAAACAACTGAAAGGTTTGGATAATCCACCTTTGGTGGTCTATGTGGGAGCGCAGATCACAGGTGGCGATCCAGTTGATTTTGACAGTAGCCACATTACAGTTAACGAGGGACAAACAAATCTCCCGGTGCTCAATTTTAAACAAATGATCCGATCAAGTTATGATTTTGATCCTGTGTTGCAAAAATTCAATATTGCCGTGCCCTCTACTCCTGTTTCTACAGACCCTCTAGCATCGCCCATGTTCTATTATGGTCAGGGTAGTTTTTTAGCTTACGATGTGATGAGTTCTATCCCTTTTATGATGATGGATGATGCGCAAACCCAAGCGATCATGCAAGATGAGCGCCAAGCTTTCAAAATCATGGCCATCAACTATTTGAGACGCTCCACTCTTAAACCCGATGGCAAGGCTAGAGGAGGCTTCGTGGTGATCGATCCTAAACATATCACACCCGGAACACTCGTGATTAAAGTTGTGCTCAATAAAGATGTGCACACCTTTAAAATTGACATTAAGTAGATCTTTTGCAAACACTAGACACTTTTTTAGATCAGATTTCTAGGGTAACTGCCCTCAAAGAATTGGAAGACTTGCGCCTGCAGGCTTTGGGTAAAAAGGGAGTCCTTACCCAAGAGTTTGCCCAGCTTAAAAACTTAAGTGGGCAAGAAAAGGCCCAAAAAGCCCAAGAACTCAACCGGTTTAAGGAAGCTTTCACCCACGCCCACGCGAAGCGTAAACAGGTTTTACAGGATTTAGAGTTAGAGGCCAAATTACAGGCAGAAAAGATCGACCCCACTCTAGCCAATACCCACCTTAGCGCAAGTTTAGGTCATCCACTCAGCTACACTAAAGATCGCATCATTGAGTATTTCACCCAACTGGGTTTTAAATTGCACTTAGGCGCGTTGGTTGAGGAGGAGTTTTATAATTTTGATGCGCTCAATATGCCTGCTTACCACCCCGCGCGCGCCATGCAAGACACCTTTTATTTCAAAGATCATAAACTTTTACGCACCCACACTTCCCCCACTCAAATCCATGCCATGCAGACCCAAAAACCCCCGATTAAAATGATCGGTGTAGGCCCTACTTTCAGGCGCGATTACGACACCACACACACCCCGATGTTTTCCCAAGTGGAGGGGTTAGTCGTGGATTCTAAGAATAGAGTGCATTTTGGACACCTTAAACAAGTTTTAGAGGACTTTTTGCATTATTTCTTTGGAGATATTAAGGTGCGCTGGCGCTCTAGTTTTTTTCCTTTTACAGAGCCTAGCGCAGAGGTGGATATTAGCTGTGTGTTTTGCAAACAAGATGGGTGTAAGGTGTGCAAACACACCGGTTGGCTAGAGATTTTAGGGGCGGGATGTGTGCACCCCAATGTCTTTAAGCATGCGGGTTTGGAGGAAGTGAGCGGATACGCCTTTGGGATGGGGATCGAACGCCTCGCCATGCTCACCTGCGAAATCAATGATCTGAGAAGCCTTTTTGAAACCGATTTGAGATTGTTAGAGGCCTTTTGATGTTACTCAACACATATATTTTGCAAGATTTCCTAGAGGGCGCACTGCCCAGTGTCTCCACTTTGTGCGCAGATTTGAGTCGTATTGGGCTAGAAGTGGAGAGCGTAACACCTTTTAATCTGCCTGCTCAAGTAGTGGTCGGCAAGATTTTAGAGTGCATAAAACACCCCAATGCCGAAAAACTTAGCGTCTGCCAAGTGGATAATGGTAAAGAGATTTTACAAATTGTCTGCGGGGCGAAGAATGTCAAGGCGGGGCAGTTAGTGGCTTTGGCGTTGCAGAGAGCACATTTACCCGCCTGTAATCTACACATACAGCCTAGCACATTGAGAGGTGTTCAGAGTTTTGGCATGCTCTGCTCTAGTGTTGAGCTAGGTTTGCCTAAGCTCTATGAGGGGATTTTAATTTTAGATAGCAGTTTGAATAAAGATCAGCCCTTAAAACTAGGCACACCTCTTAAAGATTTGCCCTTTTTTACCGGCACGCTTTTAGACATCGCTCTCACGCCCAATCGCGGGGATTGCTTGAGTGTGTTGGGTGTAGCGCGTGAGCTTAGCGCGCTCTATAAACTGCACCTAAAAACTCCCCCAAAACTCTCTTATAGCCTCCTAGAAGCCCTCCCCACTCTCCCCCAAAACCTACCCCCCTGTGCTCTAAGTTATGGCGTGCTCCATTTGGACACGCCCTTTTTACCCCTAGGGATCGCGCTTACTCTAGCTTTACAACATAATTTGCAAGAGAGTTGGATTGCCAATCTTTTAGAATATAGCACCTATCTTAGTGGGGTGATTTTGCAGGCTTACCCGTCTGTACCCTTGCAAGTCCACGCAGATACACAGGGCTTTTTGCACACCCAACACGCTGGCAAGAATCTAGCCACTATTGGGGTGTATGCCCCCACTCCCCCCCAAACCTCCCCCTATTTGCTAGAAGCCAGTTTTATAGAACCCAGCCATTTATGCCAAAGCCTGCACAAACACCCTCAAGAGAGCACCCCTGCTATTATGCACCGCACCCAGCGCGGGAGCAATCCGCAGGTGCAAGAAGGCTTAGAGTGGCTAGCCTCTGTGCTTGCGCGTTTTTACCCTAATGCTAGACTACAGGTGAGCGCGCCGGTGAGCACCTTGACTCCTTCAAGCCTTCAACTCAGCCTTATAGAGGTGGTCCAAGTTTTGGGCATGGAGGTTAGTTTAGATCAAGTGCGCGCAATCTTAGAGGGGCTAGGTTTTGGGGTGGAAGTAGCAGGGGATGCACTCACTCTGCATGTCCCCCCCTACCGCCATGACATTGAGGGCGTGCATGACATCGCCGAGGAGATTTTGCGCTTTGTGGGCATTGACAACGCCCCTAAAGCCCTCCTGCATACTGCAGAAACTAGCAGTGCTAACCCCCACTACGGCCGCTACCGCTTTGAAAGAAATTTGGCTACAAAAGCCCTAGCCTTAGGTTTTAGGGAGGTGGTGCATTATCTCTTTGCTAATAAAGAAAAATTAAAGGCGTTGGGTTATCCCACTTTGCAAGAAAATTTAGACCTACTCAACCCTATCAATCAGGACTTCAACACCCTACGCACTTCTCTAATCCCCGGACTCTTAGAGGCCAATGCGCGCAATAAAAACTTAGGCTTTAAGAGCCTTACCCTTTTTGAGCTAGGGAACATTTATAATACAGAGCGTGAGGAAAGGGCTAGTCTAGCTTTTCTAGCCAGCGGGCTTAAAACTTCCCCCCACTACCCCCATCCTAAGGGGCAGGCTTGGGATTTTTACCACTTTGCACACACGCTCTCTAAGGTGATCGGGGCTTTTAGCCTAGAGTCCATCACTTCCACACAAGATCGCTCCTATTTGACCACCACCTACCACCCCTACCAAAGCGCATGGATGATCCAAGAGGGGCGCAAGATTGGAGTGCTAGGAGCAATTAACCCCGTATTAGTGCAAAAAGAGGACTTGCTAGAAGGCTTTATTGCTGAGATCGATCGCGCGTGCTTGCACCAAAAGCCCTACAGGGCTCAAGAGTTTTCTAAACTTCCTACTAGTTTTAGAGATTTGACCCTTCTTGTAGACAAAAATTGTTGCTTTGCTAATCTCAAGCAATGCCTCTTAGAGGCGCGCATTCCCCATTTAAAAGAGGTGTTCCCCCTAGACATCTATACGGAGAATGCCCAGCAGATCGCCTTAAGTTTGCGCCTTAAAATCCAATCTCAAGAATCTTTGACAGATACCCAATTACAAGCCATCACGCAGCAGGCTTTAGGCGCGCTAGAGCGTGATTTTAACGCCAAACTCAAATGATACACATCGCCCCTGCACCAAAATTTAATCTCACCTTAGAACACCTACCCGCAGACAAGTCTTTAAGCCATCGCGCCGTGATCTTTGCGCTTTTGTGCGCACGCCCTTGTTATGTGCAAAATTTTCTCAGAGGGCAGGATTGCCTAAGCACACTTCACATGGCTAAAACTCTGGGTCTTAGAGTCCAACAGAGCACCCCCAACACTCTTAAACTCACTCCACCTAAAAAATTTTTATGTTTCAAAGAGCCCTCTAAACCCCTGAATTGCCGCAATTCTGGCACGACTATGCGCCTTTTTAGCGGGTTGCTCGCTAGCAGTCAATTCCAAAAAAACCATTATATCTTGGTGGGCGATTCTTCTTTGAGCAAACGCCCTATGGGACGCGTGATCACCCCCTTGCAGGTGATGGGCGCACAAATCCGCGCACGCGCAAACCACACCCTAGCCCCCTTGAGCATTCTTAGCACGCCTCTGCAGGGCATGAAATACACAAGCCCTATTGCCTCTGCGCAGGTCAAAAGCGCGTTGCTCCTAGCCACTCTGCAGGCCAAAGACCCTCTTATTTTTAGCGAACCCTCTTTGAGCCGCGATCACACCGAACGCATGCTAAAAGCTTTGGGGGCTAAGATACAAATACAAGATCGTAGCGTCCGTTTAGAGCCCCTAAACCAGCCTTTAGATAGTTTTGAGTGGTCTATCCCTGCTGATCCTTCTAGCGCGTTTTATTTTGCCTTAGCGGTGGCTTTAGTGCCCCAAAGCGCGGTGTTGCTTAAAAATGTTTTGCTCAATCCTACACGCATCGAAGCTTTTAAAGTTTTAGAAAAAATGGGCTTGCATGTGGAGTTTCACCCACACAGCACGCAGATTGAGCCTGTGGGAGATATTTATGTTAAACACCGCCCCTTAAAAGCCCTTGAGATCAAAGAAAATATCCCCTTCCTCATTGATGAATTGCCCGCTTTGGCTGTAGCGATGAGTGTGGCTAAGGGGGTGAGTCGTGTACAAAACGCCCAAGAGTTGCGCGTCAAAGAGAGCGATCGCATCGCCACCACTCTAAGTAATTTAGCCAAGATGGGCATCACATGCCAAGCTTATGCGGATGGGTTTAGCATTCAAGGAAGCTCGCTTAAACGCCCCCAAGAGCCCCTAGAGAGTTTTGGAGATCACCGCATCGCCTTAAGTTTTGCAGTGGCGTTATTGGCCTGTGGGGGGAGTTTGCGCAATAGCGCGTGTATGGGGGTTTCTTTTCCCAATTTTATAGAGATTCTAAGAGGTATCACCTCTCTTAAGGAAATGCATGCAAGTGAAAATGGCTAAGAATTATGGCTTTTGTTTTGGGGTGAAGCGCGCCATTGAGATCGCCCAAAAAAATAAAGACAGTCTGACTTTAGGCTCGCTCATCCACAACCCCAAAGAGATCAAGCGCCTAGAACAAGATTACAATGTGCGCGTGCAAGAAGATGTGAACACGATCGAGCCTCATAAAAAGGTCATCATCCGCACGCATGGAATCCCCAAAAACGACCTATCCAAGCTTAAAGACAAGGGCGCACAGATCATTGATGCGACTTGTCCCTATGTGATCAAACCCCAGCAGATCGTAGAAAAAATGAGCGCAAAGGGGTATCAAATTGTGATCTTTGGAGACGCTAACCACCCTGAAGTCAAGGGGGTAATCAGCTATTCGAGCACACCCCCTCTAGTGGTCAACTCTTTAGAGGAATTGCAGACTCAAAAGCTGGGTAAAAAGATCGCCCTAGTCTCCCAAACCACCAAGCAAACCCCCAAACTCTTAGAGATTGCGAGCTTTTTGATTGCACGCTGTGCGGAAGTGCGCATTTTTAACACCATCTGCAACGCCACCTTTGATAACCAGGAAGCGGTCAGAGAACTCAGCCAAGAGGTGGATATTATGGTGATTGTGGGGGGTAAAACCTCTTCAAACACCAAACAGCTTTTTCACATCGCTAAGGAATTTTGTTCGGACAGCTACTTAGTGGAAGATTTTAATGATCTCAATCCAGAGTGGTTTAGCGGTAAAAAGCTTTGTGGAATCAGCGCAGGAGCTTCCACTCCCGATTGGATCATTGAAAAGGTGAGAGTCCAAATTAGTCAAATTTAAAAGGAAATAAGATGATTAACACAATCACAAGCGCAGATTACCAACAAAAAATCCAACAAGGGATTGTTTTGATCGATGTGGGGGCTTCTTGGTGTCCGGATTGCCGCAGAATAGAGCCTATTATGGAGCAGTTGGCCAAAGATTATGCGGATCGGGTGAGTTTTTATAAGGTGGATTTTGATGTGAGTGAAGATCTTAAGGAAGAATTAGCTATCAGACGCATCCCCACCTTGATTTTTTATAAAAATGGTGTGGAGGTAGGAGATCGCTTAGTAGAGCCGGGAAGCCGTGGTCCCATTGAAAACGCGCTAAAAGCACTTTTATAAGAAAGTCCCAAAAGCTTAAAACATCGTGTTAAGGCCTAGATACTAAACAAGAAGTTTTAATGCAAATCATTCTCTCTAGCAATAACCCTAAAAAAATACAAGAATTACAAGCTATTTTGGAGGGCATGGAGGTCAAAAGCTACCGCACATTTTTAGAGAATATAGAGATTGAGGAAAATGGGACAAGTTTTGAGCAAAACGCGCGCATCAAGGCTCAAAGAATTTACCAGCTTTTGCCAAAAATGCAGGAAGATTTTTGTGTGCTTGCTGATGATAGCGGGCTTTGTGTGTCCGCTCTAAAGGGCATGCCCGGCATTTATAGCGCGCGCTTTGCCTCAATCAAAGAGGGAGCTAGAGACATCGCTCAAGGGCGTTTTCAAACCCCTCAAACCCCCTGCGATGACACACAAAATAACCTAAAATTACTTGCCTGTTTAGAGGAATTAAAGATCACTCAATCGCTAGCCTCTTTTGTGTGTGTCATAGCCGTGTGCGCGCAAGTTGGAGGGCGATTTTATGAGCAAGGTTTTAGGGGTGAGTGCAAAGGGAGAGTTTGTAAATCCCCGCTTAACCCCCAAGCTTTTGGCTACGATCCTCTATTTATTCCAGAGGGCTACACCTTAAGTCTAGATCGCATTCAAGAAAAAAATGCAATCTCACACCGCTTTTTGGCTTTGCAAAAAGCGCGCCATTTTTTAACATCTCTTAAGACAAATTAAGCCATCTCTTTGAGCAGAGCAACCCCCGCTTCTTTGGCGTGGGCTTGATCAAAGATTATAGCCGGGACTTTAGGACGCGCAGAGACCACAATCACCGCCATAGGTTTTAAAATGGCGTTGATGTGAGGGAGGGTTTGTTGCGCGCCTGCGCGAATCTCTTTAAAAAACGCTTGTTCCCCATACTGGGCGATTGTGTTATCTATCATCATTTGAAATGCCTGCATTTCTTTTTCATCCATGCGAAACAAGAGGGCTAAATACTGGATATACCAAAAAAAGAGGCGATAAATCTTCACCTGATCGTCCTCAATCCACCTGCCAAAAATGTTTTTACCCAGCTTAGTTCCTGCTAGACCTCCAGCGATCCCACCCACAAACGCCCCCACGCCCGTGCCAATTCCGGGCAAGAGCATAGTCCCTATAGTTGCCCCGGCCATCGCCCCGCCCATGCCTCCTGCTACTCCTGTTGCATTCACGGCGATATTTTTCACGCATTGCATGCCTGAAATTTTGCCCCTTGCCATTTGGGTAACCTCAATCCCGCTAGTAACAAGCATAGTCGCCCCAGCCACCACAAGATTACTCCGAATAACAGAATTAGCGCTCGAGTTGATCACCCTTTTAGAAGCCGCACCCGCCCCCCTTCTGCCCAGCTCTGCTAAACCCCGCCCAATAAAATTCCCATTAAAATTAAAATTGATCGCGCTCTCCAAAAAGCTTTTTAGCACCGTGCGCTGGGCTTGCATGGCGATCATAGAGACTAAAAAGGCCTTACCCGCGCTAGCGGTGCTAGCAAACAGCGCGCTTTTTAGGGATTCTTTAATGCTTTTACCTCTAAAGAGCAAAAACGCGCTATTGCATACAAAGGATACCCCAAAGGCACTAGCTGCCACCACTGAGGCGCGTTGCGCATCAAACTTTAGGCTCTCTTTGGTGCAAAACTTAGTGGCATTCACCGCTTCTCTATAGGTTACACTCCCTTTTTTCACAATCTTATACGCCTCGTTAGGATCGCTCACCCCCCTAACCTTGCCTTCTTGAATGCTCTGCTTCATTTTGGCAACCACCCCCTCATACTGCTCTTTGGGCACTTCTACTACCATCGCCTGCCCCTCTTTATTGTAGTAGCGGTACTCCCCATTGTCATTTAGAAGTTCATTAAAAGTCCTTGTAGCGCTCTTGCAGTATTTGGTTTGGATTTCCATCCCATTGACAAGGCGATCTGCCCCATCTTTAAGATTATTATCCCCCACAATGATCGCATTTTTGCCCGCGCTTAAATCCGTGCGGTTGTTGAGGATTTCAGCCATGTAGCCATGCCCGGTGCTTGCATTAGCAAGAGGCTTATAGAGTTCTACCCAATTTTGCGCCACCACAATATTATTAATGGTGATCCCACTTAAAATATCTGTAACGCGTTTGAATTGCCTTTCTTGATCTTCTCTTAAGGCTTGATAAAAGGCTGTAAAATCTTGATCCTCAAGCGCGGGGCTGAGAGTGTCGCTAATTTGCATGCACACTTGTTCTGTCTGCTTACACTCTTGGGAGCAAAAATATTCGCCCTCTATGTCGTTTTTGGGCATGAGTTTGCCACAAGAACTACACGCGCTGTAATTGTCTAATTTTTCAAAAGGGAGGTAGTAACATTGATTTTCAATGGCGTATTGAGCAAAGGATAAATTGGGCACGCTTTGGGCTAGAGTTTCTACGAAAGCATCGGGGTCTTCTTTATGGGCCTGAGAATAAATTTCTTTGAGTTCGTAAGCTCTCTCTTTGCTAGCTTGTTTCAAATAGGGATCATCGCTACGATCTAGGGTAAATTCCAAAAAGGGTTCTTTAGAAAAAGCTGTATAAACATCTTTAGCTCTGCATTTTTCTTTAATCTTGATGATATTTTCTATGCTTTGGGCGAGCAGACCTAGAGTGCTGTTATAGAGCAATAATTCTAAATTGTTGGGGATTTTTAACACGCTCAAGTCCCTAAACTCCATTTGACGGGCTAATAAATCCTTTTGTAATTGGGTGGCTAAGGTGGTATATTTGTCTTTTTGGGCTTGGAGTTTGAGATGCGTACTAGGGATTAGAAATAAAATCAAGGCACGATCGAGGGCTTGAAAAGCGCTCAAAAAGGGCTTGATGTTAACACGCACCTTCACAGAGGGGCTAAAATACCAGCGCAAGAGCATAAAGAGAGCAAAATAACCCCAAAGAACTTCTTCATGCAGGGGAAACTTAATAGGCAGGTGGTGGAATGTGAAGGCGCAAAGCCCCCACAATAAAAGCGCGCAAAGCGCGAACGAAGCGATGTATTTTGCCTCCGCACGCACAATGTCTTGGTAGCTTTTGCTAGATTTAGACACAAGTTTTCTAATCTGCTCTGCTAGGCGTTGGCTAAAAAGGAGGCGCAAAGAAGTCAAGAGATTTAACAATACCAATGCACTCAAGGCAATTTGTATCCATGTGAAATTTAAAGCGTCATGCCACATGGCTAATAAACAACGCTGAATATGGCCCCAAGCTTGATAGAAAGTGAATGAATCGTTTTTGATAAAAAGCGTGATCACTTGGGCTAGAAAATTCCAATATTTTTGAGAAAATAATGTCCATAGTGCCACTAATGTGAGCCCTGCTAATAACAATTCCACGCACAAGCGCGCCACTGCTCTTACAAAGCTAAAAAGCTTAGAAGAACTTTGAGAAAAGCAACCATAGACATAGTAGACCAACAGCCACAAACCCAAATAAGAAAGACCAAATTTAGCCCCACTGAGGAGAGTTGCTCCCATAATTGTCCCTATTATGTGGATTAGTAAATCTGTATAATAGCATGGAGTCGATCATCTTTTTGAGACTCCAACCTTTTTGCGGCTTTCTTTCCCCAACCCATTTCTAGTCTTACGCGGTTTGTAATGGATGCTTTAGCGATCCTTAAGGGGCACAAAGGGGCGTTTGGGCTCGCCGGTATAAGTAGATCTAGGGCGGATAATGCGGTTATTAGCCCGTTGCTCTAGGGCATGCGCCATCCATCCGGCCGCGCGAGACATCACAAAAAGCGGGGTGTAATAGAGGCGTTCTAAACACATATAATGATAAACTAACCCCCCAAAGAAATCAATATTATCAGGCAAGCCCTTTTCTTTTTTAACCTTATCTCTAATAGCTAGGGCGATGTCAAAGAGAAGCGGATCGCCCAAATGTTTTAGCTCTTTGGCTAACTCAACCCCCACTGCACTTCTAGGATCGGCTTGCTTATAAATGCGATGCCCAAAGCCCATGATTTTTTCTTTTCTAGCAAAGAGAGCATCGACTTCTTGCAGGGCCTCTTGCACACTTTTAAAACGCAGAATAAAAGCAATAGCCATCTCATTAGCTCCCCCGTGCAAACGCCCCTTTAAAGTATTAATGCCCGTAACTACGCAGGAATGGATGTCTGCGAGAGTGCTGGCTGTGATGCGATTGGCGTAAGTGGAAGCATTAAATTCGTGTTCGGCATAAAGGGTAAGCATGGCATCCATCGCCTTGATCTCTACCTCTAAGGGGGGCTGTTGGCGCAAGAACTCTAGCAGATAAGTAGCCATGTTTGCATCAGAGCGTAGAGATATTTTTTGGCCATGTTTGTGGTAGTGATGCCAATAGATGAGTATGGCAGGTAAAGCGCCTAAAATTTGCACGGCTTTTAAGTGTTGATTAGAGAAATCCAACGCCTCACTAGCCACACAGCCTAAAGCTACAACCCCGGCCTTGAGCACATCCATAGGGTGCGTGCTAATGGGTAGAGCTTCTAAGACTTGGCGCACCACTAGGGGGAGTTGCCTAAACTCTTGTAATTGGGCTTTAAAGGCGCAAAGCTCGGATTGGTTAGGCAAATGCCCCACAAGCAAGAGATGGGCGACTTCTTCAAATTCTGCCCTCTGCACTAAATCCTCAATGCTATAACCTCTATAGTTAAGCCCCTCGCCCGTGCCTACGGTGCAAATTGCCGAAGAGCCCACGACAACGCCTGCTAAACCATCCATAATTGCTCCTTAGTTGAGATGGGGGATTATAGCAAGTCTTACTCCCCAATATTGCTATACAGAGCGATCACATCCTCATCTTCTTCGATGCGATCTAGAAGTTTCTCTGTTTCTGCTAAAGCCTCAGGACTTAAAGTGATCGGACTTGTGGGGAGGCGTTGCAAAATGGCTTTGTGTATAGGGAGTTTTAGGGTTTCAAAGCCCTCATTGAGTTGTTTGAAGTCTTGGTAGTCTCCGATAGCAAAAAAGCTCTCTTCTTCCACTTCTAAGCTCTCTAGTCCGTAATCGATCAAGCTCAATTCTAAATCCTCTAAAGAGAGAGAGAGGGCTTTTAAATCCTCTAAACGCCCCTCTAAGACACTTTTGCGTGAAAACATAAACTCTAGCGATCCATTAGGCACCATACTAGCCCCGGGAGTTTTATTAAAATAGCTTTTGAGATTAGCCACCGTGCGTGTGGGGTTGTCTGTCATGCATTCCACAAAGAGCAACACCCCATGATTTGCTTTACCCTCATAGCTCACCTCTACTAACTGCCCTTCTTTGCTATTGGCGCGCTTGATAGCTGCCTCAATATTATCTTTGGGCATGTTTTGGGCTTTGGCGTTGAGTATGGCCGTGCGCAATTTGGCATTGCTACCTGGATCGCCTCCGCCCTCTTTGGCTGCCATAGTGATCGCCTTGGCTAATTTGGGAAAAATCTTACTCATCTTATCCCAGCGTTTTTCCTTTGCTGCGCGTCTGTATTCAAAAGCCCGTCCCATTAAAATCCTTTCTGTAAGAGTTGTGCTATTTCTTTGGCGTGGTAACTAATAATAATGTCTGCTCCCGCGCGCTTAAAACTTGTCATAGTTTCTAAGAGCAAGCGGTCGTAGTCCATAAGGTTATGGGATTGGGCTAACTTGAACATGGCATATTCCCCACTCACATTGTAGAGGGCAAGGGGTAAAAGCGTGCGCTCTTTAATCGCACGCACAATATCCAAATAAGCTAAGGCGGGTTTGACCATTAAAATATCCGCCCCCTCGCTTGAATCGTTTAGACTTTCTAAAATAGCCTCGCGCCTATTAGCCGGATTCATCTGATAGCCCTTGCGATCGCCAAATTCGGGCGCAGATTGGGCGGCATCTCTAAAAGGACCATAGTAACTACTAGCAAATTTGCTCGAATAACTCATAATGGGCAAAGTAGTAAAGCCATGAGAATCTAGAGCATGGCGCAAAGTGCTCACCATGCCATCTAGCATAGCACTAGGAGCTAGCATATCCACCCCACTTGTGGCTAAAATCAGGGCTTGTTGGGCTAGAATCTCTAGGCTAGCGTCATTATCTAGGCATTGATGCGAATCTAAAACCCCACAATGCCCATGGTCGGTGTATTCGCAAAAACACAGATCGGCGATCACATAGAGGTCAGGAAAACGGGCTTTGATAGCTCGTGTGGCTTTGGCAACGGGGTGATTTTCATTGAGCGCGCTCGATCCCTTAGAATCTTTATAGGCAGGCAAACCAAAGAGCAAGATCGCGCGCACGCCCATATTCTGTAACTGAGCGCACTCTTCTAAAAGGCTATCTAATCCCATTTGAAACACGCCGGGCATAGAGGCAATAGGCGTTTTCCCCTCGCCTTCGCGCACAAAAAGAGGGGCGATAAAATCATGGATATGTAGGCGTGTTTCACACACTAGATCGCGCAAAACCTGACTCGAACGCAAGCGTCTTAGGCGTTTGAACATGGGCATCCTTTAGTTTATTTTACTGTTTTTTTGTGAGGGGGGGGGGGGGTGAAAAGGGGAGAAAACTCTCGCATAATGCAATCATGGATACTAAATACATTCATTCCCTTTTGATAATCATAAGTCAACACAAAACCCAAAGTGTCTAGGGCGGTTTTGATAATATACATACCTAGACCAAAACCATGCGCTTCACTTTGGTGTTTGTGCTGAAAATAGGGTTTAAAATAATGGGCTAAATCTTCTCTCATAGGTTGCCCCTCATTGGAGATCACAAGGTTTTTCCCTAAAATGGCGACTTTAGCTTGCTTGTTGGGGCTGTATTTGAGCGCATTGTCTAGCAAATTCTTAAAAACAAGGGCAAAGAGTTCAAAATCTGTTTGAAAAGTGCAGTTAGACACTGCCGCGCATATGGAGGTGCTGTTGTGATCCAGTAATAGCATATTTTTTACCCGCTCTAAGAGTTCCTCCATAGTGAAAATTTCCTTAATCACTTTGTAGTTTTTAGAGGAGAGTTGCTCGATACGGGCAAACTGCTCAATGAGGGCATTTAATCTTTGAAAAGTCCGCACCAATCTCTCTTTTTGGATTTTGTTATCCACCATCTCGGCAACAATGATCCCCTTTGTGATGGGAGTGCGCAATTCATGCATAATGGCGCGCAAAAATAAAATACGCGACTCATTGAGTCCCTTGATTTTTTTAATGGCGCTATCAAAAGCAGAAGCCAAATCCCCGATTTCATCTTGTTGGGCGATTTTGCACTCAATATCCATCTCTCCATTGGAAAAGAGATGCACTTTTTTGCGCAACTCGTTAATAGGCATAAATCCTCGCAACACAAATACGAAGATCATTGTAATCAAAAACCCTCCGACAAACATAGCAAAGTAATAGTTGTGATAAGAGGTTTTTTGAATCTCATGGTAGAGCACAGTCCCTCCGTTGCCCTTAAGAGAGATAAAAATCATATTACCCACTTTGAGAATGCTCGCCAAGGGATTGTCATCACGCTCAATTTTTTCATTTTGCGCTGCCAATACTTCGCGTAACTCTTCTTGAGTAATTTCTTGAAACCCTAATTCATGCAAATACACCTCAGCGGAGTAGCGGTTGTGCTGGTCGGCCAAGACTTGATTGATAGTGGTTACAAATTGTTGGTGGCGGATTTGATTTTGGAAGTTTTCATGATCGATTTGGGAACGAATAAAATAATAAGAAAACGCCCCAAAGCTTGATAGAGAGATGACAAATAAAAAAACAATCTTGCTAAAGATAGACAAAGTGATCTGGGCTAATATTCTAGTTTATAGCCCACCCCTCGTACAGAAATAATATACTTGGGCTTTTTAGGATCGTCTTCAATCTTAGAGCGCAAGCGCCCAATAATAACATCAATACTCTTATTAGAGCTCTCTGGATTGATGGATTCAGATTCGATGGCAATCGATTCTCTAGAAAAAACATAGCCCTTTTTACTGATCAATAGGGTTAAAATTTCGTATTCTGCACGAGTCAAATCGAGTTTTTTATTATGCATATAGACTTCTCTAGCATCTTTATCAATTCTAAAAAGATGGCTTTTGGAAGTGTCCTCACTTTCAGAGATAGGTTTTTTATTATAGCGTCTCAAAAGAGATTGGATTCGCGCCAAAAGCTCTTTGGGATCGTAGGGTTTTGGGATATAATCATCCGCTCCATATTCAAGCGCTTTAATCTTGTCATCAATATCATTGCGGGCTGAGGAGATAATGATGGGGATGTCCCTTTGTTTGGAAATCTTACGGCACACTTCTAAGCCATCTAAGTTAGGCAAAGTCAAATCCAATAGCAAAAGATCGTAGGGTTGGGTTGTGGCTGCACTAATGCCTGTATAGGGTTCATCATAATTCACAATCGTAATGCCATGTTGATGAAAAAACTCGCTCAAAATTTCAGCAAGTTCAACATCATCCTCTATCATTAAGATTTTGATCACAGATACACCTTGTCAGAAATTCGCCTAAACATCTTGTACACCTTCAATAAAGTTAATCCTGTTGGTAAACTTTCAGTCTTTCTTGCACGACAAAAAGTTGGTATTGCAAATAGTTAAGCACCAAATCGAGTTTAGTGGGTAAATCCTTGATCTGATGGGCTCTAAGACCCTCAAATAATACCAAAGTCTTTTGCTCAAGGTCTCTTAAAAAGGCTTGTTCTTCTTGGGACATACACACAGAGGGCTTGGCTTCAGTTGCCGTCTTGGGCTTGGGGTCTTTTTGCCCGATTTCATCTAAAGTCTGTGCAATAATATTTTTTAATTCCATTCCAACAACCATTTTTCAATCGCTTGCAACTCTTCAAGGCTTTCGGCTTGGATAAATAGTTTTTGCATCTTTTGGACCTCGAAGCGTTGTAAGGGAGCGTATTCACGCAACTGAGCACTAGGCTGACTCAAGCGCTTGACACCGCTTAAAGCCTCTGCATTGGTAGGTTCTTTCTCTAACACACTATTATAAACCTCTAGGGCTTGTGATTTGAGGCCTTGTAACTCATAGACACTAGCCAAGGCAATTGTTTGTTCCAAAAAACTCTCCCTGTTTGTCTGTTTATTATACAATGCGGGCTTTTAAGCATTGCTTTAATGGATGTCGCATGGAATTACACACATTATATATTATTGTCGCAGGACTTGGGCTAAGCGTAGTGAGCGGACTCTTGCTCAAGCGCATGGATATGCCCATCATTATTGGCTATATCTTGACGGGTCTCATTTTAGTAGCTCTTTTTCATATCGATGAGTTTGAATCTCTCTCAGATATTGCAGATTTTGGGATTGTCTTTTTGATGTTTATGATTGGTCTAGAATTCAATTTTGACAAACTCAAAACGATGAAGCAAGAGGTTTTGATCTTTGGTGGTCTGCAAGTTGTGCTGACTTCGCTAGCCTTTGTCATCTTTGGCTACTATGTGATGGGGGCTTCTTGGGGCTTTTCTTTGGTGGTCAGTATGGGTTTCTCCCTCTCTTCAACGGCAATTGTGCTCAAATTTTTTGAAGAGAGCAAGCAACTGGCTACACCTGTGGGCAAAATTGTAGTGGGCATTTTAATTTTTCAAGACATTGCCGCCATCCCTATGTTGCTTATTTTGGTTTTAATGGGAGATTCGCAAGCCAATTTGGTAAACCTCTTGGTCAAAACAGCGGTCTCAGCAACCATTATTCTTCTCATCTTGCTATTGCCCGGAAAACAAGTGGCTACAAAAGTCCTAAGCTTGGCAGCAGAGACGCGCTTACCCGAATTGTTCATGGCGACTATCCTGCTCATTGTTTTTGGAGCGGCAAGTTTGAGCCATTTTTTTGGCTTTTCTATGTCTTTGGGTGCTTTCATAGCGGGTATGGCTATTTCCAAATCCCGTTACCATGTCAAGGTTCAAGACGAATTTGCTCCTCTTAAAAATATCTTCCTAGGACTTTTTTTTGTAACAGTGGGCATGCAAATTAATATCAAGTTCCTATTTGCCAATTTTTTTGCAGTGGTGCTTTTGCTGAGTTTTACAATGTTTTTAAAGATCACAACCCTATACTTCATCTTGCGTTTTTTCAGAGATACTAAAAGTGCCATCAAAACAGCTCTTTCGTTAGCGCAAATTGGAGAATTTGCCCTTGTTGTTTTTTTGACCGCGAGCAAACAACATGTGTTGACCTTGCAAAAACACCAAGGTTTGCTAGCTCTTTTAAACGAGAAGGGGATTATCCATGTGCTTCCTCAAGACATCCAACAATTCTTGGTGCTCATGATCATTTTTTCCATGCTAGTAACCCCTTTCATGCTCAAATACTTAGACTCGTTGGCCAGTTTTATTTTGCACAAAGAGGGCGCGCAAAACGCCAAAAAGGCTAAAAACTAAATAGTCCATAAATCATGCTAAAATACGCCCCAAACTTATAATAAAGGATCAGTGATGAGCCCTACTAAAATGAGCAAAAAAGAAATCTCTGCAGACACCCAAACCCTAGAGCATCGTTGGGATTTAAGCGCGCTCTTTAAGAGTGTAGAAGACCTAGATGCGCACATGGCTAGTTTGGATAAGAAAATTAAAGCCTATGAAAAGAAATACGCCAATAGCTTTGCCCAGCTCGAAGCCGGAGGTTTTAAAAAGGCGATGGAAGACTATGAAGAACTCAGTGAGGGCATCTCTAGAGCGATGAGCTATGTCTTCCTCATCTTGTCAACAGATATGGAAAAGAGCGATTTGGCTTCCAAATACCAGCTTTTATGTAGCGAACTAGGGCAACATCTCCTCTTTGTTGAAAATGAATTTTGCGCCCTAGATAGTGCCAAGCAAGAAGCCTTGATTCAAGCCACTCCCAAATATGCCTACACTCTGCGCGTGCTCTTGCAACAGAAAGCGCATATTTTGAGTTTGGCTGAGGAAAAGGTCCTTTTAGCGACCTCTAGCGTGGGCGTGGATGCTTTTTCTCAACTCTTTGATAAAACCCTGACTGCTCTCAAAATTCCCTTTCAAGATCGCCTCGTAAGCGAGGAAGAAATCCTCTCGGAATTGCACAATCCTGATCGTAAATTGCGCAAAAAAGCCCAAAAAGCCCTTACAAAAGCCCTTAAAAAGAACGAAATGGTGCTCACTTATGTGCTCAATATGGTGCGTAAAGACTTGCATATTGATACCAAGTTACGCCACTATGAAAAACCTGAGAGTTTCCGCCACCTTTCCAATCAAATTCCTCAGGCTAGCGTGGATAGCATGTTAGAAATTGTCAATGACAATTACGCTCTTGTGCAACGCTACTACAAAATCAAATCCAAGCTTTTGGGCTACAAACTCAAAGACTACGATCGTTATGCACCCATTGACACCAAAGAAAACCCCATCACTTATCAAGAAGCTCTTGATTTGGTGCTCAAAGCCTATAAAGACTTCTCCCCAAAATTCCACAGCATCGCCGAGCAAGCATTGGCGCACGGGTGGGTGGATTCGCATCCGCGCCCTTTAAAACGCGGAGGTGCGTTTAGCGATAGCACCGTGCCTAGCGCGCACCCCTTTGTGCTGTTAAATTTTACCAATAACCGCCGTTCAGCCTTTACTATCGCCCATGAATTTGGGCATATGATTCACCAAACTTTGAGCAAACAAGTGGGCTATCTCAACGCCAACACGCCCCTGACCACTTCAGAAACCGCATCTGTTTTTGGGGAAATGCTTTTGTTCGAGAGTCTTAAACCAAGTTTGAATAAAAAAGAATTGCGCAATATCTATGCGGGCAAGTTAGAAGACATGTTTTCGACCATGTTTAGACAGGTGGTGATGACCAATTTTGAACGCCGTATCCACAGCACGGAAAACGAGCTCAAAGCGGAGGATTTTGACACTATTTGGCAGGAAGAAAACGCCAAAATGTTTGGTAAAAGTGTCAAGCTCACCAAAAATTACGCCCGTTGGTGGAGTTACATCCCCCACTTCATCCATTCGCCCTTTTACTGCTATGCCTATAGCTATGGACAACTTTTAGTGCTCGCCCTCTTTGGGCTATACCGCCAAAAACAAACCCCTAGCGAGAAAAAGGCCTTTGTGGAAACCTATACGGAATTTTTGAGCAAGGGAGGCAGTCAAAGCCCTGAAGAATTGGTCGGGATGTTTGGGTTAGACATTGCCGATAAAGAATTTTGGAAAATTGGCATGGGCGAGGTGGAAAAAATGCTAGGTGAATTTGAGGACTTGCTTTGAGGGATTTAGGCGTGCGCTATAACGCTATGGTTAACCAACACTGCTTGGATAACCTCCATTTTCTACATACCAATCGTGTGAATTTTAGCGTCTTTTGCGATCTCTCAAAGGTGCGTTTTGAGCCTTTATTGCCTCGGGAACTCTTGGAGGGGTTTGGGCATTTTGTTTTATTTGTGCTTGCAGGCTACACCTTTGAAAGCCTGAAAATCTACCACCAAGAAATCAGCTTTGAAGCGGGCTTGGGCGATGATATTGAAACCACGGTGAGCATTGCCCTTGAAGGGATTGTACAAATTATCATCAAGGACAAAAACGATGCCAATGTGGTGCTTTTTAACCGCTCCGATCCTAAAAATATTTTTGTAGACAGCAATGAAGCGCAGATTCAAGACTCTAAGGACGCTTTTTTAGCCGATCCTAGAAATAAAGAAATCTTGCAGACTCTCCAAGGTGATGAATGAGTATCTTAAAATTACATCTCAAGGTTTTTAGATTTGATGCCACTAAAGACTACAACCCTGCCTACCAGTCTTGTATTGTGGAATATGCTCCAAATTGGCATCTGAGCGATGTTTTAAGCCACATTCCCCTTAGAGATTTCGGCTACGATAAAACCTACTTGGGGTTGCGCTTAAATGAGGTGGCTGTTTTTGAGGATTTAGCGGTCTTGGATTTAGTAACGCGCTTTTCTAAAGAGTGGGTGTTAGAACCCTTGAGCACTAGATACGCCCGCCATGACCTGCTTATGGATGAGGAGGCTATTTTAGAGGGCTACCAACGGTTTTTCCACAGCGCGCCCTTCCTCACTCACGAGGAACGCTGCGCACTGAGCAAATACACCAATATCAACTTTATCCAATTAGATTACCCTGAGGGGTATTTTGGGGATGGTTTTTTTCTCTACATTAAGTGGCTAATGGGGCGTTACCCACACCGCGCTAAGGATTTGCTCCAAAGCATTGCCGATCCTAAATACGGTGTGATGGGCTTTGTGAGTCCCCATCCTTACCTTTACCCCACAAGCGCGCGCATTGATACTGAAATCTACGATTTGCAAAAAATGTTGATCCAAAGCTCTAATTGTCCGGTAGCTAACAATGCATGGGCGCGCTTGGGTAAAAATTTCGAATCCAAATACCAATTTAAAACTCCCCATCTCGCCAAAGATCAGGGCGATTTTTTGCTCTTTAATGCCTACGATAAGGCCTTTAATAGCGCGCCACTCTTAAAAAGTGTCAAATCTCTTTTGGAACGCTTGGGAGTGCGCGTGATTGAAGCAGAATGTTGTTTTGATGGGGGTTATTGGGGACGGCTAGGGAATTTGGAAAAGTTCCTCAGTGCTAACGCCTATAACATGGCTCTTGCTCAAAAAATGGGTGTGCCCTTGCTGTTGTGCGATCAAGATTCCTATGCTAACGCGCTGTATGCCCAAGAACTTCTACAGAATCAGGAACTTAGAGAGAAAATTAACACCACTCTCTCCCCCTATGGTTTGGAATATCAAGACGCGTCATTGACATACTTAAACACACATCTAAAAAATCTTGGCTTAGAACTTAAAAAAGTTTTTGAGGGTTTTTCAAGCGTGCTATTTGCCCCCGAAGAAGAGAGCTATGCACCCCTTTTTGATTCCTTAAAGTTAGCTTGTAAAACCCCTCTTTTTGCCAAACAAACATGCGCCCATCTGCTAGATATTAACACGCCTTTAGCGTTAAAGCGTTTTGGAGCGATGCGCTATGATGCCATCGATCTAGGGGCTGATTTTTTACTCACCACCTCCATAAGCCAGTTTCACATGTTAGATAGCTTGGCTAAACAAGCCTCCAAAGCTTGCCAAAGAGATCATGATAGCACTAGCACCCTCTTTTTATCTCAGCTCCTCTTGCTTGGAATGGGTGAAAAAGATACCGGTATGCTTGGTTTGGATGCCCACCAACATCCTTTTATTTTCCTCTAAGGGAGTTAGAGTGCAACTAGGCTTGAAAATCCTCTTTGCCATAGCCTTGAGCATGGGGTGGTATGCCATCAATGGAGAGGATTCTGCCCAGCTTTCCTTGCTCATCTTTTTATTTATGCTAGCTCTTCTCTTGCTCAAGCCTATTTCTTTTCAATCACCAGAGAGACGCGAAGATTATATCCAGCAACTCAAACACAATTACGAGCGCAGAATAGATTTAAAGAAAAAAGAAAAGGCAGAAAAAAAGCGGCTATCTCAAGCCGTTACAGAACGGGATTATAAAAAAGAACGCGAAAAGACCAAGCGTGTCGATCATAAATTTTTTTAAGTGAGGTTACATGGAAGTGATCTTAGTGATAGCTGTAGCAGCGGTGTTGATTTATCTTTATTACACCCTGCAAAACTATCTTAAAAATCCCCTGCATTCCCCCCAAACTACACCACCTGTTGCAGAAGTGCCTAGTTTTTGCGCCCTACCTACCCCTGAGGAAAAATTGCGCCAAAGCGAAGTGGGTATCACCACTCTTTTGATCGCTCAAGTAGCTGCGCGCTTGCCAGATAGCCCTCTCAAGCAGGCTCTTATCCCCCTCTTTTTAAAACAACAAGAAGATCTAAAAGAACTCTATAAAAATCCGGACAAACCGCCCCTAGAGGATCTTTGCATGGATTTTATGGAGGTTGCACATGGTGAGTATAAGAAACGCCTTAAACTTGTGGAATTTTTCTTTGTGCTGGCCTATGCGCCGGGATTTTTAGAAGAAGAGGCCAAAGAAGCTCTTTTGGATGTAGGGGCTTTTTTAAAACTTGAGAATAGCGATTTTAATGCTCTTTACGATCATTTTGAGCAACTGGCCACGCAAAAAACCTATAAAGTCATCTTGGCCAAGATTGTTGATTTTGGGAGTTTTCAAACTCAAGTAGAAATGTATTATCTCGATTTTATGGACGCAAAAACATGGAATAAAAGCTATTATCCCGATCGCATGTGTGTTCTTTGGAGCTTACAAGAGCGCTACAGTGCCGTGCGCTCAAAAATACCCGACACCTCTTTGCAACACGCATGTCAAGACTAACCTATGGGTTTCATTTACGCCATCAATTCAAAATACACGGCTTTTTCCTAACCTTACTTATGGGGTTTGTCATAGCAAAGGCGAATCCTAATCTGCCTACCATCACTCCGCCCCCACCTACTCACACAGAAGAATCCGATGAGGAAGAGGTGCAAGAAGAAGAGGAGCCACTCCATTCCATGCAAGACCTCCATGCCATTCAAGGGAGCTTTTTTCACAAACGGCGCACAGATCTAGACAACACTCTTTTTATTGATGCCCATTTGGGTGAGACCTATAAAATCCGTCTGCGTTATGCAATGGTTACTATGTTTATTTTCAACGAACCCATTGCAGAGGTAATTTTAGGCGACTTAGTAGGTTTTAGTAGCAAAATACTCAGAGAAACGCACCAAAATAGTAATGTTTTACTCCTCAAGCCTTTGCAGATTGGGATTGATTCTAATTTAAGTGTCATTGGCAAGAGTGGTAAAATTTACGCTTTTTATATCTTTTCTACGACTTACACGAGCAACAAAAACCCTGCGCTCAATGTTTATGTTTCTAACCGACATTTTTTTGAGCACCGCTCTAACACCCCGGGTTCTCTAGCACTTTTGGGTTCAGAGCCAACACCACCACCCCAACAGACTACAGACAATAAAGACTATTTGATCATCGGGCAGGGAATTAATAGCATGCGCGTGGATCGATCTCAAATCCAGCGTAACTATAAAGTGCTTGGAGCTAAAAAACGGGCATGGTTTTGTCTGTGGCTGTGCAAAGTGGCTAGAAAACAACCAATCAAACCTTTGGAAATCTTCAATGACGCGCATTTTACTTATTTTAAATTCAACCATCTGCTCTCTCAGATTAAATTTCCCGTAGCCTATAAAGTCGTGGATGGCTATGACAACCCCATTAATACACGCGTTGTGGGCGATTACCTCATCGCTGAAGATATTGCGGATAAATGGACTCTTCGAGAGGGTAAACTCCATGCTTGTATCCGCCGCATCCGCTAATCCATACAATGAAAGGCGCGTGGCTTAAAAAAATCCTCTCTATTATTGCGATTGCTATAGCCATCATCACCATTTCATTGTGGGTGCACCGCCCTAAAACTTCTCAATCACCCACAATCATAGAAGCCAAATACCCTCTAGCAGATTACCATTTTATCCCCCCTCAAGAACCTCCCGCTCCTCCCCCGCAAGTCTCCTCTGATTATGCAGAGCTTAAAAGCCAACTCCAAGAAGCCACCGCACGCATCCAGCAACTCCAAGAAGAGCTAGATCATCAAATGTCAGTTTCTGAAAACTCTCCACCACCGCCCACTCCCCAAGAGGACACTCAAAGAAACGATTTATTAGCAACGCGCATCCAAGCTTTTAAATCCAGCCATGCAGAAAAGATACAAGAAAACACTACAGAGGAGTTTGACAACCTCAAAGCTAAAGACACCGCCACCCATCAAAATAGACTTTTTAGAACTATCACGGCCGATAAGATGATTCCAGCTTTTCTTATCACGCCCATCAGTTCTAAATTAGCGGGCAAGGCCATTGCGCAGGTGGAAAGCGATGTGTTTGCTAGCATGGGCAAAACTATCCTCATTCCTAAGGGCTCTAAAGTGATTGGTTACTACAATAATACCGATAAAGTGGGAGAATACCGCCTGGACATCGTGTGGACTCGAATCATCACGCCCAAAGGGGTCAATATCATGCTCACTAACGCTAAAGGTGCAGATATTAAAGGTTATAGTGGCCTTGTGGGTGAGATGATGACTCACAATCTCCAGCGTTATGGCTTACCCTTGCTAGTTTCTACTCTCTCCAATGGGCTTTTGATCGCCTTGACCTCTGCAATCGCCAATAAAACGGGTAAAAATAATTTTTTTGGAGATTATCTTTTAATGCAGATGACGCGTCAAACGGGCATGGGATTAAATCAAATCGTAGCGCAAATTCTTAGAGATAAAAGCCAATTAAACCCTGTGATTATCATTAGAGAGGGTAGCCGTGTGTTTATTTCGCCTAATTTAGATATCTTTTTTCCTTCTGCCAAAAATGGAGAAATTCAAGTAGAGGTTGTAGAAACGACCAAGTAAATATTAGTTGCATTTTAATATTTAAATGCTAAAATTGCGGGATTTTTTCACAAAATAAGGAGTTTTGATGTCCAAGATGGTAGCTCCTCAGGGTGTGCCCGTTTGGGTGAATGAGGCGCGTTGTAAGGGTTGTGATTTATGCGTATCTGTATGTCCGGCAGGGGTACTGGGTATGGGTGTGCGCTTGGATCACATTTTAGGCAAAGTGGCTAAGGTGGCTTATCCAGAGAGCTGTATTGGATGTTGTAAATGCGAACTAGGTTGTCCGGATTTTGCAATCTATGTCGCTGAGAAAAAAGAATTCAAATTTGCTAAGGTGTCCAAAGATGCTGAAAAGCGAGGTGTGAGAGTGCGGGCCAATCATTACATGCTCTTAGAAGAGAGTGTTGCAGAGGGGAGGGGTCGATGAGAGAGGTGATTTCTGATGGCAATGATTTAGTGGCTAAAGCCGCTATTGATGCGGGTTGTCGCTTCTTTGGAGGTTATCCCATCACACCTAGCTCAGACATCATGCATGCGATGAGCAAGCTCTTACCCGCGCATGGGGGGCATTTTATCCAAATGGAGGATGAAATCGGGGGCGTGTGTGTGTCTTTGGGAGCGAGCATGAGCGGAGTTAAGGCGATGACGGCTAGTTCAGGACCGGGAATTTCTCTCAAAGTGGAACAAATCGGCTATGCGTTCATGACAGAAACCCCTCTTGTGATCGTGGATGTGATGCGCTCGGGTCCCTCCACAGGGATGCCCACAAGGGTTGCACAGGGCGATATTAGCTTTTTAAAACACCCCTCGCATGGGGATTTTAAATCCGTAACTTTGGCTCCGGGCAATTTGGAGGAAATCTATAGCGAAACCTTGCGTGCCTTTAACCTCGCTGAAATGTTGATGACTCCCGTCTTCTTACTCTTAGATGAAACCATCGGGCACATGTATGGTCGGGTGCAATTGCCCGACTTGCAAGAAGTGCAACAAAGCGTGGTGAATCGGCGTGTCTTTGAGGGCGATCCTAAGGATTACCAACCTTACGGCGTGCCCCAAGATGAGTCGGCAATCCTCAATCCCTTTTTCAAGGGCTATCGTTACCACATCACGGGCTTGCACCATGGTCCCATTGGTTTCCCCACAGAGGATGCCCAAATTGGAGGCGCGCTCATCGATCGCCTCTTTAACAAAATCGACTCTAAAAGCGACATTGTGTGCAAGAATGAAGAGATGGATTTAGAAGATGCAGATGTGCTCGTGATCGGCTATGGCTCGAGTGCGTTAGCCATCAAAGAGGCGTTAAAAGATCTAAAAGCGCAAAACTATCCCAAGAAAATCGGCTTTTTCCGCCCCCTTACACTTTGGCCCAGCCCCCAAGAACGCTTGAAAGCTTTAGGCGCACGCTTTGAAAAAATCCTTGTGGTGGAGCTCAATAAGGGGCAGTATGTGCACGAAATCGAACATGTAATGGGGCGCAAAGTAGAGGCGTTACTGCAAGCTGATGGGAGACCTTTCACCCCTAGGCAGATCGCGCTAAAAATAAAGGAGCTCTAATGGCATTTGATTATGACGAGTATTTACGCGTAGATAAAACCCCCACGCTCTGGTGTTGGGGCTGTGGCGATGGAGTGATTTTAAAATGCATCATCCGCGCCATTGATAGCTTGGGCTGGAATATGGATGATGTGTGCTTGGTGAGTGGGATCGGGTGCAGTGGGCGCATGAGTTCGTATGTGAATTGCAACACCGTGCACACCACACACGGGCGCGCGCTAGCTTACGCCACGGGGATTAAGTTAGCCAACTCCAAAAAACATGTGATCGTAGTGTCTGGGGATGGGGATAGTTTTGCCATTGGGGGCAATCACACCATCCACGCTTGTAGGCGCAACATCGATTTAAATTTAGTCTTGGTGAATAACTTCATCTATGGGCTGACTAATTCGCAAACCTCCCCCACTACACCTAATGGCATGTGGACGGTTACCGCCCAAAGTGGCAATATTGACAACCACTTTGACCCCTGTGAGATCACCATGGCTGCTGGGGCGAGTTTTGTGGCGCGCGAGAGCGTGCTCGATCCTAAGAGATTGGAGCGCACTTTAGCGGAGGGCTTTAGTCATAAGGGCTTTAGCTTTGTGGATGTACATAGCAATTGCCATATCAATTTGGGGCGCAAAAACAAAATGGGCGAAGCGGCCCAAACTCTGGCGTGGATTCAATCCCGCTTAGTGAGCAAACGCCAATATGAAGCCTTGAGTCCTGAGGAGAGGGAGGGCAAGTATCCTACCGGTGTGCTCAAACACGATACTTCTAAGATGGAATATTGCGAGGCGTATGAGGGCGTGATTGAAAAAGCTTCTAAGAAAGAGAGGAGCTAGCCATGAGTTTGGAATTGCGTTTTACCGGTGTAGGCGGACAGGGGGTTTTGTTGGCGGGGGAAATCTTAGCTGAGGCTAAGATTGCTAGCGGGGGGTTTGGCACCAAGACCTCTACCTACACTAGCCAAGTGAGAGGCGGACCTACCAAAGTGGATATTATTTTGAGCTCTGAGGAGATCATTTACCCTTATGCTAAACAGGGCGAGATCGATTTTATGCTCTCGGTGGCACAGAGCAGTTACAATCTCTTTAAGGAGGATGTCAAGCCCGGGGGCGTGGTGGTGGTCGATCCTAACTTAGCGCACCCCACTCCAGAGGACGAAGCCAAGTTTCAGCTTTACAAAATCCCCATTATTACTATCGCCAAAGATGAAGTGGGCAATATCATCACCCAATCCGTGGTTGCCCTAGCGATCACAGTAACACTGATGGAGTGCGTGGATCGCGCCCAAGTGATCGAAACGATGATCTCCAAAGTGCCGGCAAAAGTCGCAGAACTCAATAAAAAAGCCTTTGACATTGGAGAAGCACACGCGCTAAGGGCATTGGAAGCCAAAAAAATCTCTTGAATAAAGACAGCATTGTGCGCATTGCTAGCGCGCACCCTACCCCCTTTTATCTCTACGACTTTGACCAAATCAAGGAAGCGTTTTTAGAGTTTAAAAACGCCTTTAGCGGGGCTAAATCCCTGATTTGCTACGCCCTCAAGGCTAATTCTAATTTGAGCTTGTTAGCCCATTTGGCGCGCTTGGGAGCAGGGGGCGATTGTGTCTCTATTTATGAAGTGCGCCGCGCCCTGCTAGCAGGCATTCCCTCTTACAAAATTATCTTTAGTGGGGTGGGCAAGCTGGAGAGCGAGATTCAAGAAGCCTTAGAGAGCAAAATCTTATTTTTAAATGTGGAGTCTTTTGAGGAACTTCAGCTCATTGAGCGTATCGCCACAGATTTGAACACTCCCGCGCGTATCAGTGTGCGGGTCAATCCTAATATCAATGCCCAAACTCACCCCTATATTTCTACAGGTCTATGGGAAAATAAATTTGGCGTAGAAGAAAAAGAAGCCGTGCAAATGTTCATGTTTGCCAAGCAATCTCCCTTTTTAGAGCCCGTGGGTCTGCATTGTCATATTGGCTCCCAACTCATTGAACTAGAACCCATCAAGGAAGCGGGCGAAAAAATGCACGCTTTGGCACGCTTTTTAATGGCTAGCGGGGTAGAACTCAAGTTTTTAGACATGGGCGGAGGTTTGGGCGTGGATGAGGGCAAGGGCGCAATTAGCATCGCAGACTACACTAAACCCCTTAAAAGCATCGCACAAAAACTAGACCTCACTTTAATCTGTGAGCCGGGGCGCAGAATTGTGGCAGATAGTGGGGTGTTGGTGAGCCGTGTGCAGTATGTCAAACCCGGGGCGCGTAAGAATTTTATTATTGTGGATGCTGGAATGAACGATCTTATGCGCCCTGCCTTGTATGGAGCGCGCCATAGTGTGGAGGTGCTCAATACCCAAGAGGGCACAGAGGCGATCTATGACATTGTGGGTCCGGTGTGTGAGAGCGCGGATTGTTTTTTAAAAGAAGTGCCTTTAAAGGGAGTAACTAGGGGGGATTTGCTCCTTTTTAAGCAGGTGGGGGCTTATGGAGCGAGTATGGCAAGCCACTATAATAGCCGTCCTAAGATTTTAGAGCTAGGTGTAGAGCAGGATCGCGTGCGCATTTTACGGGATAGAGAAAGCTTTTTTGACAACATCACCCATGAGATCGGGCACTTAGAGAGTGTGGGTATCCATGCCAAAAGAGCACAGATTGATCAAATTGATGAGGCATTAAGCAAACTTTTAAACGCCCGTTTAGTCTTAAGCCAAGAGATTGCTAAGGAAAAGCAAAGAGAAGCTTTAGGCGTGTATAACCCTGTGCGAGAAGCCCAGATTTTTAAGAAAGTGGGGGGACAATTAGAGAGCATTTATACAGAGATTTTAGGGGTTTCAAGGGGACTAACCAGCCCTGAAAAAGTAGGGGTTAGCACCAACGCCAACACAGCTAGAAGGCTTTTGGGGCAGAAGTTTAAGTTGAAACTCTACAACCCTCTAGCACTTTTTGAGGCGATTTTGCTTAAGGGCGTGGATTATGGGCTTTTAGAGGTGCGGGGGAGTGATGCCTACGCGCAAGGGCTCAAAGCCTTAGCAGAACTCATTACACAACAACGCCTAGAGATCGCCCATAGCTTTAAAATTGCCGGCATATGGTGTTTGCTCGTGGGGCGTTTTGGCTTTTTGGCACAGGACAACCCCACACGGCGGGCGTGGTGGTTTGATCCCACACATACAAGACAAATACAAGCCCTTTTGAGTGGGTATGACAATCCCTACTTTTTAGCTACACCGCTAGGGTGTTTGCTAGAAGCTAATATAGACCTAGAATTGCCCACCCATTTAGAGCCCCTATGTTTGGGAGCTTATTCCACCACACGGAGAACAAGTGGAATTTAAACCCTTAAGTTTGGAGTTAAAAGGGCTATTAGACACGCATTTGCAGGCGGATCACTTCAGCGTGTCGGATGTGAATTTTAGCAATTTGTATTTGTGGCAAAACGCTCGGGACATTCGCCTAGCCCTTGTGCATGGCTGCGTGGTGATCCGCACCCAATACCCTAAGCAAACCCCCTTTTATTTTTACCCCATTGGGGCAGGGGATAAAAGGGCGGTCATTCAAGCCCTCTTAGAGTTAGAACCTAAACTAGAACTACGCGCCCTAGAGGAAAAACACAAGCAAGAATTAGAGGCGTATTTTCCTGATGCCTTTCACTTTGAACCTCAGCGAGATCGCTTTGATTATGTTTATCACACCGCCGATCTCATTGCCCTGCAGGGCAAAAAATACCATAAAAAGAAAAACCACCTCAACGCCTTCTTAAAGCAATACCCCCATTTCACCTACGAGCCCATCAGCGCGCACAACCGCGATCAGATTGTGGATGCCCTCAAGCAGTGGCGCGCTTTGGGGCAGGAAGATCGAGCTTTAGATGAGGAACATCAGGGCATTTTAGGCGCACTAAAGGTCTTTGAGACCTTGCAATTACAAGGGGGGGTTATTTGCATAGAGGGGCGCATTGTGGCGATGAGTTTTGGGGAGAGAATTAATGCAGATATGGCAGTGATCCACATTGAAAAAGCCGATCCGCGCGTGCGTGGGGCTTACCAGACGATTAACCAACAACTCTTAGCCCACGCCTTTAAAGACTGCCCCCTAGTCAATAGAGAAGAAGATTTAGGCATTGAGGGCTTACGCCAAGCTAAAATGGGCTACCACCCTGCCTTTTTACTACAAAAATTCCACGCTATCTATAAGGATTGACATGCAAGAAGCCATCTTTGGGGAGTTTCACTACACCCAGCCCCTGCAGAGTTTTCAAGCCTTCCACCACGCCCAATTACAGGATTTATGTGAGCGTATGGATGCACAACGCCACACAGGCTACTTTGTGGGTTATATCCACTACAACGCTCTAAGCACAACCCATAGCACCACTCCCATTGCTTACTTTACCCAGTTTGCTAGCAAAGAACCCTACACCCCTAAGCCCCCAGAAAACATGGTTTTTCACCCCCAAATCAGCACCCCCATAGACTTTAACACCTACGCCCATCAATTTAATACCGTTCAAGAGGTATTTAGCAAGGGAGAATGCGCGCAGGTAAATTTAACTTTGCCCCTGCATCTTACAACCCACGCCCCTGCGCGCGCTATCTTTGAACAAGTGCTGCGCAACCAACACACCCCCTATTGCGCTTTTTTGCCCAGTCCCTTTGAAACTATTTTAAGCTTTTCGCCCGAATTGTTTTTTGATTTGGATTATACTACGCAGAGCATACGAGTCAAACCCATGAAGGGCACGATCGCGCGCGGGGCAACCCCAGATCAAGACGCACACAACCGCGCCTTTTTGCAAAACGATCCTAAAAACCGCAACGAAAATACAATGGTGGTCGATCTCTTTGCTCAAGAACTCGCCCAAATCGCCCACAAGGTGGAGGTTACACAGCTGTGCGAAGTGGAAGCCCATCCGACCCTTTTTCAAATGACCTCTACTTTGGTGGGCGCGCTTAAAAACCCCCAGCTTTTCCCCATTTTGCAGGCGATTTTTCCTTCCAGCTCAGTTACTGGCGAACCCAAAGCAAAAAGCATGCAACTCATACAAGATTTAGAACAACACCAGCGGGGCGTGTATTGCGGAGCGATTGGGGTGATAGATTCTAAGCAGGCTCTTTTTAATGTGCCCATCCGCACCATGAGCGCGCCACCACAGAGCCAAACCTACACCCTGTGTGTGGGCAGTGGGGTAACTCAGGCTAGCCAGCTTGAATCCGAATACCAAGAGTGTTATTTAAAGAGTTTCTTTATTCTGCCTAAAGTGGAATTTAGCCTCATTGAAACCATGTTAGTGCGCCACTTAGAAATTTGCCATAAAGAACTGCACGCTCAGCGTCTAAAAGCAAGCGCGCATCATTTTAATTTCGTCTATGAAAATTGGCTAGAAACTTACCAACCTACCCAAGATGGCATTTTGCGTCTTTTATGGCATAAGGATGGGAGTCATAGCCTAGAATACAGCCCCCTAGAACCCCCCAAAAGCACTAAACTCCTTTTAGCTCAAAAACCCCTAGATCCGCATAACGACTTTTTAGCCCACAAGACCACCTACACCCCTTGGTATGAAGAGGCGCGCGCGCTCATTGCTAAAGGGCTTTGTTTTGATGTGTTGCACTATACCCCTGAGGGACTCTTGAGCGAAGGGGCGCGTAGCAATTTGCTTTTAGAAATAGAAGGGCAACTCTATACCCCCGCTTTTCATGGAGGGCTTTTAAAGGGAGTGGGGATCACACGCTTGATTGAGGCGGGGCGTTGCACTCCTAAGGAATTGAGTTTAGAGGACTTAAAACGGGCGGATAAGATTTATGCCACCAATGCCATTAGGGGCGTGGTGGAGGTCAGGCTAGAAGAGCCCATGTTATAATTTTTCACACCACATCATAAAGGGGTCTTATGCGCTATATCAAATTTTATAAAGAGATCAACAACAAAGACATCAATCTAGTCGGGGGGAAAAATGCGAGTATTGGAGAGATGTTTCAAGAACTCGTGCCCAGTGGGATCAAAGTGCCTAATGGTTTTGCCATTACCAGCGATGCCTATTGGTATCTTTTGGAAAAGGGGGGCATTAAAGCCCAGATTGTAACTTTATTAGAGGGCGTGGATGCGACCGAATTGGATGTGCTCAAAATGCGCTCTAAGCAGATTCGCGATCTCATCTTTGGCACACCCCTACCTGCTGACCTGCGCGATGAAATCCTGCAAGCCTATCAAATGCTTAGCGATGAATACAATATGCGTGAAGCCGATGTAGCGGTGCGTAGCTCGGCTACGGCAGAAGACCTGCCCGATGCCTCTTTTGCGGGCCAACAAGATACCTATTTGAATGTCAAGGGCAAAACCGAACTCATCCACTATATCAAGGCGTGTCTAGCCTCGCTTTTTACCGATCGCGCTATTAGTTACCGCGCTTCTAGGGGCTTTGATCATCTCAAGGTCGCGCTAAGTGTGGGGGTGCAAAAGATGGTGCGTGCGGATAAAGCCAGCGCGGGGGTGATGTTTTCTATTGATACCGAAACAGGCTTTAAAGACGCGATCTTTATCACTTCTTCTTGGGGCTTGGGGGAGAGCGTGGTGGGGGGATTGGTCAATCCGGACGAGTTTTATGTCTTTAAACCCACTCTAGCACAAGGCAAAGAACCCATTATTAAACGCCAGCTAGGCGATAAGAGTAATAAAATTGTCTATGCCTCTCGAGGGAGTGAACACCCCACTAAAACCATTTCCACCACTCCCAAAGAACAACAAAGTTTTTCTTTGAGTGATAGCGATATTTTGAGTTTAGCGCGCGATGCAGCCATCATTGAAGCCCATTACACCAAAGAAGCGGGGCAATACCGCCCCATGGACATCGAATGGGCAAAGGATGGGGATAGCGGAGAGATTTTCATCGTGCAAGCGCGCCCAGAAACAGTGCAGAGTCAAAAGCAGAGCCAAAAGGTGTATGAAAAGTATCACTTCAAAGGCGCGCCCCCTAAAGAAGTATTGCTCACGGGTAAGGCGATTGGGGGCAAGATTGGCATTGGAAAAGTGCGCGTGATCAATAGCCTAGATCACATGAATATCTTTAAGGAGGGGGAGATTTTAGTTACAGATAATACCGATCCGGATTGGGAGCCCATTATGAAAAAGGCGAGCGCGGTGGTTACCAATCGGGGTGGGCGCACCTGCCATGCTGCCATTGTGGCTAGAGAAATTGGCGTGCCCACCATCGTAGGGGCGATTGGGGCAACCGAGTCGCTTTATACGGGCATGGAGGTTACCATCTCGTGCGCACAGGGGGAAACGGGCTATATCTATGCAGGCGCACATGCTTTTGAAGTGGAGCGTATCGCTTTGGATGCCATGCAAGAGCCCAAAACTAAAATTTATCTCAACATTGGCAACCCAGAAAAGGCGTTTAAATTCTCCCAATTACCCAATCACGGCGTAGGGCTAGCGCGCATGGAACTTATCATGCTCAATCAGATCAAAGCCCACCCCCTAGCCCTCGTGGATTTGCACCACAATAAAAGCGTGCCCGAGCGCGATCAGTTGGAAAACTTAATCGCAGGCTATGAGAGTCCTAAAGATTTCTTTGTCAAAAAGATCGCTGAGGGGATGGGGATGATCAGTGCTGCCTTTTATCCTAAGCCGGTGATTGTGCGCACCAGCGATTTTAAGTCTAACGAATACATGCGCATGCTAGGAGGAAGCGCATACGAACCTCATGAGGAAAACCCCATGTTAGGTTTTAGGGGGGCTAGTCGTTATTATTCAGACCTTTATAAGGAAGCCTTTGCGTGGGAGTGTGAGGCTCTATGTATGGTGCGTGAAAAAATGGGACTGAGCAATATGAAAATTATGATCCCCTTCTTGCGCACCATCGAGGAGGCTAAAAAGGTCTTAGAAATTCTGCGCAAAAATGGACTAGAATCGGGCAAAAACGGGCTAGAGATTTATATCATGTGCGAGTTGCCCGTCAATGTGATCTTAGCCGATGACTTCTTGAGCTTATTTGATGGCTTTTCGATTGGTTCGAATGATTTAACCCAACTCACTCTAGGCGTGGATCGAGACGGGCAATTAGTCAGCCATGTTTTTGATGAGCGCAACCCGGTGATGTTGGAGATGTTTAAGCGCGCCATTGAGGCGTGTCAAAAGCATGGCAAGTATTGTGGGATTTGCGGACAAGCCCCCAGCGATTACATCGAAGTAGCAGAGTTTCTAGTCAAGCATGGCATTAGCTCCCTCTCGCTCAATCCTGACTCAGTGATCGCCACTTGGAATCGCATTGTGCAACTAGAAAATCAGGCATGAATTTACTCCTGCTCTCTGGCGCGCTCTATCAGGGCAAGTTTTTAACCTACGCTCTGCCTTGGATTCAAGATTTTATCACACGCCACGAGCTTAAGGGAAAACGCCTCGCTTTAATCGCCTATGGGAGCGTGCTTAGAAGTCAAGAGGAATGCGAAACCAACATGTACGCACTCTTAAAAGATTTTGGCGTGGAAGTAGTGGGCGTGCATCAAGGATTAGAGATTATCCACACCTGCGCGGGTTTTATCATGAATGGAGGGAATAGTTTTAAACTCTTAGAAGGTTTGTATCAACATGATTTATTAGAGGTGATTAGGGAGCGCGTTAAAGCGGGTGTGCCTTATTTGGGCTGGTCGGCTGGATCCAATGTGGCGACTCCTAGTATCCACACCACCAATGACATGCCCATCACTTACCCCCCTAGTTTGCAGGCTTTAAATTTAGTGTCCTACCAAATTAACCCGCATTTTCCTACTAGCTCGGTTCACCATGAGGGCGAGAGTCGCCAAGAGAGAATCGCCGAATTTTTAGCCCTCAATCCTCAAGCGATCGTTTATGGCATGCCCGATGGGGGCGCGTTTTGGGTGCAAGGAGAGCAACATATCCCCCTGCATATAGCTAGCCAACCCTTTTACAAGTTTGCGCACCGCCAACCTTCCCAACTTGTAGAAACCAAACCTGCGGTTTAGAAGTTGTAGATATAGTTCCAATAGAGAGACACATTGCGTCTATAGGTTAAACTTGAACCGCTTAAACTTAAACCTGTCGCCTTATCATCGTGAATTGTAAAATAGGGATCGTCAATAGTAGGGACACGCACACCAAATTCAAAGCCTTGATGTTTGGTAAAGTTAGTTCTAAGACCAACATTGACAATGAATTGCACGAAAGTGGGTGAGAAAGTAGCTTTGCCTCCATCTTGGTTAATTTGTTCTGCCTTGCCACTGTGGTAAGAGGTATGATTCCACCATGAACTCGCCCCAATCGCCACACCGGCAAAACCCCCAAATGTGCGCTTATTTCTTTCATAGAAGTTAAAGAGGGCGTCGATACCCACTCCGCCAAAGACATTAGCAGAGTTTATACCCCTAACAGAACTGGTGAAGTTTGCATAAATAGGGCTATCCCTTCCTATTTGTAGACTAGCTATGCCATAGTAGCGTAACCCAAAATGTTTTTTCTGACCAAAGAATTGTTTGTATCCAACTTGGATGTTTATCCCATAAAGATTACCATTGTAGGTGATGATATTGTTGTTATAGTAAGTGGGGATATGGGTAGAAGAATTGGAGGAGTAGTTTATTACATTTGTACTTACACTTGAAAAATTGGAATACTCAAACCCGCCCTCTACAAATGCGCCATTATCCTCTGCACTTAGAGGGGCTAGAGTAAAAAAGCTTAATGTGCTGGCTAATAAAGTCTTAGAGAGCAGGCGCGTAGCGTTTGCTGTTTGCTGTTTGCTGTTTGCTGAACATACCAAAACTTCCTTTATCAATGTGAAATAAAGATCAGAATAATAGCACCTATCAAGCTTTAATTTGATTAAACTTATTGAGAAAGTTTGTAAGGGACGATGTCTTTTTGGTGGCAGTTGCGCAAAGTTCCCCAGCATGTCCCCCATGTGTAATTCACAAACACAACAATATCTCTATAAGTTTTATAACTCCTAATTGTAGGGATGCGATCTTCTGCCATTTGATGCGTTTATTCCATTTGTAGCTCCCATTTAGAGCTCTTGTATAAGCGTATGTAAAGCGCAAACCCACATTGATCATAAATTGGAAATTGGCATAGGAGTTGTTGGGCAACTTCCAAACACTCCCCCCACCAGCTCCCCCCACAAAGCCCCCAAAAGTCCATGTGGTGTTGTCTAGGAAATTAAAGAGTAAGTCGAGAGCACCCCCTGCAAAGTAATTTTGCAAGGTGTTATGGTTACCAAATTGGCGGTTAAAAAGGGCGTAGAAGCGCATTCCAAAAGGGCTACTCTTGGCGCAATAGGGGCTATTCTTAGATTTTTTTTGGCATAAAAAACTCATCCAACCCATTTCTACATCGCCCCCATAAAGATGTTCTTTTTTAAGGGGGGGAGCGTGGAGAGTAAAGGCGCATACTGAAAACCACCCCCTAAAAAAATACCCGAATCCTCAGCTCTCAAGGGTGCGTAAATCGACACAACAAGGCTAGCTAAAAGAGTTTTACAGAGGTGAAATTTTGAAGGGTTAGCCTGCCAAGCGGCGCACATCGTTAAACAAGCCTAGAGCCATCAAGGCGATGAGTAAAGCTATGCCTAGCAAATTGAGCTTTTCTAAATGCTCGCTTTTGAGCTTACGCTTAGTAAGGCTTTCATAGAGCACGATGACCATCTGCCCTCCATCTAGCACGGGAATGGGCAAAAGATTTAACACCCCTAAATTGATCGAAATAAAAGCAACACTCAAGAGTAAGGCTAGATTTTGTTGGTGTGCCATAAAATCCACAATCCCTACTACCGAGCTAATTTCAGACACACTCACCACGCCTATAAAAAGTTTTTCAATCCCTTTAAAAATCAGCGCGCACATATCCACAAGCTGGCCAAAAGCGCGTTGTGTGGATTGCAAAAACCCATAGCGTATCCATATCTGCTCTTTAGATGGGGCGATGCCTATAAGTTTGGTTTGCACGCTCTCTTTAAAGGCGTTTTGCGTGGTTTTGAGGGTGGGGGTGAGGGTGATATGGAGGAGTTGATCGCGCTGAATTTGTAGTGTAATAGCCCCTTGTGTGCGCTGGATGGCTTGATAAAGAGATTCCCAATCCTTAATGGCTGTGCCATTCACGGATACAATGCGATCCCCTACTTTGATTCCACTTTTGATAGCGGGCATCTCAGGGGCGAGTGCGCCCACCACAGGGGCTAAACTGGCATGCCCTACCAAGCCTACGCCCAGATAAATCCCAAAGGCAAGCAAGAGATTAAAGAGGGGACCCATGCTTAAGATAACGAGCTTTTTATAAAAAGGTTGGTTAGGGTAGCTCTTTGGATTCTCTATAGGGTTTTCTTGAAGTTTGACATAGCCTCCTAGCGGGATCACAGAGAGAGCGTATTGGGTGTTGCCCAAGTGTTTAGCCCAAAGTTTGCGCCCAAAACCGATACTAAAAACTTCCACTCCCACCCCGCACACACGCGCTGCTACAAAATGCCCCAATTCGTGGAAGAAGATCAAAAAGCCTAAAGCTATAATGGAGGCAAGCCAGCCCACTAAACTTCCAAAGTCCGCACAAGGCGGTAGTATTTGATCACATAATCCATACCCGAATAGAGGGTAGCAAAGAGGGCAAGGGCAACTAAATAATACCCCACGACCACACTGCCCAAGTGCAGGTCCGCCAAAAGAGAGCTGATGGCAATAATTTGTAAGAAAGTTTTATATTTGCCCAAACGACTCACTGCAATGCTTTTACCCATGTTGGAGACGGAGATTCTCAAACCTGCGATGAAAAACTCTCGCCCTAAGATTACAAAGGGAACCCACGGATTGATGCGATCTAAGTAGAGCAAACCTAAAAAGGCAGCCAAGATGAGGATTTTATCGGCGAGGGGGTCAAAGATTTCTCCAAACAAGGTTTTGAGGTGGTAATTTCTAGCGATATAGCCGTCTAAAAAATCCGTGAGCGCGGCACCCAAGAAGATCGACGATTCGATGTAGTTGGCATAAAGTGTGGATAGCTTGAATACCGATTCCCCATGCAAAATAAAAAAGAGCAAAAAAATCGCTAGGAAAATGCGTAGGATGGTTAGAATATTGGGGATATTGCGGGCAAATTTGGCTAGCATAAATGCCTCTTAAGGGCAACTAATTTGTTTGAGTCGCACAAAACCCAGCATAATCATGCCCCAACCTGCTAATGCCCCCAACGCCCCCAACGCCCCCACTCCAAAAATGACAATTCTATATACGTGTGCATTCCCTAAAATTGCCCCCACAGATAAAATGAACGCAAAACACAGCCCTATAACCAACACTCCGCGCTTGAATAAGGGGTCTTGGGTTACGCGTGTGAGCTCTGCACACAAGCAGTAACTATAGTAAGCATAAAAAACTAAGGTTAAAAACTTGAGCAACGCCATACCTACAATATCTACAATGCTTTTAGACAACAACAACCCACACAAGGATAAAAGCGCGTCAGCAATATAAGGAAAGGCGGCATACCTAAACAGCAAGAGATTACGGCTCACCTTTGCTAGTTTGTAATAGCCTACTACTTGGGCTATAAACATGGTGAGCCATAAAAAAAGATAAGACTTGAAAATCGCGAGAAGTCCTTTGAAGTCTAAGAACCAAGAGAGCAAGCCGATAGAAACAGCGAGCCAAAGCACCAACCCCAACGACATCGCAACAAGGATATATCTCCTAGCACTTTGGAGTTCGGGACTATTCTCTATAAAAATGGTCATACAAGGATCAACCCTTATTTAAAGGTTGTGCCACCATCTACAACGATTGTTTGTCCAGTTAGCCACGCGCTCTGAGTCGGGTCGCATAAAAAATACACTGCACCGGCTAAATCTGTAGGATGCCCCATGCGCTTTAAGGGAGATTGTTCTTCTACTTTTTGCTTAATTTCTGCATAGTCTGGGAAGGCTTTGAGCGCATCCGTATCAATAGGCCCTCCACTTACCGCATTCACGCGGATTCCAAACTCGCCCAAGTCTGTAGCGGCGTATTTAACCATGGTTTCCACTGCATTTTTGGAATTACCATGTCCGGCATAATTGGGCATATAGACTAGGTTGCCTGTAGAGCTCAAAGAAACGATCGCTCCCCCGCCTACAAGCTTCATGCGTTTGGCGGCCTCTTGTGCTCCCACGACAAAGGCTAGCACGGTGGCGGTGTAGATATTGTTTAGACCCTTAGGCTTGAGACGCATAAAGGGAGCAAACCCCCCTACCACAGAGCGCCCATAGATGATCGCATTAGAAACAAAGCAATCCACGCGATCAAAATCTGTATCAATTTGCTTAAACAGATCAATATATTGTTCAGGTTCTAAAATATCTAAGCGGTAGGGCTTGGCTTTTACCTTATAAGTCGCTTCAAGATCGGTGGCGATTTTGGTGGCCTCTTCCTCGTTTTTATTGTAAGTGAACGCTACATTGACTCCATTTTGGGCAAATCTATAAGCAATTGCCTTACCAATTCCGCGTGTCGCTCCACTCACCACTAAGGTTTTACCCCGCATGGTTTGCTCTGATACATTCATGCCAATACCTCGTATTTCTCTAAGATGGTTTCTAAATAATGTAAATTTTCTACGCTAGGAGCCACTAGGGGAAGTCGGTAAACTAGATGAGGAAGCAAGCCTGCCATGTGCATTGTTGCTTTGATAGGAATGGGGTTAGTTTCACAGAAGAGAGCTGTATTGATGTCATAAAGCTCTGTTTGGATCGCGCGCGAAGTGGCTAAATCCCCTTTGAGCGCGCTTTGCACCAATGCAGAAATTTTATTAGGGAGTAAATTCCCCGTTACAGAAATCACCCCCACACCCCCACAAGCCATAATGGCATGGTTGAGTTTATCCTCACCGCTGTAGATTAAAATCCCTTCAGCAAAGCGATCCAAATCGGGCAATCTTTGCATCATCCCGGAGGCCTCTTTGATCCCCACGACATTTTTGACCTCTTTAAAAAGTCTAGCTGCGGTTTGTGTGGCAATTTGCACCCCTGTGCGCCCGGGCACATCATAAAGAATTAAAGGAATTTCTACAGAGTTAGCAATAGCTTTATAGTGCTCAAAAAGTCCTTGCTGAGTGGGGCGGTTGTAGTAAGGACTCACGCATAAAATCCCATCTGCGCCTACTTTCTGGGCGAAAGTAGCCAACATGATCGACTCGCTGGTCGCGTTGCTCCCCACACCGGCCAAAACCTTGACCCCTTTAGGTTTACACACCTCAATGGCGATTTCAATACAACGCATGTGCTCTTGATGGGTCAGAGTTGCCGATTCGCCAGTGGTGCCCACAGGCACGCACGCGTCCATACCCTGTTTAATCTGACGCTCGATGAGTTTGGCGTAGGTCAGCTCATCGACTTGTAAATCCGCTTTAAAGGGGGTGATTAAAGCACTCAGAGCATTCATATTTTAAGGCTTAAGCACGACACTACTATAGACATTATCGCGGAAGTATTCATTGGCGACACGGACAATATCTTTAACCTCCAACGCGTCAAACTGGGCTTGGTATTCTGCAATATCTTTAATATCTCCTTGTGTGAGATATTCGGCAAAGATTTCAGCCACATCTGAGGAATCTTCCAAGCTGGCGATGAAATCTGCGCGGTGATTTACTTTAACTTTATCTAGTTGCTGTTGGGTGATTCCGCCATGTTTGATTTGATCTAGGATGTTTAAGATTTCTTGCTTGATTTTGAGAGCTTCTACATTTTGGTTAGCCCCTGCAATAAACAAGAACACGCTCGCGTCTTTGAGCTCCATATTTTGGGCAAATACCTGAGAAGCCAAACGCTTTTGATCAACCAAATCTTTTTTAAGCAAACTGCTATCGCCCTGAGTGAGCAATTTGGCTAAAGCGTTGAGGGCTACTTGATCTTTGTGGGCAAAAGGAGGGACTTTATAGCCAATGGCCAACCACTCTAAAGAAAGGTCTTGTTTGTGGATAGTGGTTTCTCTCAAGCCATTTTGTAAAGGCTCTTGCATATACACCCCGGGGATGTTGCTAGCCGTGTTGTTTTTGATAGGGCCAAAATGCTTTTTGGCTTGTTCAAAAACTTGTTTGGGGTCTAAATCCCCCACTACAAGCACGATAGCATTTTTAGGTTGGTAATACAAGGAGTGAAAATCTTTAATATCCTTGAGCTTCCAATTTTTGATGTCTTCCATAAAACCGATGGGAGTCCAATGGTAAGGGTGGTACACAAAAGCGGTATTGAAAAAGCGGAAATACAAATAGCCCAAAGGAGAGTTATCTGTGCGCCATAATCTCTCTTCGGCAACAACCTCTCTCTCGGGCAAAAATTCCTCTTCTTTAAGTTGCAAAGACCCCATCATTTCCGCAAAAAGCTCTAAGGATTTATCTAAATGCGTGTTGCTCGCCTTGATAAAATAACGGGTGTAATCAAAGCTAGTAGAAGCGTTGCTCACCCCTCCAAAACCCTTTACAATCGCATCAAATTCGCCCTCTTTTAAATGCTTAGTGCTTTTAAAATTCATGTGTTCGAGCATGTGGGCGATCCCACTTTTACCCATCATCTCATTGCGCGAACCCACTTTGTAGAGCACATCTACCTCGATCACCCCGCTTTTATTGGCCAAGGGCACAGCGACAACCTGTAAACCATTGTCTAAAGTCGTGCTGTAGTATTTAGGCAAAAGCGCACAAGATGGGCATTTCTGTTCTGTTGCATCAGCCATGAACGCTCCTAATAAAATTAAGATTGAAACCCGCAAAATCCACAACAACATTCCTAATCACCGCCCAATCCCGATAGCCTCTTTTAAGGAGGCTAGAGAATCTCTTTGGAGTAATTTTACTATATCTTGATTGATTTGTCTACAGATCAGCGGGCCTTGATAAATAAAACCCGTGAAAACCTGCACAAAATGCGCGCCCATTTTAATCCGCGTATATGCCTCTTGCGCGCTATCAATCCCCCCTACAGAAACCAAAATCGCCTTTCCAAAAAATGCCTGTGCAATGTGCTTAAAAACTTCTCGGCTCTTAGCTTTTAAAACTTGCCCACTAATCCCCCCCACACTCTTAGCCCCGGGCAAAAGGCTATATTCCATTGTGGTATTGGTCGCGATAATCCCATGTGCGCCATGTTCAAGCGCGCTAGCACAGACTTTTAAAAGCGCATCACTGGGCAAATCGGGGGCGACTTTTAAAAAAAGTGGCTTGTGTGTGAGCGCGCGCGCCATGCTAAAAAGTTCGCCCACAAAGGCGTTATTTTGCAAGTCTCTAAGATTGGGCGTGTTGGGCGAGGAAAGATTAAAAACATAATAGTTGCCCACTCCTAGGCTTGTTGTTAGCACGCTTTGATAATCTTCTAGGGCTTTTTCTAGGGGGGTGTCTTTATTTTTGCCCACATTGACTCCCACAAGACAATTTAAAGGACGCACACGCTCTAAGCGTTGCACTAGGCGTGTGATACCCTTGTTATTAAATCCCATCGCATTTTGCAAGCTCTCTTGTTCAGGAAATCTAAATAAACGGGGCTTAGGGTTGCCATATTGAGGGCGCGGGGTGGCCGTGCCCACCTCAACCCCTCCAAAACCTAGCTGATTTAACCCAGCTAGCATGGTGGCGTCTTTATCAAACCCGGCCGCTAGACAGATAGGATTGGGCATGCGCATACCTAAAATCTCATTTTCTAGCATGGGATGTTGGTAGGGGCGCGCTAGCCAAGGACATCCACTTAAAAACTTCAAGCCCTGCTCGGCTAAGGCGTGCGCACTCTCAGGTTCCAACGCAAACAAAAGCTTTTTGGCCACATCATAAACTCTAGCCATGCGCTTTTTCCACCTCCTGTTCGAAAAAAGCCTGCGCATCAAAACAGACATCCTCGCATGGGGTTTTGCTATAAGTGCCATCGGGCTCTAGCGCATAAGACTGGGCAGTATCTCTAAGCTGGGTATGCAAAATATGAAATAATTTACGCTGGATTGTCTTAGAGGGGGCAGGAATTAGCAACTCTACGCGTTTGTCTAAATTGCGTGTCATCATATCCGCACTAGAAAAGTAGAGTTTAGCAGGGTCGTGGGCAAAGTAGTAAATACGAGCGTGTTCTAAGTATTTGCCCACAATGGAATAAACGCGGATATTTTCACTCATGCCCTCTACTTGAGGACGCAAACAACAAATGCCCCGAATAATAAGATCGATCTTCACTCCCGCACGCGACGCTTCGTAGAGGTCTTGAATAATGTCCGGATCGACTAAGGCGTTAGCCTTTAGAATAATACGCCCCCTTTCTTTAAAGCGCATTTCTGCTTGAATGAGATTGTGCATTTGATCGCGAATCTGTCTGGGTGCCATAAAGAGAGTTTGTAGATGCGTTTTGCCAGACACTCCTGTGCTAAGAGAGTGGAATAACTTTAAGACATCATAAGCAATCTGTCTATTGGAGGTAAGCAGACTGATGTCTGTATAAACTTTGGCTGATTGGATATTGTAATTACCCGTGCTCAAATGCACATACTCTTTAATTTGATCCCCTACTTTGCGCACCACAAGGGCGAGTTTGGCATGCACTTTCAACTTAGGTAAGCCATAAATGACATGCGCACCAGCATCCTCTAACTCTCTAGCCCAATGTAAATTATTTTCTTCATCAAAGCGCGCTTTGAGTTCTACAAGCACGCTCACTTGTTTATGGGGAGCAGCTTCTGTCAATGCCTTCACAAGGGGAGATTCCTTACCCACACGATAGAGAGTCATGCGGATAGAGAGCACTTGCTCGTTCTTGGCTGCATCTTGGATAAATTGCACAATGGGATCAAAGCTCTCATAAGGGTGGAAGAGAAAAATATCTTGTTTATCCAGCAGATCAAACATATCCGCATGATTTTCCAAATCACTTAAAGGGGGGAGCACCTTAGGATGAAAAGTGGGGGCTTTGAGCGCGCTATACCCTTTGGCATTCACTAATTCCCATAAAGAACCCAAGTTTAATAGAATATGGCTTTTATAGACATCCACCCCGGGCATTTTATGTTTCACAAATTCTAGTAATTTTTCATGCGACCCGCTCACTTCCAAGCGCACCACATCGCCCCGATTACGCGTCCTCAAACCCTTGCTAACCAACTCCGCTAAATCATGCCCCTCATCCTCGATAATCTCCATATCCGCATCGCAGGTTACTCTAAAAACCATGCTAGCCAACACATCATGTTTTTCAAAAAGCAGAGGGGCAAATTCGCGCACCACTTCCTCAACAGGGACAAACAATCCTTTTTCCACTTCTACAAAACGCTTGACTACCGCAGGGATTTTAATAATTCCGTAGATTTTATGCGCATGTTTGTAGCGTTTTAAACTCAGCACCAACCCAAAGCTTAAATTACTTAAAAAAGGAAAAGGGCGCGCTGAATCTAGCACGATGGGCACGACTAAAGGGTAAAGGGTATCTTCAAAGTAATCTTGCAATTTGTTTTGATGTTTTTGACAAAGCTCCTGCACCCCATCCACTAAGCACAAACCCGCATCGGCTAGTTTTTCCTTGAGGTGCAAAAATTGCTCCTGCACCACGTGTTGCTCGGTGCGCAAATAGTGGTGGATGCTCTTAAGCTGTTCGTCATGACTCATTTGACCAGCCCCCACCTTAAGCCCACCCTCCTCACTCAAGTGCTTAAGTCCAGCCACGCGAATCATGTAAAACTCGTCTAAATTCGTGCCATAAATTGCTAAGAACTTCAGACGCTCTAAAAGAGGTAGCCTAGTATCGCAAGCTTGATCTAAAACCCGCGTGTTAAATTGTAGCCATGAAAGTTCTCGGTTGAAAAATAAACGCCCCAAACCCATGCCAAAACTTTACTGTATTGATAGGCTTATTTTACAATATTAGGGTTAATCAACGAGTAATCTCATTCAAGTAATTTCAGGTAGCATTTTTAAAAATGGAATGTAGAGATTTTTAAACAATTCTTTAGATCGTAAAACAACGCTTACTAGCTGAAGGATGGGGCGCATTAGCAAAGCGCGTGAAGGTAAAATTACTAAAAATACTCGGCGCGCATTAACGCGCCTTTGAGTTAAAGATGCACTTTAACTTGCTCTAATAACGCGCTAAAAGCGTGCGCGTCTGACATCGCCATATCCGCTAAGACCTTACGATCGAGCTCGATATTTGCGCTCTTTAAAGCGTGCATGAACCTAGAATAACTCGTATTGTGCATGCGACATGCCGCATTGATACGCACAATCCACAGACTTCTAAAATCGCGCTTTTTCTGCTTGCGATCCCTAAAGGCATAGCATAAACTGCGTTCTAATTGTTCTTTGGCTTTTCTAAAATGCTTACGGCGTCCGCTATAAAACCCGCGCGCTAGTTTTAAGACTTTTTTGTGGCGGCGGCGGCGCACCACACCGGTTTTAACTCTCATAATTTTCCTTTACCTTATAGGTGTGATTTAGATCAAACTTTCCCTGTTTGTGCAAAAGGCACGCAAGGGGGATTTACTACGCTTTACACAACATGCTAGCTACAGAATGCAAATTCGTAGGGTGCACATAGTGGGGGCTATTGAGATTGGCTTTTCTCTGAGGGCTTTTTTTAGTCAAAATATGGCTTTTAAAAGCACTCCCACGCTTGATCAAGCTCTTTTTCACCTTGAAGCGTTTGGCTGCCCCACGATTGGTTTTCATCTTAGGCATGTCTTCTCCTTTCTGTTAAATTTACTTTTTTTGAGGCACGAAGAGCCACATCACAAAACGCCCCTCTGTCTTGGGTTCTTTTTGCGCGTCCGCAATATCGCTCATCATCGCATGCACGCGTTGCAGGACATCTAAACCCGCTTTAGGGTCGTGACTCTCTCTTCCACGCAAGACCACTTTAAATTTGACATGCTTGCCCTCCTCTATAAACTCCCTAGCGTGTTTGACTTTGTAATTGATGTCGTTTTGGGCGATCTGGGTGGAGAGTTTGATCTCTTTGATCTCGATCTGCTTTTGTTTCTTTTTAGCTTCTTTGAGTTTTTTCTCGGCTTGGTAGCAGTATTTGCCATAGTCCATCACTCTGCACACGGGGGGTTTAGCATTCGCACTAATGAGCACTAAATCTAAGCCCTTGTTGCGTGCGATTTTTAACGCCTCTGCTGCGCTGATAATGCCAAATTGCTCGCCTCCATCGCCCACGCAACGCACTTCTCTAAAGGAGATCGCGTCATTCAACAAGACATCCTTACTCAAAAACTAACCTCTTGCATTTTCTCTTGACACATGTTGATAAACTCCTTGCTGTCCATAGTGTATTGTTCTCCTAAAGCGCGATCGCGAATAGCTAGGGCATTCTCCTGGGTTTCTTTAGCCCCTATCACCGCAATCAGGGGCACTTTTTGTTTTTCTAAGGTGCGGATACGCTTGGCTAAACTCTCATTTTTGTTTGCCACTTCTGCAAAAATGCCTGCATGGCGTAGTTGGGTGCAAAGGTCTTGTGCGTAATCGTGTTGGTCTGCAGAAATGGGCACGAGCGCGACCTGCACGGGTGCAATGAAAAATGGGAAATTTCCGCCATAGTGTTCTGTAAGCACGGCGATAAAACGCTCAAACGATCCTAAGATGGCGCGGTGAATCATCACAGGCATTTCTGGGCTGTCTTGTTCGCTCGCATAACTGAGATGAAAACGCGCGGGTAGATTCATATCCACCTGCACGGTGCCACACTGCCATTTGCGCCTAATCGCGTCCGTGATTTTGATGTCAATCTTAGGTCCATAAAATGCCCCCCCGCCCTCATCGACCTTAAAGGGCACACCCTGTTCCTCTAGGGCCTCTTTAAGCGCGCTAGTGGCTTGCTCCCACACCTCATCGCTCCCGATGTATTTAGTAGGCTTGGTGGAGAGCTCCATTTCATAATCAAAGCCAAAAGCTCCCATCACCCTTTTAGTGAAGGCTAAAATCGCTTGCACTTCTGCTTTGATCTGATCAAAACGGCAGAAAATGTGCGCATCATCTTGGGTGAATTCACGCACCCTCAAAAGTCCATGCAAAACCCCGCTTTGCTCATGCCTATGCACCACCCCGTATTCATAAAAACGCAAGGGGAGATCGCGATAAGAGCGCAGAGCGTGCTGATAGACCTTGATATGCCCCACACAATTCATAGGCTTAATGCCGTATTCCACCTCATCAATGGTCGTAAAATACATGTTTTCTTTGTAATTTTCATAATGCCCGCTGATCTTCCACAAGCTACTCTTAAGGATTTCAGGACCGCGCACGGGCTCATACCCACTACGCAACAATGCCACACTCAATAAATCCTCTATACGCTTACGCAAACGCATACCATTGGGTAGCCAAATTGGCAAACCTGCCCCCACTTCCTCATCAAATCTAAAGAGTCCTAATTCCTGCCCTAATTTGCGGTGATCGCGCTTTTTAGCTTCTTCTAATTGAGTTAAATAGTCTTTTAGACTCTGCTTGGTGGCAAAGGCGATTCCATAAATGCGCTGTAACATCTCTTGGCTAGCGTCTCCTCCCAAGTAAGCTCCAGCCAGCTTAGTGAGTTTGAAGTGCTGTAGAAACTTTGTATTGGGTAAGTGGGGACCCCGACACAAATCCTCAAACTCCCCTTGCGCGTAAATGCTCAATTTGTCATCGGGGATATTGGCCATCACGGCTCGTTTAAGAGAGTCATTTTTAAAGCGTTGCTGGGCTTCTTGGCGGCTACAATAGCTTTTAGTAATGGGGTGGGCGCGCTTGGCGATTTCTAACATCCTAGCCTCAATGCGCGCTAAATCTTCCTCTGAAATCTTGGTTTGGGTTTTAAAATCGTAGTAAAAGCCCTCTTCTACCACAGGACCGACAAAAAATTGTGCATCGGGGTAGAGTTGTGCAATGGCTTGTGCCATCAGGTGCGCGCAGGAATGGCGCAGAATTTCTAAAGCCTCTTGACTTTCCCCAAATAAGATAGCTTGTGCGCCCGCTACCGGTTGCCCTTCTTGCAAGAGTCCTAACTCTTGCGCACTCTGCATATCGTAAATCACCTCTGCCTTTTTAACCCCTATAAGTTCGCCTGACAATGATATTTCCTTTTAAACATTTAACACTTTAACATCCGCTTGAACCAAAACCACATTGCACCTGCGAGTCCACTTTTTCAGCTTGCGGATCTTGCATAGGTTGCAAACACCCTACCAAACATAGCGCACACACAAACCCTAGCAACCTCAGCATGGACTCCCTGAAAAATGCAAAAAAATATGCCCGATTTTGCCACATCTTAAGTTAAATATTTCTTTATTTCACTAAGTTAGTTTTAGCAATACTTTTGTTAGAATGGCAACTTTTACTAAGGGGAACACATGGACGAACAAAAACAAAAAGCCTTAGACTTGGCCATCAGACAAATTGATAAAACCTTTGGCAAGGGTGCGTTGATGCGTTGGGGGGATAAAGAAATTGAGCCTATTGAGGCCACTTCTACGGGCTCTTTGGGTTTAGATATGGCGCTAGGTATTGGGGGTGTGCCTAGGGGGCGCATCATAGAAATTTATGGCCCTGAATCAAGTGGAAAAACAACACTCACTTTGCATGTCATTGCACAAGCGCAAAAAGAGGGAGGAGTCTGCGCCTTTATTGATGCCGAACATGCCCTAGATGTCGAATATGCCAAGAAGCTAGGCGTGGATGTGGATAATTTGCTCATCTCTCAGCCAGATACCGGTGAAGAAGCCCTAGAGATTTTAGAAACTCTAGCGCGCAGTGGAGCCGTGGATGTGATCGCGGTAGATTCTGTAGCCGCACTCACTCCCCGCGCGGAGATCGAGGGAGATATGGGAGATCAACATGTGGGTTTGCAAGCGCGCTTGATGAGTCAGGCCTTGCGCAAGATCACGGGCGTATTACACAAAATGAACACTACTCTTATTTTTATCAACCAAATCCGCATGAAAATTGGCATGATGGGCTATGGTAGTCCAGAAACCACCACCGGGGGCAATGCGTTAAAATTCTACGCTAGTGTGCGCTTGGATATTCGCCGTATCGCTACCCTCAAGCAAAACGATCAATCTATAGGCAATCGCGTCAAAGTAAAGGTTGTTAAAAATAAAGTCGCTCCGCCTTTCAAAGAGGCAGAATTTGATGTGATCTATGGCGAGGGGATTAGCCGTGTTGGCGAGTTGATTGATTACGGAGTGAAATTGGAGATTGTGGAGAAAAATGGCGCATGGTTTAGTTACCAAGATAAAAAATTAGGGCAGGGCAAGGAAGCTTCTAGGTTGCTACTCAAAGAAAATCCAGAATTAGCCCTAGAAATTGAAGCAAAGATTAAAGAAAAATTGCATTTTTCTCAGAAAACCCCATCTCTCTCTTAAAGGATTGCCATGTTTTTAACTTTGTGGCAATTGACTTATTTGTACCGCTATGTACTCATGGGTTTTGCGGGGCTTGTTCTTTTAGGGCTTTATATCGGAAATTTATTGTTTGGAGACACTTCCTTTGAAGTGCTCAACACTCTTAAAGAAAAACAAGCGAGTTTGCAAGCTAGCGCGCAAAATCTGCGGTATGAAAACGCTAAATTACAAAAACAACTCTTTGAACTCAAAGAGCTTGAACCCCGCTTAAGTACACCTTGATGCGCACTTTATTTATTCTGATTGTATTTGCCCTGCATTTGCTTGTTGCTAGAGATGATCCCTTTGAGCCTGCTAAGAAGATGGACAATCACCTAGATATGTTTGATGAAAATGTGGCCGATTATTTTAAATCTATCAAGTTTACCCTCCCTACTACTGCGCGCGTACTTACCAAGATCACCATCACTTATCAAGACCTTGATGCTTCCATTCATACCAAAGAGATCAATATTGGCCAACGCATCGATTGGCACTATCCCTTAAGAATTACCCAAGAAAAGGCGTTTTTACAGCCCGAAGAGAGCACCTATCAGATCGCAAACTTCACTTTTTGGATTCGCGAGAATAAGCTATACCTACGCACCACCTCTAAAATCCAGCGATCTTTTATTTTGCTCGATCCTTATCGCATCGTGATTGATATTGATCGCGAAGAACCCACGCTAAGAGAAACCCTTAAGATTTACAAGAAACGGGTCAATGAAGTGGTGCTCACAACTCACACCAATTTTTATAGATTTGCCATCGCTCTTGATGGACGCTATAGCTATAAAATTGCGCAAAAAAACAATTATCTCATCGTTACTCTCTATTAGAAAAGGATCGCTATGGCAACCAAATTTATTTTTATCACAGGGGGGGTATTGAGTTCTTTGGGCAAGGGTGTAGCCTCTAGTTCTCTAGCCCACTTGCTTAAACTCTGTAATTTTAAGGTGGATATTCTCAAAATCGACCCCTATATCAACATTGACCCGGGAACCCTAAGCCCCTTTGAGCATGGCGAAGTCTTTGTAACTGCGGATGGGAGTGAAACAGATTTAGACATCGGACATTACGAACGCTTTTTGAACAAAGATTTTTCCAAAGAAAACAACTTCACCACCGGGCAAATCTATCTAAGCGTGATCGAAAAAGAGCGCGAGGGCAAGTATCTAGGCAAAACTATACAGGTGATCCCCCATATTGTAGATGAGATCAAAGAGCGGATCTTAAAGCTAGGCGAGGGAAAAGATTTTCTCATTGTAGAAGTGGGGGGCACTGTGGGGGATATTGAGGGCATGGTGTATTTAGAAGCGATAAGAGAGCTTAAGAACACTTTAGGACGCACGCGCGTGGCTAATGTGCATGTAAGTCTAGTGCCCTACATTCCCACCAGTCAGGAACTCAAAAGCAAACCTACCCAGCACTCCATTATCGAGTTGCGCCGCTTGGGAGTGAGCGCACATATCATCTTGGCGCGCTGTAGCCAGCCCTTAAGTCTTGAGCTCAAGAGAAAGATTGCCAGTAGTTGCGATGTGCCTGTAGAGAATGTCATCGAGGCTAGGGATGTGCCTAGCATTTACGCCTGCCCTTCAGAATATCTCAAAGAGGGTTTGTTAGAGGCGATCTGCACCCATTTTAATATCCAAGCCCAACCAGACACCCAAAAACTGCAAGTATGGGACAACCTCGTAACCCATATCCTCAACCCCAAGCGCACGATCAAAATCGGCTTTGTGGGTAAGTATGTGCATTTGGTCGAATCCTATAAAAGCTATTTAGAGAGCATGGTTTGTGTGGGCGCGCATTTGCAGGTAAAAGTCGAAGTGGTCTTTATTAATAGCGAAGAGCTGGAATTGCAAGAGGGCGAAACAGAAGCACATTTGCGCGCGCGTGTGGCTACAGCCCTAGATCATCTACAAGGTATTTTAGTGCCCGGGGGCTTTGGGACGCGCGGGATTGAGGGGATGATCAACGCCATCACGCACGCCCGCACGCACCATATCCCCTTTTTAGGGGTGTGTTTGGGAGCGCAGTTGATGGTGGTTGAGTTTGCAAGGCATGTTCTAGGTTTGCACGGAGCGCATTCGAGCGAATTTGATCCTAAATGCGCGCATCCGGTGGTGCATTTGCTAGAGAGTCAGGAGAATATCACCCACAAGGGTTCTAGCATGCGCTTAGGCACGCACACCATCGCGCTCAAAGAGGGCTCGCCCATTGCGAAGGCTTATGGCGCGCTGGAAGTCCAAGAACGCCACCGCCACCGCTACACCATCAACAAGGCTTATGTAGAATCCTACGCCCAGCATGGTTTAGAAGTGGTGGCACACAGCCCCCAAGATCAGCTCATAGAAGGGCTAGCCCTCCCTGCAGAGAAGTTTTTTATAGGAGTCCAATACCATCCCGAATTTACCTCCCGCCTCATTGCTCCTAATCCTCTCTTTAAGGCTTTTGTGCAAGCCTGCTTGTAATGCCCTTTGTGCGCGAAGTCTTTGAGATTTCCACCCCTACACCAGCGTGGCGCTTTGTCGCGCAAGTGTTAAACTGCAACCCCGCGCGCGCCCAAAGCCACATTGATCGGGGGCGTTTGCGCACTCTTGAGGGGGTGCGGGTGGGCAAATCCGCGCACATAGTCGGTCAAGTTGCTCTATTACACTTTAAAGCCTCAGAGTCTGCAAATTTACACCCTATCTTTAGCAGTCCTTATTTTGACATCTACTACAAGCCTAAAAATCTCTACTCTCACCCTAAAAATTACAAGAGTCATAGTCTTTATGAAAGCGTGTATGCGCATAACCCTGAGGCGCGCCTCATCCACCGCCTCGATTATGAGACCAGCGGATTAGTGATGGTGAGTACACAGAAGCGTTATGAAAACGCATTAAGAGAGCTTTTTAGCGCGCGTCAAATTAAAAAAACTTATGAGGCATGGGTGCAGGGGGATGTGCGCGCTTACGCACAAGGTCCTTTTAGTGTGATCTTAAGAATTTTAGAACCCAAGATCAAGATCAAGCACGCGGATTTGGCCATCCGTTGCCAGATTGCCAAAGAGGGCAAGCCTAGCGCGACCACTATAGAAATTTTAAACTTTTGTCCTCACACCCAGCGCACACACCTTAAAATCACTCCCCTAAGCGGGCGCACGCATCAAATCCGCCTGCACTTGAGCGCGCTAGGTTTCCCCATTGTGGGCGAACCGCTCTATACAGACGACGCGCACGCACGCGCCTATTTAGATGCCAAAAAAGCAGATTTTCAAGGCAGCTTTAAGTCCCTGCAAACCCAACTCGCCTTAGAAGCTATAGAGTTAAAATTTAGCCTTTTTGGTTTGAGGTATGGGATTAGTTGCTCTTATTACAATAAGAGGACTGACATTTAATGAATCTCTCTAGGATTTTAATAATAGATTTTTGCAACGAAGGATTATTATGGAGAAAGCAATATGGAATTAAGAGCAAAAACGGGCGTTTCAGGGGATGTTGCAAGAATTTGTAACTTTGGTAGATGAAGATTATGAGCGAGCAAACTACGAACAAGTTGAGGGATTTTATCTCGGGTAAAGAAATTAGGGAAAGCCCTGAAGAGAAAGAGGCGGTGCAACCATTTTTAAAGATACTCCACGAAGACTATGGTTATCCCAAAAATCTCATACAAGCACACCCACAATACAGAGTCAAGGCAAGCCCATCTGACAAAAAAGGTTATCCCATTGACATTGCTGTTTTTGAAACAATACAGAATGAGAAAAGGCTAAAAATTGTCGTGGAGTGCAAGAAAAAAGATAGAAAAGATGGAATAGAGCAACTAAAAGACTATCTTAGATTTTGTGAAGCGCACATAGGCATTTGGTTTAATGGTAAGGAGAGTGTTTATATCCAAAAGATAGAGAAGTCTGGAAATATTACTTTTGAAGAGATAACGGCTTTCCCCAAGCACAATGAAAAATTAAGCGAGATAGGAAAGTATCTAAGAAAAGATTTAAAACCCACGCACAACTTAAAAGAAATTTTTAAAGAGATTAGGGGGCGGATTGTCGCTAACAGCACAGGCGTGAATCGAGATGAACAAATCGCTAAAGAGATGATTTTATTGATCCTTTGCAAAATTTACGATGAGCGTTTTACTGCTCATGATCAAATGGTGAGATTTAGAGCATCGATAGATGAGAGTGATGAAGAAGTCAGCGGTAGAATTAATGGACTTTTTGCGGACATACAGCAGAAGTATGACGATGTTTTAAATAAACAAGATGCCATAACCTTTGATGGCAAAACCCTAAAATTAGTGGTGGGCAAGCTTCAAAATATTTGTATCACTGAAACTGATAGGGACAGCGTGGGGGATGCGTTTGAAGTTTTTATAGGATACTCGTTAAAGGGTTCTCAAGGGCAGTTTTTTACGCCCAAAAATGTAGTGAGATTAATGGTGGAAATTGTCGCGCCAGACAAAAAGCACACCATCATCGATCCAGCGTGTGGGAGTTGTGGGTTTTTAGTTGAGTCGTTAAAATACCTTTGGCATACCCTAGATGAAACCATTGAAAACGAAATTTCCAGAGCCGAAGAAAAGATGGCTTTGGCGATCAAGAACATTAGGGGAATTGAAAAAGACAGCTTTTTAACAAAAGTGGGCAAGGCCTATATGACCATTTTGGGCGATGGCAAGGGGGGTATCTTTTGTGAAGACAGCTTGGAATTGCCCAAAAATTGGGGCGAGCTCACAAAAAGCCAAATAAAACTAGAAAACTTTGACATCTCCTTTTCAAATCCGCCCTTTGGAAAAGATATAAGAGTAACGGGCAAGGATAAACTAGCCCAATATGCGTTGAATTTAAATAAGAAGGAAGGCAATGTTTCAACGCTGTTTTTAGAAAGGAATTTACAACTTTTAAAAAAGGGGGGCAGATTGGCGATCATTTTGCCTGAAACCTACTTCCACGCCCCCAGCACGAGATATGTCAGAGAGTTTTTATACAAACACAATATCGAGTGGCTCATTGACATCCCCCACAACACATTTAGACCGCACAACAACGCCAAGTGTATCATCTTAATCCTCCAAAAGGACGCAAAACAACAGAGATTTATCCATATGGCTGTGGCTGAATTTGCAGGACACGATCATAATGGCAAAGTGATTTATAATGCTGATGGCAGTGTCAAAGACGACACGCTGACAATCATTGATGAAGTGAAGGGAAGGGTAGATGAAAAGAAATACACCTTTGAAGTAGAGGCACACAGGGTGATTGAGAGTGATATTTTAATCCCTAGATACTTTTGGAAAAGTAAAGAACTTGAAATCGCAGACATTGCCCATAGAAAAAATCTAAACACGGTTTCTTTGCAAGAGTTGATCGATCATGCGTGCATTAGTTTTTTTGACGGGCATGGCTCGCCTAAAGGGGAGCTAAAAGGTGAGGGTTCAATTCCCTACATAAGAGTTAAGGACATTGTGAATTGGCAAATCTACAAAGACCCCACAGCCATGATTCCTTTAGACGAATATAATAGGCTTTTTTCTAAGGCTAAACGACTCAAGCCAAAAGATATATTATTTGTCAAACGAGGAAGCTACAGAATAGGTAGCGTGGCAATGGTTTCTCCAAACGACACGCATGTTATTCTGACAAGGGAAATATTAGTCCTTAGAGTAAATACGCAAAACGCTACAAAGCAATATGGGATAACACCCGAATATTTGTTATATGCGATGTCTCATATAATTACTTATAAACAACTTGAAAACAAAATTTTTATAGACACGACCTTACCAAACATTGCCGATAGATGGAAAGAGCTAAAAATCCCCATCCCTAAAGATATTAGCCAGCTAGAGCAAATCACAGAAAAGGTCAAAAACGCCATCACTCAACAATGGGGATTTTTAAATGCAGTGAATGATTTAAAAAATCATCATGATGTTTTTTATACTTGACTTATCAAGACAGGTTATTTAGTCCTTAAATAAGCAAGATTTTCTTAAAGGCATTTTAAATCTAATGCTTTATAATAGCCAATTTTAACAAAAAAGGGAGTTGCATGAAAGTTTTACTACTAAAAGATGTGAAAAATTTGGGCAAAGCGGGGGATGTGTGTGAAGTGAAAGATGGTTATGGTCAAAACTTTCTTTTAGCTAAAAATTTAGCCCAACTTGCCACTTCAGCTACTATCAACAACTACAAGGCTAATCAGAAAAAACGCGCAGAGTTAGAAGCCCAAGAACTCGCCCACAAACAAGAGATCGCCAAAAAGTTAGAGAGCATCACTCTACAAATCGTTAAAAAAGTGGGGGCAAATGGGGCGTTGTTTGGATCGATCACCAAAGAAGAAGTTGTCGAAGCCCTGCGCGCGCAACATTCTTTAGAGATAGATAAAAAAACACTCGAGCTAAAAACCCCTATCAAGAGCACCGGGATTTATGAAATTGAAGTCAAACTAGGGGCTGGGGTGCATGGCGTGTTAAAAATTGATGTGGTGGCTGAGTAATAGATGTTCCATGCAACTACAATTTTAGGCTATAAAACGCATTTTGAGGGCAAGGATTACGCCATCATCGGGGGCGATGGGCAAGTGAGTTTTGGGAATTGTGTCCTCAAGGGCAACGCGACCAAGATTCGCACTCTTTATCACGGACGAATTTTAAGCGGATTTGCTGGAAGCACTGCGGACGCTTTTAGTCTCTTTGACATGTTTGAGCGCATTTTGGAGGGCAAAAAAGGGGATTTATTTAAAAGCGTGGTGGATTTTAGTAAGGAATGGCGCAAGGATAAATTTTTGCGCCGTTTAGAGGCGATGATGATTGTCCTCAACAAGCAATCCATCTTTATTTTGAGTGGAACGGGGGATGTGGTCGAACCTGAGGATGGTAAGATTGCCGCTATTGGGAGTGGGGGCAATTACGCGCTGAGTGCAGCGCGCGCTCTGGATCAATTCGCCAAACTGCCCCCTAAAACTTTAGTAGAAGAGTCGCTCAAAATTGCCGGAGAAATCTGCATTTACACCAACACCAACATTAAAATCTTGGAATTACCATGAAATTAGAAATGACTCCCCAAGAGATTGTAGATTATTTGGACGATTATATTATCGAACAAAAAGACGCTAAGAAAATGATCGCTATTGCTTTGCGCAACCGCTGGCGCAGGTTACAACTGCCCAAAGAGTTGCAAGAAGAAGTAACCCCTAAGAATATTTTAATGATCGGCTCAACGGGGGTTGGCAAAACAGAGATCGCACGGCGCATGGCCAAGATGATGGGCTTACCCTTTATTAAAGTGGAGGCAAGCAAGTATACTGAAGTGGGTTTTGTGGGGCGCGATGTGGAGTCTATGGTGCGTGATTTGGTCGCCACGAGCATTAATTTAGTGGAGAACGAACACAAGGAAAGAAATAGAGAAAAGATCGAAGAGCTTATTGTGGAACGCATTGCTAAAAAGTTGCTCCCGGCTTTGCCTAATGGGGTGAGTGAGACCAAAAAGGAGGAATACGCCTCCAATTTTGAAAAAACCAAAGAGAAGATCAAGAGCGGGGCTTTAGATCATGTGCAAATTGAGATCGAGTTGCGTAAAAAGCATTTAGAGGGAGACTTTAACGTGCCTCCTGAAATTATTAAAGTGCAAGAGAGTCTGATTAAAGTCTTAAATCGTGAGGGGGAGAAAGTCAGCAAAGAGATGAGCATCAAGGAGGCAAAGGAAGCTCTGCGCCATGATGTTTCCCAAACGATTTTGGATATGGAACGCGTGCAGGCTGAGGGCGTGGAGCGCGCCATGCAATCTGGGGTGATCTTTATTGATGAAATTGACAAGATCGCTGTTGGAGTTAAGGAGGGAAGCCGCCAAGACCCCAGCAAAGAGGGCGTGCAGCGCGATCTTTTACCCATTGTAGAGGGGAGTGTGATCAATACCAAATATGGCCCTGTGGCCACTGATCATATTTTATTCATTGCAGCTGGCGCATTCCAATTAAGCAAGCCTAGCGATCTCATTCCTGAACTACAGGGGCGTTTCCCCTTGCGCGTGGAATTAGAAAGTCTCTCTGAGGAGATCATGTTTGCTATTCTCACACGCACCAAAAGCTCGATCATCAAGCAATATCAAGCTCTCTTATCTGTGGAGGGTGTAGAACTTGTCTTTGACCCAGAGGCCCTTAGAGAGTTAGCTAGACTTTCTTATTTGGCCAATCAAAATGCCGAAGACATCGGCGCGCGCCGTTTACACACCACTATTGAAAAGGTCTTAGAAGATTTGAGCTTCAATGCATCTAGCTACAAGGGGCAACAAGTGTTGATCACAAAAGAAAATGTTGCTAAAAAGCTAGAAAATCTTGTGGATAATGTGGATCGCGCCCGTTTTATTTTATGAGTAAAGCCGGTTTTATTGCCCTCATTGGTCGCCCCAATGCCGGCAAGAGCACCTTGTTAAATGCGTTGGTGAATGAACACTTAGCTTTAACTTCGCACAAAGCGCACGCCACGCGCAAGGCTCTTAAAGCTATTGTGCCTTATACAGATTCTCAAGGGAATGCCTGCCAAATGGTGTTTGTAGACACACCCGGAATCGCCTCGCCCAAAAAACTTTTAGAGCAAGCCATGCAAGAGGAGAGTATGCGGGCTTTGCAAGATTGCGATTTGGTGCTTTTCTTAGCAAGCGTGCATGATGACTTAAGAGATTATGAGAACTTTTTAAGTTTTGCTAGCACAAAACCCCACATTCTAGCACTCAATAAAATCGACACCCTCACCCATGCAGATCTGCTTGCCAAGATCGCGCCCTATCAGGCTTATGGCGATAAATTCCATGCCTTAGTGCCCTTGAGCGCGAGCAAATATAAAAACATAGACATTTTATTAGCCAATGTGGCAGAACTCTTGCCCGAATCTCCCTTTTACTACGATCCCCAAAGTTTAAGCGATGCGCAGATGCGCGAGATTTATGCAGAGATGATTCGCGAACAACTTTTTGTGTATCTAAGTGAGGAGATTCCCTATGCGAGCGCGGTTGTATTGACGCATTTTGAGGAGGGGGACAAACTTGATCGCATCAAGGCACAAATTGTTGTAGAAAAAGAAAGTCAAAAAAAGATGATCATTGGCAAGGAGGGGAATGTCATTAAAAAAATTGGCCGTGCAGCCCGCTTACAGATGGAATCTTTGGGGGGCAAAAAAGTTTTTTTGCAATTAGAGGTTGTGGTGTGTAAAAATTGGAGCAGGGAAAGAGAGGGGTTAAAAAAAATGGGTTATGTGGTAGAATAGAGGCATTTTTTAATTTTTAATAGGGGTGTTTATGCTTAAAAGGGTTTTATGGGCACGGGTTTTGTTAGTTGCGTTTCTCTGCGTTGTGGGTCTGCGCGCGGACACCTTGATGGGTTTTGTGAAGGCCTATCATAAAAAAGGGATCGCCTCTATCGAACGACTCTTGCAATCCTATTTGACCCAAAAAGAGTTTTGGGAAGATGTGCTAGAAAAACATGACATCAGCTATGGCTACTATGAAGATCTTGACTACCTTTTTGTCATCAATAAGGCCGATCCAAAATTAATTCTATATGCTTTGCAGGGCGAAAAGATTGTTAAGGTCAATGAGAGCACCGCCTTAGTAGGCTCTAAAGCGGGAGAGAAAATTACAGAAGGGGATAAGGCCACGCCTATTGGGGTTTATCAGATTCTAAAAAAACTCACAGGTTTAGATGCCTATTATGGGCCTTTTGCCCTAGAAACCAATTATCCCAATCCTTTTGATGTGGCGCGCAAACGCAACGGGCATGGCATTTGGATCCATGGCCTGCCTTTAGATGGCAAGCGCGATGAGCTCAACACCAAAGGTTGCATTGCCATACAAAACCCCATTTTAAAAGATTATGGCACACGCCTCAAGGATAAAAAAACCTTACTCATTGTTTATGAGGGAGAGTTTAAATACGCAACCCAAGATGAATTAGCGGCCTTGCTTAGTTCTCTTTATACATGGCGCAGTGCATGGGCAAAAAATGATCTTGTGAGTTACATGAATTTTTATGCTCCAGATTTCAAACACGCCAATGGTATGGATTATAAGACTTATGAAAAATTTAAAACCCATGTTTTTGGCAAAAATGAGGATAAAACTATCCGCTTCTCTAAAGTCAATATCACTCCCTATCCCAATAACGATCACAAGCGCATCTTCCGTATCGCTTTTGATCAAGATTACGATGCCTATAAGAATAAGAAACTGGTCTATTCCTCTCATGGGACTAAAGTCCTTTTTGTGGCACTTGAAAAGGGTAAAATGCAGATTTTGGTTGAAAAATAGAGTATAATTTCAAGTTGGGGGAAATTTATACAAAAGGGAGTTTATGCGTTTTAGGTCAGTGTCTCTAGGTGTGTGTGTGTGTGTGGGTTTATTGGTGAGCGGATGCACACGCACGGTAGCAGCAAAGTTTGATCGCAATGTCAGTTATTCGGTGCAACTTAACAGCAACGATTTTAAAATAGGTGGTGTGGTCAGCGCAGAAATGCCTTACGATCCCGCTAATCCTAACATGACAGAATTGTTGCTCAATAAAGCCGTTGCGGAATGCCAATGCGACACGATTCTTTTGCCAAGATATGAAGTGATCAAAAAGGCTTTTAAAGCTCCTACCATCAAAGTTACCGGCAGAGCGGCAACTTTTAAAGAAAAATAGTTCTGTAGTCTGCCTGCCCTGCCTTGCAGGCGGGGCAAAACTCTTAAGCTTTCTTAAATAAAATCAATTCGTAAGAAGTTTTTTCAAGGCGTTTCACTTCGGGCTTTGTGGGGACATTTGTTTGCAAATGAGTTTGAAGCTCCTCATTTAAGCGATCTAATTCATCTAGGCGATCTTTAAGACGCAGAATAATATCCACTCCGGCCAAATTCACACCCATATCGCGCGTGAGGCGTAAGATTGTCTTGATTTTATCCACATCTCTTTGAGAATAGAGACGCATTTTGCCATCCGTGCGCTTAGGTTCTACCAAGCCCTCCTTTTCATATTGGCGCAAAGTTTGGGGGTGCACCCCTAAAATCTTAGCCACCACGCTAATTAAATACAGTGGCGCATCATAATCTAGCATGGGCGATCCTTTAGGGGAGTTGCTGTAAAGCCTGTTTGACCTCTATGCTCATGTGATCGGTGTGGGGCAAGATCACATTAGCGTTCAAATACAGATCTCCCATCTGTCCGCTCTTGCGGTTTTTAACCCCGAGTTCTTTGAGGCGGAATTTTTGGGCGTTTTTGGTATTGGGGGGAATCTTCAAAGACACATCTTTATAGAGGGTCTGAACATCTACTTTACCCCCAAATAACGCCGTTTTTAAAGGCACATCAAAACTCTTTGTTAAATCATCTCCATTCCTTGTATATTCCTTATCTTCTAACACATGCACTTTTAAAAGCGCGTCCCCACGCATGCCTGCTTGTTGGTGTCCCTTACCCCGCGCGCGCAACACCTCACCCTCTTTCACACCCGCAGGAATCTTGATTTCAAAACTCTCATTGGCAGAAACTTGTATCTTGCGTTGTGCGCCCAACACGGCTTCTCTCAAGCTAATTTGCAAATCGATTTGAACATCTAGCATATCCCGATTGAAACCAAAACCCGTATTCCTAAATCCCGTATTAAAACCTCCAAAACCTCCCCCAAAGATTTGAGACAAAATGTCATCAAAATTCGCACCTCCCCCCTGTGTGCGGGCAAAGTCGCTAAAATTCTGCCCCCCAAACATGCTATCTCCAAACTGATCGTATTGGGCGCGTTTTTGGTTATCACTCAAGATTTCATAGGCGGCGTTGATCTCTTTAAACTTCTCTTCGGCTTCCTTACCCTTGTTAAGATCGGGGTGGTATTTACGCGCCAATCTGCGGTAAGATCGCTTGATTTCCTCCGGACTGGCGTTTTCGCTGACTTCTAAAGTTTGGTAGAGACTTTTTCCCATTGTGATCCTTTTTTTAAAAATTTAGAATCATTATAGCATAAAACTTTAGTCTTATACTATCAATTTTATTTAGTGTCTAAAAACTTCATATAACCCTGTTGGCGCAGTTGGCATGCAGGACAGACCCCGCACCCATAGCCAAACTCATGGCGACTCTCTCGCACTCCCTCATAGCATGTATGGGTGTGCTCTAAAATCAACTCTAACCCCCCCAAAGCGTGGGCGAGCTGGAACTCTTGGGCCTTACTAGAAAACATTAAAGGAGCTAGCAGATTAATCCCCTCTTTTTTGCCAAAAGCCCCCAAATTCAAGCTAGTTTGCAAACTCTCTATAAAATTTTGCCGACAATCAAAATACCCGCTATAATCCTGCATAGACACCCCTAACAACACCGCTTGCGCGCCCAAATTAAAGGCGTAAGCGTGCGCTAGCGTGATAAAAAGCGCGTTGCGATCGGGCACAAAGGAGCTAGGCAGGTCTTGGGCTTGGGGGTGGGGCGTGTTGAGCGCGTGGGAAGTGTGGGCAAAAAGGGCAGAAGTGCTGATTTCTTGCAAACAAGAGAGATCAAGCACCTTATAGGGCAACTCTAGCATGCGCGCGATTTTGTGCGCTTGGGCGAGTTCGATGGCGTGTTTTTGATCGTAATCAAAGCCTAGTAAATAAGTTTGTTCAAAAACGCGTTTTGCCCAAAGAGCTAGAGTGGTGCTATCCTGCCCCCCACTAAAGCAGAGCACACAGGTGTGTGTTTTAAAATCTTGAATGGTGAGCATTTTTGCTAGATCAAAGGGATGCAACATGATGGACCTTTTAGAATCATTATAACATGGCCGATTGGGACACCTCTTTTTTGCGCTTAAAGCGCGCTCTGCCCTCCAGTCTGCTAACTTTGCACGCTATGATCGAGCAGGGGGGTTATCAAGCATGTATCGTGGGGGGAAGTGTACGCGATCTGCTCTTGGGTAAAGAGCCCAAAGATTACGATCTGGCCTCTAGCGCAACTCCAGACCAGTTAAAAGCTCTCCTAGAGGGCATGGAGGGGATAAAAATTATAGAGCTAGGGCGTGCCTTTGGCACTTTAGGGGTGGGCTTTGAGGGGTGGCTTTTTGAGATCACCACTTTTAGGCAGGAGGGAGAATATAGAGATCACCGCCACCCTAGCGCATTAAAATTTGTAAAGTCCATAGAAAGCGATTTAGCACGGCGTGATTTCACCATCAACGCCCTAGCCCTCCACCCTCAAAAAGGACTTTTAGATTTATATAGTGGGCTGGAAGATTTAAAAAAAGGGGTTTTAAGGTTGGTGGGCGATCCGACTTTGCGCCTGCAAGAGGACGCTTTGCGGATTTTACGCGCCCTGCGTTTTTCTAGCGTGCTAGGTTTTAGTTTGGAAGAGGTTACTCAAAAAGCCCTATGGGAACAAGCCCCCTTACTAGAACACATCGCCAAAGAACGCATCTGCATGGAGTTTTTTAAACTCTTGCTGGGGGATTTTGTGCGCTCTTGTGCGCCTTTTCAATCTCTCTTAGAAAAGACTTTAAAAGCGCGCTTAAAGCCCTTAGAGGGATTAGAAAACACCCCTTTGAATTTGCGCGCGCGCTTGCTCTATTTAGCCCAATCTTGGGACACCCAAACCCTGCGTGATTTTTGCACGCGTTTAAAATTTTCTAAAAAACTCACCCAATCCTTACACAAACTGCATGCCCACTTCCCCCTAGAGCCCCAAGAACCCTCCCGCCTTTGGATCAAAACACAATTACAAAGTTTGTATTTAGGCGAACTGCGCGCTTTGCTAGGCTTTTATCAAACCCAAGACCCCGTTTTAAGCGCGCGTTTAAAAAGTGAACTTAAAGATATTTTGCACAAACGCGAAGCTTATGCGTTGCGCCATTTGGCGATCAAGGGCACAGACTTGTTAGAACTTGGTTTTCAAGGCACGCAAGTGGGCGCGCTTTTAAAGGCGTGTTTAGAGGGGGTGATGTGCGGGGCTGTGTGCAATGAGAGAGAAGCGTTATTACAATATGCCAAAGAATGCCCCGCGTTAAGAGAAAATTAGTTAAAATGCCCCACATGTCTAAACTCCAATTTGATAATTTATTATTTTTAGCCCCTTTAGCGGGTTATACGGATTTGCCTTTTAGAAGTGTAGTGAAACGCTTTGGGGTAGATGTAACCGTGAGCGAGATGGTGAGTAGCCACGCGCTCGTGCATGCTTTTGAGAAAACTGCTAAGATGCTAGAGAAATCCCCCCATGAAAACCCTTTTAGCGTGCAAATTGCCGGCTCTAAAGTAGAGATTGTGCAAAGAGCGGTCGAGTTGCTTAACCAAGTGGAGGGAATCGACATTGTAGATTTTAATTGTGGTTGCCCAGCCCCCAAAGTGGCTAACCATGGCAATGGGAGCGGACTCCTTAAAGACTTAAACCACTTAGTCAAGCTTTTAAAAGTGGTGCGTGAGCACACTAATAAACCCTATACCAGCGTGAAAGTACGCTTAGGCTTTGAGCGCAAAATTCCAGAAGAGATCGCACATGCGCTCAATGATGCCCCTGTGGATTTTGTGGTGGTGCATGCGCGCACGCGCGCGGATCGCTACAAAAAAGAAAAGATTGATTATGAAAGTGTGCGCTTGATGCGCTCTATCTTAAATAAACCCTTGATTGTCAATGGCGAGATTGACAGCGTAGCCAAAGCCCAAGAGGTGCGCGCCTACACAGGGGCGCAGGGGGTGATGATCGGGCGGGCTAGTTTGATCAAACCTTGGATTTTTTGGCAGATCAAACACAACACACAGGAATTACCCCCCGTGCTTAAAAAAGATTTGGTCTTGGAACACTTTGATAAGATGGTGGAATTTTACGGAGTCAGAGGGGTGGTGATGTTTCGCAAGAACTTACACGCTTATGCTAAGGGACATGCGGGGGCGAGCGCGTTTAAGGGAGTGGTCAATAGCATGAGCGATCCATTAGTGGCGCGCGCGCAGGTGGAGGAGTTTTTTAGCCAAGCGCAGGATTTGCACGATCTCCCTCAGATTATCACCCTGAATAATCAAAGCGTCTAATGTTTAAGAACTTAATAGTTTTGGGGGCGGGGTGTTTGCCCTTGATGGGGGTGAGCAATCATATTTTTACAGGCGCGCGCTTAGGGGCAAGCATAGGTTTTGAGGGCAGTTATGGCCAGCAGGTGAGCATGGTTAATCCGAGCACAAAACCGGATGGATCACCTGCTTGTCCTAGCAATAATTGTAAGGGGGATGAGCTCATCGGGTTTTATACGCGCGACAAACAGCCGAGTTTTGCTTTCACCTACACGGTGGGCGATGAACTTTTTTTTGACAAATTGGCGATTAGTGGAATGCGGGTTTATGGGACTATGGAATACACCCATGCAGCACTAGGAGAGCGTTACAAGGTAGAGAATAAAGGGGGCAAAAATTACGATCCTCAATACATCAAAGCCGTTGATCCCACTACGGGGAATGTGATTCCTCAAGCGGTTACAAATGGCAACCCTCCCCCTGATGGCTTTAAAAATGTGGGGGGTGATTTGGCTGTGCCTAATAACTACAGCTCTCCTTGTGCTAGATTAAGTGCAAGTAACCCCTTGGGACTTTGCTCTACCCCAACCCCTCAGGAAAGTTTGCTCCAACATCCGGCCAATGCGGTCTCTCTAGGCCTGAATGTTGATTTTTTTCTTAATATACCTATAGATTACTTGGTGAAAAAACATACGAATTCTTTGGCAAAAAAGCTTCACTCTCAATTTCTCTTTTTAAATCTCTTTTTGAAATGGGGGATATTTGTGGGTGGAGGTGTGGAGTACACGATGTTTTGGAGCGATCGCTTTGTTAATCAGGCATTAGGCAAAAAAACACGCTTTTTTGCTGCTGGGAGTGGCTTTTTTATAAATGTGGGGACACAGCTGTATGTGGGCAAACATAACCGTCTCACGCTAGGATGGAAATTTCCTTGCTATAAATTTAGTGCGCAAAATTGGTATAACTATGGCAATAGCAATCCGGGCACACAGCAAACTTTAAAACAAACCTTGAGTATTACACCCCTCAGTCAGTTTTTTCTAGGCTATGCGTATCTTTTTTAACTTGGTATTATAAAAAATTTTATTGAACTTGACTTTTTATTACAAAACAAATACAATCGGCCCTATTTTTAACACTGAAGGGCATGCATGGGTGAAGGGTTTTCAGCAAAGCTAGTCGGCGAATATGTGGATATTGGGGTTTTTAGCGTGCTAGGAATTATGGGGTTTTTAGCGCTATGGTTCACTATTGAGCGCATCATTTTCTACGCGCGTATAGACTTTAGTCTTTATGAAGACCCGGATAGATTGGATATGGATTTGACAAAAAACCTCACCATGCTCTATATCATCTACTCTAATGCCCCCTATGTAGGACTTTTAGGCACTATTTTAGGCGTGATGGTTACCTTTTATGACATGAGCACAAGCGTGACCGGTTTAGACGCTAAAGCCATCACTTTAGGACTCTCCTTAGCACTCAAAGCCACCGCTTTTGGGTTGTTAGTAGCCATTCCCACCCTAATTGTTTATAATGCCTTTTTACGCAAAGTGGACATTCTTTCAGAGCGCTTTAGGCTGTATCAAAAAGGGGCTTAGAACATGAAAGTCAGACTGAAGCGGGGGGACGGCCTGAATGTTGTGCCTTTCATTGATGTGATGTTGGTGCTTTTGGCATTAGTGTTGAGCGTGTCTACTTTCATTGCAGAGGGCAAGATTAAGGTTAATCTCCCTAGCGCGAGCAGCGCACAAAAAATACATCAAGAAGAGAAAAAAATCACCATTGTGGTGAATAAATCCGATGAAATTTATGTAGACGACAAACCCCAAAGCTTAGAAGACTTAAAAGGTTTGATTGCTAAGACCGATCCTAAAATTTTAGTAGATTTGCGTAGCGATAAAGATTCTAAATTCGGCACCTTTATTGAGATTATGGACATTCTCAAAGCCCAAAATCATGAAAACTTCTCTATCTCTACAGCAACAAAGTAAATTTTCTAACCGCATAGGGTTTCTAAGTGCCACTGCCCTATACGCTCTGTCATTGTGGTTTTTTTTAGTCAATCCGCCCAAAATAGAACAATTAGCCCATGTGGGCACGCAACGCATGACCATGAGTTTAGCCAGTATCAATACACAATCTGCACAACTCCAACATGCCCAAGCTGCCAAGAGTGCAGCACCAGCACCCAAACCTCAAGAAAAACCAAAGCAAGAACACAAGCCCCATCACCATAAACCCAAACCTCATCCTAAACCTAAACCTAAACCCCAACCAAAGCCCAAGCCCACTCCTAAACCAGAACCCACGCCAAAACCCACCCCCATTCCCAAACCAGAACCCAAGCCCGAGCCTAAACCCGAGCCTAAACCCATTCCAAAACCCGAGCCTAAGCCAGAACCCAAACCCGAGCCAACTCCCCCTAAACCAGAACCCAAGCCCGAGCCCAAACCAGAACCCGCTCCTTCAAAACCCGAGCCCAAACCAGAACCTGCCCAACCGGCTAAGTCTGCATCGCAAGAGAGCTCGCAAGATGCCAATAGCAATGCCAAGTCCGCTAATAGCAATGCAAAAGCTAATAAGCAACAAAAACAAGCCGAATCTAATCAGAAATCTGAGGGAGCGCAAACAAGCGCGATGGCCTATAACCCCGGGGTGAGCAATGAATTTTTGATGAAAATTCAGATGGCCATTTCCTCAAGGAATCGATACCCTCGCATGGCGATGGTGCGCGGAATTGAGGGAGAGGTGTTAGTAGAATTTGTGATCAATGCCGATGGCACGACCACAGATATTAGGGTTGCCAAGAGTTCTGGATCGGATATTTTAAACCATGCCGCTATGCAAGCAGTCAAAGAGGCTTCTAGACTTTTTCCCACACCTAAGCAAACCGTGCATCTTAAGATACCCATTGCCTACACCATAAAAGATGAATGAATGTTGAAGGCGTTTTTTTACACCTGAACTCAAGAGATTACAAGCTTAAAGCTAGGGGGCTTATGTTAAAATTTAGTATCCCACTTCATTAAAGATTGGCAATGTTGTACTATCTCTATACTTTCTTTGGTGTGAATATTTTCCAGTATCTTACTTTCCGCGCAGGTTTAGCCTTTTTTATTAGCTTTTTTGTCTGTGTCTATTTGATGCCTAAGTTCATCACTTGGGCCAAGGCGACCAAAAGAAGTCAGCCTATTTCTAACTACATTCCTCACCAAAATAAAAAAGACACACCCACGATGGGGGGCATCGTGTTTTTAGGCACAGCTATCGTAGCTTCGTTACTAACAGCGAGGTTAGACAATCCCTTTGTGCTACTAGCTCTTTTTAGTTTGCTCGCCTTTGGTGCGATTGGCATGCAGGATGATTACACCAAAATCCGCCAAAAAAAGAATGCCGGCATTTCCGCACGCCTCAAAATGGGCTTGTTGCTCGCCGTGTCTTTGGGGATTGCTTATTGTCTCTCCCATTTAATGGAAGAAAAAGACCTCTATGTGCCCTTTTTGAAAAACCCTATTTTCTCTTTCCAAGATCACCCCTTTTTACTGCTAGGTTTTTGGGTGTTGGTGTTTATTTCTACAACCAATGCTGTTAATCTGACCGATGGCTTAGATGGCTTGGTTACCGTGCCTAGTGTCTGCGCTCTACTAAGTTTAAGCGTCTTTATTTATGTCGTGGGCAATGCGGAGTTTAGTAAATATTTGCTTTATCCTAAGGTAATCCATAGTGGGGAGGTCGTGGTGGTTTCTTCTGCACTGATGGGAGCTTTGCTAGGCTTTTTATGGTTTAATGCTTTTCCGGCTGAAGTGTTTATGGGAGATAGTGGGAGTTTAGGTATTGGAGGTTTTATCGCCTATATGGCTATTATCACTAATAATGAAATTTTATTATTTTTAATCGGCTTGGTTTTTGTGTTGGAAGCCACTTCGGTGATTTTGCAAATAGGGAGTTATAAAGTGCGTAAAAAGCGAATCTTCCGCATGGCGCCCTTGCACCACCATTTCGAATCCAAAGGATGGCCTGAAAATAAAATTATTTTGCGTTTTTGGATTGTGGCAATCTTAAGCAATCTTGTGGCGTTGCTCAGTCTGAAAGTGCGTTAATTCAGGCTTTCTATGCTAGAGTTTAGGCTCTTAATTAGGCTATTAGGTGGATGATATGATCTCTCTGCTTGGACATGGGCGCACGAATCGAGCTCTTGCTAGCTATTTGCACCAGCGCACCTTTCCCTACCGCATTTATGACGATGCTATCTTGACACCTCAAAGCGATTTACATGGCCAACCTCTCCTCCCCTCAGCGCATTTTGATCCTCAAACCTCTTGCCTAGAGATTGTCAGCCCCGGATTTCCTCCTACACACCCCTTAGTTTTGGCCAGCAAACATCTTATGAGTGAATACGACTATGTCGCTTCTCTTGTGTCTGTGCCCACGACTTGTTTTGTGAGTGGAACTAATGGAAAAACCACTACTACAGAAATGCTAGGTCTGCTTTGCGCGCCCTTTGGGGGGATGGTGGGGGGCAATATCGGCGTGCCCCTCATTGAGTTGCCTCAAGCTCCTTTATGGATTTTAGAAACCAGCTCCTTTAGCCTGCACTATACGGAACGCTACGCGCCCAATTTTTACGCCCTGCTCCCTCTAGCCCAAGATCATGTAGGCTGGCATGGGAATTATGAGGCGTATGTAGAGGCGAAATTAAAACCCCTGCGCCTCATGGATAAAAAAAGTCCTGTATTTTTGGAAGCAACCCTTAGAGATCATATTTTAGTGCGCGAGGCTAAGGATTTAGACCTAATTTTTTATGAAAATTCAAACCACCTAGCTGAAAACATGGGTTTAGATAGATCGCGTGTGCGCTTTAAAGAACCTTTTTTGCTTGATGCGCTTTTAGCCTTGAGCGTGGCTAAACTGATGACAGGACAGGCAGATTACGATCGCCTCAATAGCTACACGCTGAAACCCCATCGCTTAGAAGAAATTGTCGATTCGCAAGGGCGCACATGGATTAATGACAGCAAGGCGACCAATGTGGACGCCACACTTAAAGCGTTGGCATGTTTTGCTGATCGCTTTGTGCATTTGATTGTAGGAGGGGATACTAAGGGCGTGGACCTAACTCCGCTTTTTGAAATTCTAGCTAGTATGCAGACACGCATTTATACCATTGGAACTAGCGCGCAAACGATGGTAGAAATGGCTCATCGCTACAAAGTAGATGCGTTGTTATGTGGAGATTTAGAGCGCGCTGTGGATGCCATCAAAACTTCTTTAAAAAAAGATCAAATCGCGCTCCTCTCTCCTAGTGCGGCTAGTCTGGATCAGTTTAGCTCTTATCAAGAACGGGGCGAACTTTTTAAAACATGTGTGTTAGCCCCATGAAATTCCTACGCGCCCTTTTCCTCTGCCTTGTGTGTGTATGCACGCTAGCGCGCGCAGAAGACGACCCGGATGTTGTCGATCTCTATTTGCTTTTAAAACAGATTAACCAGCTCAATCAGGTGATCGCCCGTTACGAGAAAGATCCCACAAAACGCTCTGAAATCCCTCTTTATAGCGATCAAAAAAACGATCTCATCCACGCCTTTGCGCTCCGCCTGCTCAATAGTCAGGAACAAATCGGTATTAACATTAAAACGAATTTAGAGCAACAATATAAACTTAAAAAAACCTTGCTCAAAAATAGCCACACCAATGATATTTATGCGTATATCCATAGCACTCTCGAGCTCAAAATCCTAGAAGCCGATCAGCAGATGTATGATTTCTTAAAAAAATTGCGCACCACTCTTGACTTTTTCAGTCAAGAAAAAGATATTAACGCGCTCAGCATGGCCACTTTACTTAAATTTGAAGAGGCCTCTTCAAGAAGTTATGCCATCCCGACCAATCTCGACTCGATTAAGACACAACAACTTCAGGAACTTCTGAGTGATTATAAACTTAAGCTTAGAACTTATGTAGAAGTGTTGCACTACATTCAGAAAAATCCCCGTCAGGTGCTCGCTAAGAATATCCTTTTTAATATTGACATGCAGTGGATCTTAGAGCGCGTAGCTGCAGTCATCAATAAATTTTTTCCCTCTTCGCACGGGTTGCAGAGCGCTAAGATTTTACTCTCTCTTGTCCTGCTTTTATTCTTGCTCACACTAAGAAAGCTCATCACCACGCTTTTTATCCGCTTTTTGGATCTCTTTGTGCGCTTTAGCCGCAAAAATGAACAAGTGCAGCAAAGAATCCGCAATAGCATTATCACTCCCATTTCTACTTTTTTGCTTATCTATAGCTTTGACATTTCCATAGATATTTTGCATTATCCCCACCCAGCTCCCATTAAGTTCAATATGTACTTGGGCGTGATCTATATTTCTCTCTTGGGTTGGTTGGGGATCGCGCTTTTTAAAGCTTATGGCGCGGCCCTCTTGGCTACTTTAGCTTCTAAAAAGAATGGCTTTAGACGAGAAGTGGTGAATCTCATTTTAAAAGTGGCTTATTTTTTCATTGTTACCATTACGATTCTAGCCATGCTCAAACAGCTAGGCTTTAATATTTCAGCCATCATTGCCTCTTTGGGTATCGGTGGTTTGGCAGTCGCTTTAGCGGTTAAGGATTTGCTGGCCAACTTCTTTGCCTCAGTAATCCTGCTCTTGGACAATTCTTTTGGGCAAGGGGATTGGATTGTGTGCGGGGATGTGGAGGGCACGGTAGTGGAAATGGGTCTTAGACGCACCACGGTGAGGGGTTTTGACAACGCACTGTTATTTGTGCCTAACTCAGAGTTAGCCGGCAAGTCTATCCGTAACTGGAATCGCCGTAAAGTGGGGCGCAGAATTAAAATGAATATTGGCCTCACTTATAGTTCCACCAGAGAGCAACTTAGCCAGTGTGTGTTGGCGATCCGCACGATGCTAGAAGAGCACCCCCATATTGCTAAAATCTCTGATTTGGACGCCTCTGCCAAGCAAGAGTTAAACGCCCAGCACGATTACATGATGGATCGCGAACACATTGTTTCTATCGATGATTTAATGGGGTATAAATCTAACCTTTTTGTGTTTGTAGACAATTTTGGAGATAGCTCGATCAATATTTTAGTTTATTGCTTTTCTAAAAGTGTTGTGTGGGGAGAATGGTTGGCCATTAAGGAAGATGTGATGCTAAAAATTATGAAAATTGTCGAGGAATTAGGTCTAAGCTTTGCTTTCCCTTCTCAAAGTCTCTACTTGGAGAGTGTGCCACAAAACCTGCAATCATCGCTTAAAGATTTAAAGGATTTAAATGGTTAAGTTGAAGCTTGGAGTCAAGAGTGTCATGATGATGTCTGTGATTCTGCTTTTCTCTTTTGTTGTATTGGGAGCTTATTTTGTCCATGAGGTTACGAAAATATTAATGCACAATGCCAATATTTCAGTCGCCGCACAAGCCTCCAACAAAGTCATAAACATCACCCTAGATCTCAATGCCGTATCAATCTCTTTGCTCAATTATACAACCTATTTTTCTGGTTATGGATTTGCGTTTTTAAAAGATGCCCCAGAGAAGACCTTACAAGATAATATCAAAAAATTAGTCCGTCATAAAAAATTTGTCGATGAAGCGTGGCTAGTTTTTGTGCATGACCAACAACCCTATGTTAGCTACGAGGTCTTTGAAGAAACTGACGGAAGTGTGAAGCTCTACAAGAACACTCCTCTTATCTTGCAATCTCCTCTACTTAAACAAGTTATCCAAACTCGTAAGCCTAGTCGTAGTTCCACCGATTCAACCCTTCTGCTTGATAACAAACAACATTTTGGCTACACTATGGCCATGCCTATTTTTGATGCATCGCAAAAACTTGTCGCTGTAGCTGGCATATTTTTGAGCATGGAAGTCTTGCAAGATATCTATTTTCCTACAGCAAGCAATGAAAATGGATTTTTATTAGGAAAGGGTAATCGCATCTTTGCGATCAATCGCGATCACAATCTTCAGGGCAAGAATTTTCACGATGTTATGAAAAGCGAAGAAGTAAAAGCTATCGAAGAGTTTAGAGAAAAAGCCTCTGCAAACAGCCAAAAACTCACAAGTTTTTATTCTGATGTGTTGCACTCAGAGGCAATTTTGGCCATGCACACTTTCCACCCCCTAGATGTCATTCCTCAAATGCACAACTGGATGGTTGGTGCGGTCATTTCTAAGAGCGATCTTTATCAATACGTAGCGCATATGCGGACAGGCATTATATTTATCTTGATCATTATTTATGTCTTCACGATAATCGCTGTCTTTTTCTATATGCACAAAATTGTGGGCCGTGTTAACTGCGTTTCTAAAACACTGCAAAGTTTCTTTAAACTTCTTAATCATGAAAATGTCGAGGTTGTGATTGTTGAACCACAGGGTAATGATGAACTTGCAGACATGTTGCACCTAATCAACAAAAACATCAGCAATATTCAAGAGACATTCACTCATGACAACGCTGTCATGCAAGATATGACCTCTGTGGCAGCTGCAGTGGAACGGGGCGATATCACCCAACGCGTGTACACGCAAGCCAAGACTCCCAATCTCTCTGAGTTAATACAAACTACCAACGCCATGATTGCCTTTTTGGAACAGCGGGTGGGCACGGACTTAAATACGATTTTACAAGTGGTGCGCGCCTATCAGAACTTAGATTTTACTTCCAAAATCAAAAAACCCAAAGGCGATTTTGAAATAGCGACTAACCAACTAGGTAGCGAAATCGTGGCAATGTTGCGCACCTCTTTGAATTTTGCCAATATTCTGAATACAAAATGTCAGGTTTTAAAATCTAGTATGGACGAACTTGTCGCCCAATCCATCCAACAATCCAAGGAGATTAAACAAACTACACAGGGTATCGAAACAATCACCCAAAACATCACTGCTGTGAGCAATAAGAGCGATGGCATGATTGCCCAAAGCCACGAGATTAAAAATGTCGTAGAGATGATTTCAGACATCGCTGATCAAACCAATTTATTAGCTCTAAATGCTTCTATTGAAGCTGCTAGAGCAGGAGAGCATGGACGCGGTTTTGCTGTGGTGGCTGATGAAGTGCGCAAACTTGCTGAGAGAACACAAAAATCTTTAGGTGAGATTGAGAGCAATATTAATGTGCTGGTGCAAAGCATCGCGGACAATTCAACAGCGATCAAAGAACAGGCCGATGCGGTGTTAGATATTAATCAGGTCATTGCGCAATTTGATGCCAACTTGAGCCACAATGTCAGTATCGCCAATAAATGTTTGGATATTAGCAAAGATATTGAGGCGGTCGCTACGGATATTTTAGATGACACTAATAAAAAGAAATTTTAAGGATAGGCGTGGCAAAACTTCAAAACTTCAAAACTTCAAAACTTCAAAACTTCAAAACTTCAAAACTTCAAAACTTCAAAACTTCAAAACTTCAAAACTTCAAAACTTCAAAACTTCAAAACTTCAAAACTTCAAAACTTATCATTATTCCTAGTTCTTTGAAAACATCTTTAACGCCACATCGCGAACAAAAGGGAGTTACATGTTCAAAAACATGAAATTGGGCACGAAGATTGTTTTGGTGATCTCTTTGATCTTACTCCTCATGTATGGAGTTTTAGCCACCGTCTTATTGATAAACGCCACTTCCATGCTCAGAGACAATGCGGAAAAGATCTTAAAAGAGCAGACCACCATTAAAGCCAACGCTGTTATCCGTGCATTGCACAATATTAGCCGTGCCATTACCAATTTTGCAAGCTACATGGTATCTAACCCTAAAATTTTGTTAGAAGATGCCAAAATGCAGGCCATGCTCACTAGCCTCATTGAAACCAATGACAGAGGGCATATCCGCGAGGCCCTCTTGGTTATTTTAGATTCCCAGTCCAAACCACAACAAAGTCTAGGCGTTTTAAAGACAAAAGACAATCGCATTGAAATTTTCCACAATAACCCTAGTATTCTCGATGCCATTGCAATGCGTAGGGCGTTAGAGACTAGAGAGAGTGCTAGAAGTTCCACAGTGCCCATGAGCGCTTTAAATGGAGAAAAAATTTTTGGCAATATTGTCGCTCTGCCCATCATGTATAATGGACAAATGATTGCTATTGTAGGAGTGCTGATCGATTTTGGGCGTATCCAAGATCAATATTTTCCCGAAGGTGATTTAAACGGCTTTTTGATCGGACGGCGCGATACAATCTTGGCTATCCACACCAATCATTCCATACAAGGCCGCAAATTTTTGGAGGTGATGTCGGGTGCGGACTCCCAACAAATTATTGATTTTCGCAAAAATGCCAAACCCGGAGAGACAAGAATTGTTGAATGGTATTCAGAAAATCTTAAAGCCAATACCATCGCGACTCTCTATGCTTTTAGACCCTTTTCGCGAATTTTGCCCCGTGTTGATTTTAATTGGGTGGTTGCATCTGCCATAGATAAAAAGAAAGTGTTTGCCGATCTGTATGTGATGCGTAAAATTATTATCTTTGGGGGGATTTTGACCATCATTTGTATTATTTTGGCCCTCTATTTCTTCTTGCACAATCAAGTGTTAAAGCGTCTCCAAGAGATGGGAAATGTTTTAGAGTCCTTTTTTAAATTTTTACGCCATGAAGCAGATGATATTCGGTTTTATAAGGTGCGCTACAATGATGAAATTGGGAAAATGTTTAAAGGCATTATTGAGAATGTCAGCCACATCCAAACCACCTTTGCTACAGACAATAAAATGGTAGGACAAGCCACTTTAAGTGCTACCAGTGTTGAAAAAGGTTTGATTGTGGCTGATCATCTGCAATGCGAACAAGGAGCTACCCCTCAGATTTGCGAGCTCATCACAACTTTGCACACTATGATTACCAGTTTAGAGAAAAAAGTTGGATCGGATTTAGGAAAAATTTTAAGTGTGGTCCATGCTTATCAAAATTTGGATTTTACGAGCAATATTGATAATGCAAAAGGAGATGTAGAATTAGCTATCAATCAATTAGGCACAGAGATTACAAAAATGCTCCATGTGTCTTTAGGTTTTGCCAACGCCTTGAGTGAGAAAGCCATAGGGCTGAAAACAAGCATGGACAAACTGGCACAAAACTCAGAACAACAAAGCCAAGAGATTAAAAACACCACAGAGAGCATTGAAACCATCACCCAACGCATTAGCGATGTGAGCGCTAAGAGCGATAGCATGATTGCCCAAAGCCAAGAGATTAAAAGTGTGGTCGAGATGATCAGAGACATTGCCGATCAAACAAACTTGCTCGCACTCAATGCGGCTATTGAAGCTGCTAGAGCAGGAGAGCATGGACGCGGTTTTGCTGTGGTGGCTGATGAAGTCAGAAAACTTGCCGAGAGAACACAAAAATCTCTAGGAGAGATTGAGAGCAATATTAATGTGTTAGTGCAAAGCATCGCAGACAATTCAACAGCAATCAAAGAACAAGCCGATGCGGTGTTAGATATTAATCAGGTCATTGTCCGATTTGATGGAAACTTAAGCCATAATATCGAGATCGCCAATGAATGTTTGAGTATTAGCAGGGATGTCCAGCGCATTGCTACAGATATTTTGGAGGATACAAACAAGAAGAAGTTTTAGGAGTGTTAGGTGTTTAAGAATCTGCGACTCGGCCCTAGAATTATGTTGATTCTCTTTTGCACCCTTTTGGTTACTTTTGGAGGGCTGAATTTTTACCTCTTGGCCATTATGAACGCAAGTTATCGAGATAACTCAGAACAGATTCTCAAGGAGCAGGCAAAATCGAAAGCTGCAAAGGTGATTATGGTTTTGCACGCTGTAGGACGCACTCTGCACAATTTTAGTGCCTATTTGAGCGCAAACACATGGGAACTTGGCGAAACTGATGAAATGCGCGCGATGTTAGCCAAGATTGTAGAGTCTAATGCAGACATTTATATCCGCCAGGCATTTTTAATTCTGCTGGATAGCAACCAGCCTAGACGGAGTTTAGAGGTTGTCAAAACTGCAGATGGAAAGTTTTTCCAAGCGCAAAATAGCCAAAGCATATTGCATTGCCCTGTGGTGGATAAACTATTGCAACAACAAAAAAATACCCGAGACCTTGTCAAATCGACCACTCTCATAGATGGGAGTAAGGCTTTTGGCACTACAATAGTCGTGCCTATTAAATCTCGTGAAAAAACTATCGCGCTCGTTGGTGTTTTTGTAGATTTTAGCTACCTGCAACAGCAAATATTCCCTATGGGCGATCAAAATGGCTTTATGGTGGGCAGTGATGATAGTATTTTAGCCATCCACCGCGATCACACTCTTCAAGGCAAGCAATTTACAGAGGTGATGAAAGATCGGGCTTCTCAGAGTGTGTTAGATTTTAGAAGAAATTCGCGTCCGGGTGATGTGGGCATTGCAGAATGGCATTCTCCTGTGCTAGATCGCGATATTATCGCTACACTATATAGTTTCACACCCTTTGATCGCGTTTTAGATGATAAATCGCATAATTGGGTTATATCTGCTGTTTTTAGCAAAGACAAGGCTTTTGAGGAACTCAATGAAATCCGCCATGTGATTATTATTGGGTGCTTGATCACATTTTCAATCGCAATGAGTGTTCTTTACTTTTATATGCGCATTCAAGTTGTGCAAAGATTAAATAATATGCTGAAAATACTTATGGATTTTTTCAGTTTTTTAAGGCATGAAAAAACTAATATACAATTAGAGAAATCTCTATATCGTGATGAATTAGGCATGATGCGCAACACTATTTGTGATAATATTTCTAAAATCCAAACCACCTTTGCTACAGACAATAAAATGGTAGGACAAGCCACTTTAAGTGCTACCAGTGTTGAAAAAGGTTTGATTGTGGCTGATCATCTGCAATGCGAACAAGGAGCTACCCCTCAGATTTGCGAACTCATCACAACTTTGCACACCATGATTGCCAGTTTAGAGAAAAAAGTTGGATCGGATTTAGGAAAAATTTTAAGTGTGGTCCATGCCTATCAAGATTTAGACTTCACAAGAAATATTGAAAATGCGCAAGGAGATGTCGAATTAGCTATTAACCAATTAGGCACAGAGATTACAAAAATGCTCCATGTCTCTTTAGGTTTTGCTAATGCCTTGAGCGAAAAAGCTGTAGAGCTTAAAACAAGTATGGACAAGCTGGCGCAAAACTCAGCACAACAAAGCCAAGAGATTAAAAACACTACAGAGAGCATTGAAACCATCACCCAACGCATTAGCGATGTGAGCGCTAAGAGCGATAGCATGATTGCCCAAAGCCAAGAGATTAAAAGTGTGGTCGAGATGATCAGAGACATTGCCGATCAAACAAACTTGCTCGCGCTCAATGCGGCTATTGAAGCTGCTAGAGCAGGAGAGCATGGACGCGGTTTTGCTGTGGTGGCTGATGAAGTGAGAAAACTTGCCGAGAGAACGCAAAAATCTTTAGGTGAGATTGAGAGCAATATTAATGTGTTAGTGCAAAGCATTGCAGACAATTCAACAGCAATCAAAGAACAAGCCGATGCGGTGTTAGATATTAATCAGGTCATTGTCCGATTTGATGGAAACTTAAGCCATAATATCGAGATCGCCAATGAATGTTTGAGTATTAGCAAGGATGTCCAGCGCATTGCTACAGATATTTTGGAGGATACAAACAAGAAGAAGTTTTAGGGGCTATTTTCCCTTATAGGTCGCTACTCTGCCAGTGAGGCGAATCCGATCCCGCCCAAAAGTTTTCCCAATAATTTCATAACGCGGGAAAACAATCGTATCGCATTTATTGGCCGCAATGGCTTTATTGAGCAACATCTCGTAGATATGAGGATTAGATGGATCGTAGGGAATCTCCGCAGTAACTGAGCGCCCTATCTCGAAATCATTGGCATTAAAATAGATAGTGTATTGAAAACCTTGCACTCTAGCATCTATAACAGGCGAGCAACCGGCAAAAAACAACCCACCCAACACGCCCCCGGCTACAGCTAGAAAAACTTTCTTGTGCACAGAAAATCCCCTTGGTCTTTTATCTAAATTTTACCAAAAGAATTTGAATATCCCCCTCCTTATTAATAAAACCTACTTCCCGAAACGCCCACCAGTAGTAGGATAGCCATAAATTGAACCATCTTTGATTTTCATATGATCCTCCCAAGGCAATTTGTATTTGCCAGCAGCCAAATCTTTGATGTAGGTCAAGCCTGCATCGCTTTCACCTCCGGGTTTGGCCACATACCCGCGGTGTCCTAGATTGTAGATGTTGTTTTCCAAGCCCCAGCTTAGGCGCGCATTGTCAGCCATTTTAGGATAGATCTCCCCAGTTACAATCTCCCATGGGTTGCGATGCCCTTGCACAAGGGTAGTGCCATCAAAATTACAGATTTGCCCTTCTCCAAAATAGTAGAACACATTGTCATAGCCGGCCAAATTCACGCTCACGGTATACATCAAGTTGTGCCATGCATTGGAGCGGTTAGTCAAAATCCATTGATCGTTAACTTGGGTGCTATAACCAGAGATGCGGATATAGACATTGCACCCTTTGTAAGCCGCTTCGCGTGCAAGCTCTGGGATCATGCCATCATGGCAGATACACACGGCTAGTTTTGAGCCTCCCGGACCCTCACACACAGGCATGCCCAAATCCCCGGGATACCAAGGTTCGATAGGATTCCAAGGGAAGAGTTTGCGGTATTTCAACACAATTTCGCCCTTAGGGTTAATGATGATGGCGGTGTTGTAAGGATTTTTGTTAGGATCGGGATTGCGCTCCATTATAGAGAACACCCCAAAAACCCCGGCCTCTTTGCACGCCTGCGCATACATCTGGGTTTCTTTACCCGGCACATCGAGCAAAAATTCCTCACTCAACCACTTAGCAGTGTTTAGCCCCTGTGTGCTGTATTCAGGGAAAATGATAAGCTCCACGCCCGGATAACCCGCTTTAGTGGCGTGCAAAGTCCTAATAATGCTCTCAATATTTTTATCAATATCTGCCCGACTATTCACAATAGGCACAGGGAATTGAATTGCCGCAACCAAGAAACCTTCAATGGGTTTACCCATACTTCCAATGCTACCCATAAAAACTCCTACTATTGGTTTAGCAATTTGCATTGCTGGCGGAGTATTAAAAAAATATCTCTAATGGAAAGTTAATAAGAAAAAAATTAAAAAGTGCGATTGCCCCCAAGGGGGCTATGTGAGATTACTTTTGATCTTTGGCAATACTGCGGATGTATTGATCGGCCAAATACAATCCATGCCCGCTCTCACCCATCAATTTGATTTTATCCAAGATGTTTTTGAAGAGCACTTCTTCCTCGTGTTGTTCAGCCACATACCATTGTAGGAAATTAAAAGTGGCGTAATCTTTAGTGCTAAGCATTTTATCCACAAGGGTATTGATGGAATGGGTGATGTGCTGCTCGTGTTTATAGGCTTTTTCAAAAACCTCTACGAGATTTTTAAACTCGTGTTCAGGGGCTTTGATTTCTTTGAGGTGCACACCCACTTCATTTTCATTCAAGTAAGTGATGATCTTAGTCGCGTGCGCGTATTCATCACTAGCATGCTCAAACAAGAACAAGCCCGCTCCATCAAAGCTATGGGTATAGCACCAAGAACTCATGCTCATATACAGATTGGCTGAGAAAAACTCATCCATCACTTGCGCGTTAAGTAATTTAATTGTTTCTGAAGGCAACATACAAAACTCCTTTATTTAGTTTGTATCATTATTATATCATAAATGAGAAATATAAGTCAAGAGATATTCACCTCAAAAGAGAATAAGGCATAATTTAGTCGCATAAAAAGCTATTAATGAGAATAAATAGGCCACCGCTGTGGTGAAAATAAAGAGATAAAGCACAAATTTTACCCCACCGGCTTCTTTACCAAAGGTAATTGTCGCGGCAAAACAGGGGATGTAAAACATAACAAAGACGATAAAGGCGATGGCAGAGGGCACACTCACATGTTTTTTGAGCGCCATACGGAATGATTTAGATGCTTGGCTGGTGTCCCCTAGCGCGTAAAGCACACCTAAAGTAGAGACGACCACTTCCTTAGCCATAAAACCCGTTACTAAGGAAATAGAAAGCCGCCAATCAAAATCCATCGGCTTAAACAGTCCATCAATACTGCGCCCCGCACGCCCCACAAAGCTATTTTCTAAAATCTCTTGTTGTTTTTTCTCCTCTAAACTAGCTAGAGCTTCTTGTTTGGCGCTGGCTTCTAAAGAGCTAGCCTCAAGGTGTGCTTGTTGGGCTTGGTACTTCTCTAACATTTGGGTATCCCTAGGGTAGGCAGAGGCAAACCAAATGAGAATCGCCCCGCCCAAAATGTAAGTGCCCGCTTTTTTGAGATAAGAGAGCGATTTGGTGTAAATGCTGTACCAAATCACTTTGGGGCTGGGCATGCGGTATTTGGGCATTTCCATCACAAAGGACTCTTCTTGCCCCTTAAAAACGCTGAGTTTGAGAAATTTTGCCATCAAGAGAGCCACAACTGCACCCAAGACATAGATCAAAAAGAGAACAAAACTCGCGTATTTATCCGGGAAAAACGCTCCTACAAAGAGCACATAAATAGGCAAACGCGCGCTACAGCTCATAAAACCGATTACAAAGAGAGTGATGAGTCGCTCATGTTGGTTTTGCAAAGTGCGTGTCGCCATATAGGCAGGCACAGAACAGCCAAAGCCCGTAATTAAGGGGATAAAACTCTTACCATGCAAACCAAATTTGTGAAAAATCCCATCTAATAAGAACGCCACGCGGCTCATGTACCCAGTAGCTTCTAGCAAAGAGATTCCCAAATACAACACCACAATTAAGGGTAAAAAAGAAAGCACCGCCCCTACCCCTCCGATGATCCCATCGCCTAAAAGTGAGCCAATTTGAGCATTAGGGATATGGGTTTTAAGAGTTTCAGCTAGCCATGCAAACCCATCATCTACATAGCCTTGCACCCCTCCTCCCACTAGAAAACTCATAAAAAACACAACGAACATCAAGCCTAAGAAAATAGGAACACCATAAATAGGGTGCATGAGGTATTTGTCTATTTTTTGCGTGTAGGTGGGCATGCCCGCTTCACGGCGCGATACCTTTTTGGCTAAATCGTGGCAAAACACTGCCATCTCTTCTTTAGATTGGACGCTTAGAGTTGTAGAGCGTTGGGTTTGGCGGTGCAAAGTGATAAGTTGCTCTAAGAGTTGATCCATGTTAAAATGCGCGTGTGCAGAGGTGGGAATACAAGGAACTCCCAAATCTTTAGAAAGTGCATCTACATCAATTTGTAACCCCTCTTTTTGGGCTTCATCCCACATATTGAGTGCCATCAGCACCTTATGGGGTGTGTGGAGTAATTGCGTGCTCAAACTCAAATTACGCTCTAAGTTAGTGCAGTCCAATACATTTAAGATCAAATCAAAGTGTTCATTCTCTAAAAATTGCCTACTGACTTTTTCTTCGATCGTAAAATCATTTAAAGCATAGATGCCCGGCAAGTCTACAATGGTGATCTTGGTGTTGTTGTAAGTCGTGCTCACTTGGGTTTTTTCCACCGTAACCCCGGCAAAATTACCCACTTTCAAGTGCGCCCCACTGATTGCATTGATGAGAGAACTCTTGCCCACATTGGGTTGCCCCACTAAAGCCACCACAATTTCTTCCATGCGCTCTCCAAATTTTAAGGTCAATTCTTAAAATCAAAACTAAAAATATACTACTAACAGGCTAAAATTTCACATAAGAGTAAAAAACTTGAGTTAAGTCCATTGCGCTACAATACGCCCCAAAGGATAAGAATGATTATTTTGGAGCAAAACGCCCCCTATGTTCCCCATCCGCTCGCTTTATATGCCAAGCTTCAAGGTCCTAACACTCTTTTATTAGAGAGTGCTCAAGCGGACAATAAAGCGCACACTAAATCCATTATCTTAAATCAAGCCTGCTTGAAACTCACCTGCCAGCATTCCAGTGTCAAGATCGAAGCTTTGAATACAAACGGGCAAGCCCTTTTGCACAAACTCGCTAACTTTGTAGGTGTGAGTCCCACAGACAAGAGTTTAAGCCTACACTACCCCAAAAATACGCAATTACAGGACGAGTTTTTAAAACTGCAAATGCCCAGCCCCCTAGATGCTTTGCGCGCCGTGTTTGCATGTGTAGAGCAACGCCCCCAAAATCCCTATGGGCTATTTTGTGCGGGGTTTTTTGGCTTTGAGCTCATCGGTGCGTTTGAGGATTTGCCCATTTTAAGCGTGCAAGATAATAGCGCGCCGGATTTTGTCTTTCTTGTAGCACAAACTTTAGTGCTCATCGATCACCAAAAACAGAGCACCCAAATTTTTGGGGCTTGTTTTGCCCCACAACACCAAGCCCAAATCCAAGAACAAATCGCGCAGCTTGCCGCGCTTGCTAACACCACACAAGAGGATTTTAGCCCGCAATCTCACCCTCAAGAAAGCACTTTAAGCACAAATTGTAGCGATGAGGCTTTTGGATGTATGGTCTCTAAGCTCCAAGAAGAAATCAGGGCTGGGGAGATTTTCCAAGCTGTGCCCTCTAGGAGTTTTTATTTATCTTGTAAAGACCCCTTGAGCGCTTATTTTTATCTCAAGGCACAAAATCCTAGTCCTTACATGTTTTATTTGCAAATGGAGGATTTTACACTCTTTGGGGCTAGTCCTGAGAGCGCGTTAAAATACGATGCCTCCACTAATTTGGTGCAAATTTACCCCATTGCGGGCACAAGAGCGCGGGGTAAAAACCCGGATGGCACGATTGATCACGACCTAGATAACCGCCTTGAACTGGATTTACAAAGCGATGCCAAAGAGAGGGCAGAACATATCATGCTAGTGGATTTAGCCCGCAATGACATCGCTAGAGTTGCCAAACCCCATACAAGACTTGTGAGCAAATTATTGAAGGTAGAAAAATACGCCCATGTGATGCACCTCACTTCAGCTGTGCAGGGGGAGCTCAAAGAGGGTTTAGACGCTCTGCATGCCTATAGAAGTTTTATGAATGCGGGGACTTTGAGTGGCGCGCCTAAAATTGCTGCGCTCAAACTCATCGCTCAACTTGAGGGCAAGAGGCGGGGTTCTTATGGGGGTTCGATAGGCTATTTATGCGCCGATGGATCGATGGATACTTGTATTATTATCCGCTCTGCTTTTGTGCAAAATCAGCGGGCTATTATCCAAACGGGCGCGGGCATTGTTTTAGATAGCCTTATTGAGGCTGAGATCGCCGAAACAAAGGCAAAAGCACAATCTGTAATTTCTGCAATCTTAAAGACACATGCATGAAAATTTACTTCATTGATAATTTTGACTCGTTCACTTACAATCTTGTTTATGACTTAGAGGGTTTGGGGCATTCTGTGTTGGTTTTGCGCAACACCACCCCAGCCAATACGCTTTTTGAGAGGATGCAAGGTGAAAAAGAAAAAACCCTTCTTTTTATCTCCCCGGGACCTAGCGACCCTGAGCATGCCGGGCAACTGCTCCCTATTCTAGCTAAGACACGCGGGCATTTCCCTATTTTGGGGATTTGCTTAGGGTTGCAGGCTTTGGCACAGAGTTATGGCGCGCGGGTTGTGCGCAGCCCTGCCATTGTGCATGGAAAAAGCTCCCCCATCACTCTAAAACCCTTTGAGGCTTTTAAGGGGCTAGGAGATTGCTTACAAGTGGGGCGTTACCATTCTTTAATGGTGAGTGATTTGCCAGACTGCCTGCAAGTGATCGCCCATTACCAAGACATTATCATGGGAATTTACCACCCCCAAGACAAAGCCCTAGCCTACCAATTCCACCCTGAGAGTATCATGACCTTGAAAGGTGCGCAACTGCTAAAACAAAGCTTGGATTTTTTGATAACCCCCTCTTAAACTCTCTCTAGTCGCCCTTGGATTTAATTCTATTGAGAATTTCAATGGCATCTCCGCTTCCTATCTTAGCCGCCTTTTCTAAGTATTCCCTAGCTTTGGCTAAATCTTTAGAGACACCCAAACCATTAAAATACATCACTCCAATATTAAAATAAGCCTCCGCATCTCCCATTCTCCCCGCTTTCTTCCAATACTCCTTAGCTTTCAGAGCATCTTGTGGAACTCCCTGTCCATTTGCATACATAAAACCTAAATCACTATAAGCCCCCGCATTTCCCTTTTTAGCGGCCTTATTAAAATATTCAAAAGCCTTAGCATAATCCTGTTTAACGCCTTGCCCATCGCGATACATGGCCCCCAAGTTGTAATAAGCCTTAGCATAACCCATGCTAGCAGCTTTTTGGTAATATTCTAGGGCCTTGCTATCGCTCTGCTCTACACCCTTACCATTGTCATACAGCAAACCCAAACGAAAATACGCCTTTGCATACCCCTTTTTAGCGGCCTTATTAAAATATTCAAAAGCCTTAGCATAATCCTGTTTAACGCCTTGTCCATCGCGATACATGCCTCCCAATTTATAGTAAGCCTCAGCGTTGCCTCTTTTAGCAGCTTTTTGGTAATACTCTAAAGCTCGGGTATAGTCTTTATCGGCTTGGGCTTTTTTACCCACTATAAAATGCAATTCTCCGCCCTGATCTTTATTTCCATCAAGGGAATATGCAACGCCACTAGAAACCAAAAACGCAAACAAAACCCTAGATAGCAAGTGATTTGATTTTAATAACATCTTTTGAAACTCCAAATTGTTTTATTTTCTCAAAATTCTTTAAAAATGCAAAACGCATTCTAGCATAAATTCTAAACAGCAGATTAACAAACAAGCAGAAATCATTTACTTTAGCGTAAACCTATTTTAATATTTTTCTTAGTGCGCTTATACTAGACTCGCGCGAGTCCATTAAAAGAAAGAGTTTGTCAAGTTTTTTAAAACTTATCGGCTTTGTTTGCGTATTTTTCTATCTGTTTGGGGCGAGCGCGCAGGGGAAAGACTCTAAAGTCGAATCTGTTACAGGAAGTGGGGTTGGGAGTAAAAATTTAGATCGGCAGGTAAGAGATTCTCTTAAAAAACCCCTTCCCAAAGAGAGCCAAGAAACCCAAAATCTACCTAAAATTCCACCAAAAACCACCAAAGCAGCTCCCCAAGATAAGCAAGAGCAAGAGGAGCTTAAAGAAGGCATTATAGGAGGGATTGCCATCACGGTTAACAACGATCCCATCACTATTTACCAAATTGAAACACAGGAAAAAGAGCATCATATTAGCCGTCAACAAGCTGTTAATGCATTGATTTTACAACGCATCCAAGCCCAAGAGATCAAACGCCTTAAAATCGACATTGAAGATGACAAGATTGACGCGGAGATTGAAAACATCGCGCGGCATAATGGTATGGATATGCAAGATTTCTTGCGCACACTTGCTAGTGAGGGGATCAACCCAACGACCTACAAAGCACAACTAAAAAAACAACTAGAAACTAGAGAATTGTTGCGCAACATTCTGCTTTTTAATACCAATACAAATAGCGAAACTAAAATGCGCGAATATTACAACGCCCATAAGAGCGAATTTAGTGTGCCTAGCGAGATTATCACCATCCGCTACACAGCTCAAGACACCCAAGCCCTCACCAAAGCCTTAGAAAATAGAAATTTAGATATTCCCGGAGTTACTAAGGGTGAGGAAAAAATCAATATTAAAACCCTCAATCCCCAAATCGCCCAAATGTTTTTGAGCACGCAAGAACACACCTTTACCCCGATTTTAAATGCGGGAGGGGGAAATTTTGTTTCCTTTTACATCAAAGAAAAAATAGGAAAAGAAAATGTTTCATTCAGCCAAGCCAAACATTTTATTGCCAATAAATTGATTGAGGAGCAACAGGATAAAATCCTAGCCGAGTACTATGAAAAACTCCGTGTCAAAGCCAAAATTAAATTTCTACAACACTAGGGGCGCGTGGAGCAATTAGCTTATGTCTATAAAGATTCTCTCTTTAGCGTAGCGATCCTGATTGCCTTCATTGGGGTGGTGATCTTATTGGACTATTTCCGCTCGCTTTTTAAACACAAAAAAAATCTCAAGGCTCTGAATGCCCTCTCTCGCTCTTATACTTCCATCGATCTAGCCTTTGAAGTGCAACAGCTCTTAGCCAAAGAACAAGAAAGTCCTTTGGAAGTGCTAGGAATCAAAACTTGGATGTTTTTAGCCAAACATTACAGCGATCATGGGAGTGGCGAGCAGGCGATCACAATCTATTTATCTTTGCTGTCCAAATACCCCAAAGATCGCGCTCTTCTCTTAAAAAATTTGGCACAGACTTATATTGCGATGGGTTATGTGCAGAAGGCGCATGATATTTTATTAGAAGTGTTGCGGATTGAGCCTAGAAACATCGGCGCGCTTCAAGAAATGGTGCGGGTGTATGAGATCTTATGCGCCCCTCAAAAAGCCCTAGAAGTGCTAGAATGCTTAGACGAACTAGAAGCCCCAGATTTGCTAGACACCTACCATTACCTGCAAATGCAAATTCTCATGCAAGAAGATCTGAGTTTAGGGGATCGCAGCGCGCGCATTCTTACACTAGGACACCATCATCCTAAGCTTTATAAACTCGCGCTCAAGCATTGTAAAACTTATCACAAGGCTTTATTTTTGCAAGAACTTCCCCATTTGGACAAGGGAATAGAATACATTGATTTACTTTGGGATTTACAATGGGAGGAAATCACTCCTTTATTGACACAACTTAACGCACAGGTGCGCGAGATTTTCATTTCTAAAGGTTTTATAAAGGGCACTTGTTCTCATTTGGAGCTAGAGATTTACCACTGCTTTAAGGACAAATACCCTCTAGCGTTACATTTTAGCTACCGATGCCCTGCGTGTAAAAATCTCTCTCCCTTTGATACCCATCGTTGCGTATCGTGTAACGCTTTGGGGGTTAAAGAAGTCGTGCTAGATTTGAGCGCGCAGAGCCCAGACTATCACCAACAACTCAATCTAAATTAGGGAATAAAATGGAAGAAATAGAACTTTTTTGCGATGGCTCGTCTTTGGGAAATCCGGGTGCTGGGGGCTATTGCGCGATTTTGCGCTATCAAGGTCAAGAAAAAATTATTACCGGTGGTGCGCCCCACACCACCAACAACCGCATGGAACTTAGCGCGGTCAATGCAGGGCTTAAAGCCCTTAAAAAACCCTGCCATGTCGCTTTGTATAGCGATTCGACCTATGTTTGCGATGGCATTGCCAAATGGCTAAAAGGTTGGCAGGCGCGCAATTTTGCTAAGGTTAAGAATGTGGATTTATGGCAGGAATTTTTAAAAGTGTCCGCCCCCCATAAGATCACCCCCCATTGGATTAGGGGGCATGCCGGGCATGTCCAAAATGAACGCTGTGATGCCTTAGCCAAACAGGAGGCATTGGCTTACCAAGCACAAAGTAAAGGAGTTTCATGTTAGAAAAATTACAAGAGAGGCTAGCTTATCATTTCCAAGATATGAATCTATTACAACAAGCCCTCACCCACAAAAGCACCAAAACCCCCCACAACAACGAAAGGCTAGAGTTTCTAGGCGATGCGGTGTTAGATTTGGTGGTCGCAGAGATTTTGTACGCCCGTTTTGCCGATCTGCAAGAGGGCGATCTCTCCAAAATGCGCGCCTCTTTGGTGAATGAAAAGGCGTTTTTCAAGCTCGCCTCCTTTTTGCAGTTGCAAGATTGTATTTTGATTTCCCCAGCAGAAGCCAATAACCACGGGCACACTAAACCCTCAATCTTAGCTAACGCCTTTGAGGCTTTGATGGGAGCGATCTATTTAGAAAGCGGGTTAGAGCCCATTAAAACCTTGATGACACGCTTTTTAGATCATGTCTATCCCGATCTCTCTTTACAGAGCACCTTTATGGATTATAAAAGTGCCTTGCAGGAACTCACCCAAGCGCGCTTTAAGGTCGTGCCCACCTATACCCTTAAAAGCGAGAGCGGCCCCGATCACGCTAAACAATTTGAAATGCAGATTTTTATTTTAGATAAACTCTATGGCACTTGCACGGCTAAGAGCAAAAAGGAAGCCCAGCAACTTTGCGCCCAAATGGCTTACCAACAACTCCGCATGGAGGGGAGCGCGTGAGCTTGGTATTGCGCACCTTTGGGGAATCGCATGGGGCTATGGTGGGGGGTGTGCTAGAGGGCGTGCCTGCCGGGCTCAAATTAGATTTAGACTTCATCCAAGCGGAGGTTAATAGGCGTAAAAGTGTGAATGCCTTCACCACTCCACGCCAAGAAGAAGATAAAATCGAGATTGTGAGCGGAGTTTTTGAGGGAGTGAGCACGGGCGCGCCCATCGGCTTACTTGTGTCTAATAAAAATGTGCGCTCCAAAGATTATGACAATCTTAAAGAGACTTTTCGCCCCGGGCACGCGGATTTTACCACCTTTGCTAAATACGACATTAGAGATCATCGGGGCGGGGGGCGTAGCTCAGCACGAGAGAGTGTGATCAAAGTGGGTGCAGGAGCGATTGCTAAATTGCTCTTAAAAGAAGTGGGCATAGAGATCGCTAGCGGGGTTGTTAGTGTGGGGGGTGTAGAGGCTCAAGAGTTAGATTTTGCACACGCGCTAAAAAGCCCCATTTTTAGCCTAGACAAACAAACCCAGCAAGCCCAACAAGAGGCGATCTTGCAGGCAAAAAAAGCAGGAGATAGCTTGGGTGGGGTGGTGTTGGTGCGCGCTTGGGGGCGTGCCTTGTTGGGTTTGGGCGAATTTGGCGACAGATTAGATGCGCGTATTGCTTATGCAATGATGGGACTCAATGGAGTCAAGGGGGTATTTATGGGCGAGCCTAAAGCTGCTAGCATGCAAGGAAGCATGTATAATGACGCACTAGGTTTTCATGGGTTTAAGAGCAATCGTTGCGGAGGGGTGTTGGGGGGTTTTGGGAATGGAGCGCCCTTAGAGGTGTGGGTGCATTTTAAGCCCACTTCTAGCATTGCCCTGCCCCAAGAGAGTATCAACACCCAAAAAGAGGGCGTGCAAATCCACTTAAAAGGGCGGCATGACCCATGCATTGCTATTCGGGGGAGTGTGGTGTGTGCGAGCTTATTAGCTTTGATCTTGGGGGATTTCGTGTTGAGCAACACGCACGCGCGCCTAGATCAAATTAAGGCAAGTTATGGCTGTTAGGGATTTTGTGCTAGAATGGGAGCGAAAGGTAACAAGTATGGACAACACTTCTCAAGCCAAACTTAATACAGATGGCATGCAAGAGATTTATCAAAGTTTAGAATCGGGCAAGAATAGAGCCCGCGCCAAGAGGATCGCGCCCGATCAAATGCTTTTAGAATTGCAAGAGGGCGCGCTCAACACCCAAGAGGCTTGGTTTGTGCAAGATGAGCAAGATCATAAATTCGTGGTGATTCCTGAGGTGCTGTTACAATACATTGTACAGGTGATTCAAAGAGCGTATGAAGAAAAAATTATGGTCGAGTTGGAACGGGATATGGCAACTCTCACGCCTATTGACTTTAAGGACGCGATGGCAGTTGCCTTTAAAAAGCTCGAGGGCATGCGCGCGAGTGATGGGAGTTTGCCCCGCATTTCTTCGCTGGATTTTGTCAAGCAACTCAAGCGGCAACACCCTAATTTGTTTTTCAACTTGGCAGAACTTTTAGAGTCTAAAAAAGAAGAGTATCCAGATTTGGACGACTTAGAAAACATCCCCTTTTAGCCGTGAAACCCCTAGACTTCCAACAATTCGCCCAGCACTCCAAGCCCGGTCCTAGATACACCAGCTACCCTACAGCAGTAGAATTTCATACCAACTTCCAAGAGAGCGATTTGATCCAAGCCTTAGAACGCACGCCCACACAAACCCCTCTCTCTTTGTATTTTCATCTCCCCTTTTGTAAGAGCCCTTGCTATTTTTGCGCCTGCAATGTGATTTATAGTAGTAGCGAGCGCAAGAAAGAACACTATATTCTCTATTTGCAAAAAGAACTCGAACTTTTAAAACGCTATCTTGACACAGGGCGCGAGGTGGTGCAACTACACTTTGGTGGGGGCACACCCACTTTTTTTAGCGCGGAGCAACTAGAGCGCATTATTAAGAACATTGAGGCGACCTTTTCTAACTTTGCCCCCGATGCTGAATTGGCTTGTGAGGTCGATCCGCGCCATTTTAATCGCGATCAAATGCGCGTGCTTAAAGAACATGGCTTTAATCGCTTGAGTTTTGGCGTGCAGGATTTTGAGTTAGAAGTGCAACAGGCGATCAATCGCTTACAAAACTTTGATCTCGTGCGCGAAAAAGTGGAGCTAGCCCGTGAGTTTGGGATCAACTCGCTTAATTTTGATCTCATCTATGGCTTGCCTTTCCAAAGTGTGGCTAGCTTTGAAGCCACTTTAAAACAAGTCTTACAGCTAAATCCCGATCGCCTCGCCATCTTTAATTACGCCCATGTGCCTTGGATCAAGCACACCATGAAAATAGACCCCGCCACTCTGCCCACTCCTAGTCAAAAATTAGAAATTTTGCGCTTCCTCATTACCTTTTTAACCCAGCATGGTTATGAAATGATTGGCATGGATCACTTTGCTAAAAAAGATAATGAACTTTATCTAGCTTTGCAGAATAAACAACTCAGGCGCAATTTTCAAGGCTACACCACTAAAAAGTTTTCCCAAACTATCGGGGTGGGGGTTACTAGCATTGGGGAGGGGCTAGACTATTACACCCAAAATTTTAAGGATTTAAAGGCTTATGAGAACGCGCTTAATGAGGGGCATTTACCCGTAGAGAGGGGCATTGCTTTGAGTGCAGAAGATCGCCTGCGTAAAGAGGTGATCATGCACTTGATGAACAATTTAGAGCTGGATTTTAGCACCATTGAGCGAGCGTTTAACATTGACTTTAAGACTCATTTTAAACAAGCCCTAGAGGCACTAAAACCCTATGAGCAAGAGGGCCTAGTGAGTATGGACGCACAGGGCTTAAAGACCAGTCCTACGGGGGCGATGTTGGTGCGCAATATCGCGATGGTTTTTGATGCGTATTTGGACAAACACCATGGGGCTCAAAAGTTCAGCAAAACCCTCTAAACTGGAGGCGTGGCTAGATAGCGACATTGCGCGCACTACGCAAGCCTGCGTGAAGTGTGGCAAATGCGTGCCCAGCTGCACTATTTATCGTATCCATAAAGATGAAACCACCTCCCCGCGCGGGTTTTTAGACCTCATCGCTTTAGTCAAACAAGAGAGTTTAGAGCTCAACACCCCTCTAAAACATATCTTTGAGAGTTGTTTTCTCTGCACTACCTGCGTGCAGGTCTGCCCTTTTCATCTGCCCATAGATAGCATGATTGAAAAAGTGCGTGTTTTGAGCGCGCGCAAACATGGGATCGCTTGGCATAAAAAGCTTTACTTCTATTTGCTCAAACATCCTCGCTTGATGGACTTTATTTTTTCTCTCTGTAGCGTGAGCGCGCCCTGTGCTTTTAAACAAGTGGGAGATAAAATCCATTGGCGTTTTCAATCCCTCGCGCCCAAAAGTTTAGCCAAACGCGCGCTTTTTCCCTTTGCACGCACTAGCTTTTTACGCACCCATCAAGGCACAATCCCTCCCAAAGCCCCCTTAGAGAACATGCCCGCTAAAAGTGTGGGGATTTTTATCGGTTGTTTGGGTAATTACAACTACCCTAGCGTAGGCAAGAGTTTATTAACGATCTTAGACAAGCTCAATATCAGCGCGCACATCCCTAAACAATTTTGTTGCGGTGCGCCTGCCTTTTTCACTGGGGACATAGACACCGCTCTTTATTTGGCACAAAGAAATGTGGATTTACTCACAGAAACAGCCATGCACACAGAGGCGATCTTAGTCCCTGAGGCGACTTGCATTAGTATGCTCAAAAAAGATTATCAACATGTTTTTGAGAGTATCCCTGATCCTAAAGCGCGCCAAGAGTGGTTAGAAAAATGGCGCAAGGTAGCAGACAAATTACAATTTGCCTCTAGCTTTTTGACTCATGATAGCGCGCTTTTAGAGGTGCTTAAAACCTACCCGAAAAACCCCCTCACTCTAACCTACCACGATCCCTGCCATGCTAAAAAAGTCTTAGGCGTGTATAAAGAACCCCGCGCACTTTTAGGGGCAAATTTTAGCCTAAGTGAGATGGCTGAGAGCGATCGTTGCTGTGGCTTTGGAGGGGTGAGTATGCAGAGCGATCACTACACTTTAAGCGTGCAGGCAGGTTTGCCAAAGGCTCAAGACATCGCCAACACCCACGCCCAAGTGGTGAGCGCAGAGTGTTCGGCTTGCCGTGTGCAACTCAATAACGCTCTGCACCAAATAGACGCGCCTACGCGTTTTCTCCACCCCTTAGAGCTCATCGCCCAAGTTTTGCAAACCCCCAAAACATGCTAGAATCCCCCTTATTTCCATATAAAGGTTATCTATGCAACGCATTCCAGCTAGAGGTTTTGCTATCCACTCTAAAGAGGGGAAATTCCAACCTCATGAATTTACCCGCCACGCTTTGGGTGAAAAAGATGTTTTGATTGATATTCATTACTGCGGGATTTGCCATAGCGATGTGCATTCAGCTTACAGCGAGTGGCATGAGGGCACTTATCCTATGATTCCCGGACATGAGATTGCAGGTGTGGTCAAAGAAGTCGGCGCACATGCGCGTAAATTCAAAGTGGGCGATAAGGTGGGCGTGGGCTGTTTTGTCAATTCCTGCCGTGCCTGCGAGCCATGCGCTCATGATCACGAACAATTTTGTTCTAAAGTGGTCTTCACTTACGATTGCCCCGATCACTTCCACAATAACGAACCCCACATGGGCGGGTATTCTGATTGCATTGTTGTGGATGAGGATTATACTATTCGTATTCCTAACGATGCGCCCTTAGAAAAAATCGCCCCTCTCTTTTGTGCAGGGATCACCACCTATTCCCCTTTAAAATTTTCCCAAGTCAAAGCAGGTTCTAAGGTTGGGATCGCGGGTTTTGGCGGATTGGGGCATATGGGTTTAAAATACGCTTTAGCCATGGGAGCTGAGGTGAGTGTGATAGGGCGCAGTGAGGCTAAGAGAGAACAGGCCTTAAAAATGGGGGCCAAGCATTATTACAGCGATGTAAAGGACGCTAAGGGGGCTAATTTGGATTTAATCCTCTCCACCATTCCCACGCACTACAACATGAGTGCCTATTTAGACGCACTTGCCTATGGGGGCGAACTCTCCATTGTGGGTCTGCCTCCTAAAGACAATCCTCCGACTTTGAGCGCTTCGACTTTGGTGATGCGTGGGAATAAAAAAGTTTATGGCTCACTGATTGGAGGGATTAAAGAAACCCAAGAAATGTTAGATTTCTCCATCTTGCACAATATTTACCCTGAAATCGAGCTAGTTACCGGTCAAGACATCGATCAAGTTTACTACAACCTCACCCATTCTAACGCTCAGTTTCGCTATGTCATTGATATGAAAAAGTCGTTTGGGGCTTAATCTACTCACCTATTTTACCTCACAACTAAGACCCCGATAGCTGTTGGGGTTTATTATATGTGTTCTTTGTATGCCATTTGTGGTTTGTTTAAAAAGATGTAAGTCTTGTTTTGATTAAAATAACAAATACACTTTTAAAGGATTCCCATGCACACACCACGCGCTACAGGTAATCAGCTCTTTTGCAAAATATTTTTAGGCACTGCTTTTGTCTTATGCGTCCCTTGCTTGGCTTTTGATTATAAATTGAGCGGGTTTGCTAACCAAGCTGCCACCATTGGCTTTAACCAGCATGCCATAGATAGATACAAGGGGATTTATCCCATGCAACAATATGCTACAATTGCAGGTTCTCTATCTCTCAAACTTAATTTTTTGCCTAAAAGTCTGGCCCAAAAGGGGCATGATTTTAGGGGAGGTGTTGGGGGTATGGTGGGTGGGGTGCTTTATGATGGAACGAAGCGCTTCTTAGGTGGCTCCATAGTGTATCAAAATTTTGGTTTCTATAATGGCTTTTATGGCGGGATTAAAGATGTCTTACAAAGCGACTCTGATGAAGTGATGATTGCCAAACGCGCTAGGCTCAATAACGCTAGCCGTTTTTATGTGGTCAGTGATGCGTATTTGGAATACAATTATAAAGATCATTTTGGAATCAAAGGTGGGCTGTATCGTTCTAAGGCGGCTTATAAAAGCGGGCAAACCGCAGGATTTGAAGCTTACGCCCAATTCAAGCACTTCCAATTATGGTGGTTTAGTTCTTGGGCGCGCGCTTTTGCTACAGGCCCTCGTTTGAGAGATTGGTATGCCTCTAGGGTCGTTTTTAGCGGAGGTTATCATAAAAATGCGCAGGGAGGTTACACTCCAAGCGGGCATAAAGTGTCCTATGGCACACACGCCATCCAACTGACTTACAAAAAACACCATTTTTTAGCCGAAGGTTTTTTCTACTTTTCGCCCAAAATGTTTAACGCGCCGGGCTTTAAAATTGGCTGGGATAGTGATCCCAATTTCAGTGGCAAGGGTTTCCGCTCTAACACCGAGTTGAGCGCGTTTTTCCCCTTCTATTATCCATGGATGCTAATTAACAGCAAGGGAGGAGCCATTTATCGCTATGACAACCCGGCCACAGCCAATGGGCAAAGCTTGACCATCAAACAACGCTTTGATATTAACCAATTTTATATTTTAGGCATTTTCTATAAGAACTTCCGCAATGCCAACGCTTATATAGGCAATACGGGCAACCCATCCGGTGTGGAGCTTTATAGCAATAGCCTTTGGGCAGGTTATGTGGGCACTGCGCTCAAAGCCAATGCGGTAACAGGGTCTTTTATTTATGGAGGCTTGCATTTTAATAAAAAATTTATGTGGCGTATGATGTGGCAATGGAGTAGCGCGCCGGTTTCTTATGAAGGGCGTGTTGTGCTCTCTTTAGGCTACCAATTTACTGCCAATCTAAAAGCCCTCATTGATTTGGCTTATTATGGAATCCACACCAATAATGGCTATCAAGCCGGCTTAAACGCTTATTGTAACCCTAGCGCCCATATGTACTGCAAAGGTGGCTATCAGGATCGTAGCGCACTTTATACCCAGCTCATCGCCTCTTTTTAACCCTTTTGTGCTTCTCATTCTCCCAATCTCAGGAGTAAAAACATGGCTTTTTCTGCTTATAGCCTCCAAAGGTAGCATAGGCGGGGTTTGTAAATATTTATGCACCCCTCCTTAAAAGAGGCTTTAACGCGTAGAATAACAGCGCTTGAGAAGATAAAAAAACCCCACCAACAACCCTAAACCTGCTACAAACCCTATCATCCTAGAGGCGGTGAAGCTAGTTATTAAAAAGGCTAGCAATGCGCACCCTGCCGTGAGGGTCGCATAAGGTAATTGGGTGATAAAATGGCTTTGCACCGAGCAACCCGCCCCTGTAGCAGAGAGAATAGTCGTGTCTGAAATAGGCGAGGCGTGATCCCCATAAACCGCCCCCGATAAGATCGCCGAAACCACTAAAACTAAATCCCCTCCCATTGTCGCGCTCATGCTAGCCCCAATGGGCAACATGATCGCAAAAGCCCCCCAGCTAGTGCCTGTGCTAAAGGCGATGAAGCTTGAAATCACAAACAACACCACACTCAGCCACACACTCACGCCCTGAAAATGCCCTACAAGACTGGCTAAATACACCCCGGTTTGCAGGTCATCGCGAATCAGCGGACCAATCGCCCATGCCAAAATGAGCACTAAGATCGCCCCCTGCATGCTCTTAAACCCTTGAATGCTAAGAGGGATTAGCGTGCGTGCTTGCAGATATTTTCTGGCTAAAAACAAAGTGATGCCAAGAGAGATAAGCCCCCCAGCAAAGAGAGAAAAACTGGTTTGTGTGTTTTTGAGGATGTCTAGCAGATTGGAACTTTGAGCGTTAGCATGACCGGTATAAAAAATCAGCGCGCAGGTGCTCAAAATGAGAGTTGCGACACTGCTAAGTAAGAGCGATACGGGGGCTTTAGCACCATCTTGTTGCACAGGAGGGTTTAAATCCTGCACTGCGACATTTCTATAGCGCGCCATAGCGGGCAGATTGATTTGCCATAGAATAGTCAAAAAGACCGCAATGAGAGCAAACCACGCGTAATAATTGCTAGTGATACTGCTTAACAAGAGTGCAAAACTATTTTCAATCCCCTCATTTTGCATCACCCCCACAATATAAGCTCCCCAGCTCGAAATAGGCATGAGCATGCACACGGGCGCAGAGGTGGAGTCGATGATATAAGCCAAGCGTTCGCGGCTGCTTTGGTGCGCGTCATTGAGCGATCGACTCACCTGTCCGACAATGAGGGCGTTAAAATAGTCATCAATAAAGATAACCAAGCCTGCAAAGAGGGCGACAAATTCAGATTGGCGCGCGCTTTTGATGTAGTTTTTCGCTTTGAGGACGAAGGCTGTAGTCGCCCCAGAAGCGGCGACAATTTGAGTCAAAATTCCTAAGATAATCAAGAAAGCAAAAATATAGATACTATTGGTGTTGAGGTTGAATGCGGGGGTGTTGCTGTAAAAAACCGCGCTCAACCTTGTATAAATGAGGGTTGAGGCGTTCCAAAGGCTATCACTCACCAACCACGCGCCCAAGACAATCCCACTAAAAAGCGAGAGCGCGACGCGTTTAGTGAGCACCACCATAGCGATCACTACAACGGGCACCAACAAACTTAAAACAGAATGCCCCATGATAACCTTGATAAAAAATGAGAAGATACGCTGGCCGGGAGAGAGGGATTCGAACCCCCGGAGGTGTTACCCTCAACGGTTTTCAAGACCGCCGCTTTCAACCACTCAGCCATCTCCCGTCATCAATCAATCAAAAAATAGAATGGCAAATTTTGGAGGCGACACCCGGATTCGAACCGGGGAATCAAGGTTTTGCAGACCCATGCCTTACCACTTGGCTATGTCGCCATGGTGCCCAAAGCCGGACTTGAACCGGCACGGTATCGCTACCGAGGGATTTTAAGTCCCTTGTGTCTACCTATTCCACCACCTGGGCAAAATTGCACAGCCCCCTAAGTCTATGCGTTTAAAATGATAATCAGTCGCCTCTGACAATGGTGGTATACTTGCCATAAAAGCCTAGATAATTTTCTACTTTAGTATCTACAGTCTTGATGTCAGTAATACCACCAGCTTTAGCTGCTGCCTCTACGGAGCAATCTCCAAGCGCGACAATGCTCAAATAGCTTTGACAAACAGCACGCCCTTCTTTGGAGTATTTGGCATCTTTTCCAGACACAGGAAGTTTAACACCGGTGTAAAGAGTGCCCACGGGAATAGAAGTACCACACCCTGTTATCAACAAGCCAACACACGCACATGAACTTACAATTTTAACAAGGTTCGCCATTGTAACCCTCGCAACTTAAATAAACTGGAGCGGGAAACGGGGATCGAACCCGCGGCCCCGACCTTGGCAAGGTCGTGCTCTACCACTGAGCTATTCCCGCAAAAATCGCTATCTTAGCAGGACTTATCTAAAAAGTCAAGCCGTGTTTGTAAAAGCCTTTGGGTATAGGGGTGCTTGGGCGCGCTAAAGACTTCGCTAGTTTTGCCACTCTCTACAATCTGCCCCTTTTCCACCACCAACACAGAATCACAAATGCTCTCAATCACATCCAAATCATGGCTGATAAAAAGATAGCTCAAATCTAGTTTTTCTTGCAAATCTAGGAGCAAGCCTAGCACGATTTTTTGCATACTCTTATCCAGTGCTGAAGTGGGTTCATCCATCACCACCACTTGGGGGTGTAAAACAATCGCCCTAGCAATTGCCACGCGTTGGCGTTGCCCTCCACTGAGCTCAAAGGGATAATAAGACAAAAATTTCTCCTCCAAGCCGACCGCTTCCAAGCTCGCGCGCACCATTTCCAAACTCCCCTTAATGCCCGCACCATGAAAAGCCTCTAGTAAAATTTCTTGCACGCTCCAGCGTGGATTGAGCGAGGCATAGGGGTTTTGAAACACCATCTGTAAGGACTTGCGGTAGGGTTTAAAACTCTTGCGGTTGAGTTGATGCACGCTTTGCCCTAAAACAAATTGTTCCCCCACTGAGGCGATGAGCTTTAAAATCCCTAGAGCTAGCGAACTCTTACCACTGCCAGACTCCCCGATGATCCCCAAAGTTTGGCGTGCGTGCAAGCAGAGATCAACCCCCGCTATTGCTACACGCACAACATTAGCCCCCAAAAAGCGTTTTTGCACATAGCGCACCCCAAAATCTTTTAATCTCAAGGTTTCTGCGCCCTGTTCTAAGGGTTTTTTATGGGGCAAATGGCGCGCCTCTAGGAGTAGCCGCGTGGTGGGGTGTGTGGGGTTCTCAAACAGAGTCCCCATCGTATTGTGCTCGCATAATTGCCCATTTTGTAGGACATAGACATATTCGGCTAACCACTGCACCGCGCCCAAATCGTGGCTAATAAATAAGATTGCCATGTGGTTTTGCGCGCTCAGATGTTTTAAAAGGTCTAAAATCTGCAGCTGCACCTGCGCATCTAGGGCGGTGGTGGGTTCATCGCAGATCAAAAGCTTGGGGCGGTTGATAATGCTCATAGCAATGCTCACGCGCTGGTTTTGCCCCCCGCTGAGTTGGTAAGGGTAACGCTCTAAAAGGTCTAAACTCAAGCCCACTTGTTGCATCACTTCCTCTAAACGCGCTAACGCCTCTGCTTTGGGACATTTTTGATGCAGGCGCAAACTCTCCATGATTTGGTGCTTGATTTTATGCAGAGGGTTGAGCGCGCTTAGAGGTTCTTGGGCGATGTAGGCGATGTCCTTCCCCCGAATATTGCGCAGATGGCTAGGCTTGAGGGTGAGCAAATCGGTATTTTCAAAAAGCACCTTACCGCTCAAGGGGCGCACAAAGGGGACTAATTGCAAAATAAGGCGCGCTAGCGAGCTTTTTCCACTCCCACTCTCTCCCACTAAAGCCACTCTCTGCCCTGCCTCCACGCTCAAGCTAATATCTTGGAGCAAAAACCCCCCCCCACTTTGGCATGCACTCTCTCTAGGCGCAATAGAGCTTTATTTGAAGTTGGTGGCGTCAAAGGCATCTCTCACTCCTTCCCCGATAAAAACTAAAATAGATAACAAAAGCGCGATCGCAAAAAAGCCCACTAATGCCAAATGTGGGGCATAAAGGTTGTTTTTACCCTGTTCTAAGAGTTCCCCTAAGGACGCGCTTCCAATGGGCATCCCAAAGCCTAAAAAATCTAAACTTGCCAACGCCCCCACACTCCCAGCCATGATAAAGGGGATATAAGTCGTGGTGGCCACCATCGCATTGGGCAAGATGTGATAAAAGATCACGCGCGCATCGCTCACGCCCAAAGTGTAGGAGGCGCGCACATAGTCCATATTGCGCCCGCGCAAAAACTCCGTGCGCACCACTTGGGCTAACCCCATCCAAGAGAACGCCAACACTAGACCCAAGAGCCACCAAAAGCTAGGGGTGAACATGCTAGAGAGAATGATGAGCAAAAAGAGCATGGGAATCCCGCTCCAAATCTCAATAAAGCGTTGCCCTAAGAGGTCTAAGAGTCCGCCATAATACCCCTGCAACGCGCCCACAGCCACACCCACCACCACACTAAAGGCACTCAACAAGAGCGCAAAGAGGATAGAAACCCGATACCCATAGACCAAGCGCGCCAGCACATCGCGGGCTTGATCGTCCGTGCCTAGCCAATGTTCCCAGCTAGGAGGTGTGGGCGCGCTCTGTTTTAAATCCATAATAATGGTGTCATAAGAATAGGGGATAAGGGGGCGGATCACTAACGCATCTTTGAGTAGGTGGTTTTTAACATAGGGGTCGTTATAGTCCGCACTGGTGTAAAAATCCCCCCCAAAGGTGGTTTCAGGATAATCTTTAAAGATAGGAAAATACGCCTTGTGATCCTTGTAGATAAATAAGGGCTTATCATTCACCCACAACTCCGCCCCCAAACAGAGCACAAAGAGGGTAACAAAAATAATAAGCGCGTAAAACGCCCTATTATTTGCCTTAAAAGCCTGCCAACGCCTTGCATGCACATTCACCATAACAAACCCCTTTTAGTGATGCATTATTTTACTGCAAAAAGTCTACAGGGGGCTGGGAAAATAGTGCAAATAATTGCTTTTTAGAGGTTAATTTTTGGCATAACACATAAAATTTAGTGTATGTGGCAGGGGCAACAATCGTAAAAGAGGGAAGGCATGAAGGCAACCGCTACAAACCGCCTAGAAATTGTATACATAGTTGAAATACATCGCCACATTGCGTTTATAGGTAGTTTCTAGGCTAGAGCCATGCCATGTAGATTACCTTTAAAGTAGTAGTTTGTGGCTAGAGGGATGCGCAGACCTATTTCAAAGCCATTGTGTTTGTTTACATTGGTTCTAAACCCAATGTTGAGAGGGATTTGGAAATAAGTAGAATTCATTTTGGCTTTACCTCCTTGCTCATTGATGCGACTCATTTCTGTATGCAAAGTGTGGTAGCTTGGAACAACCCAACTGTTCCCTGCAAGCATAAAGCCTAGAAACATTCCTGTGATGTATCTGCCATCCTTACTTTCATAGAAGTTATAAAGGGCGTCCATACCCACGCCATAGACAAGGTCGTTTAGACTTGCAATATTTTTGTCATAAAATACCCCTCTTTGGTAACTAAAACTGCCGTAATAGCGCAAACCCCAGCGTTTTTTCTTGCCAAAAAATTGTTTATAACCGACTTGGACATCCACTCCATACATGTTTGCATGAGAATTCATGGTTTGGTTGGCTAGACCTATCCCCCCAGCTGTCGCTAAAAACTCTTGAGGACTGGTTTTTTGGTAGGCTTGCAGTTCTTGCTGAGTGGCTTTGAGGTAAATCAAGAGTTTATTAAGATTTTCGATGATTGACTGGGTTTCTTATTGTATGGAATTTGCAGGTAATTTTGCAGAAATTGCCAATGGGATAGTTCCACTAGCCAAGCCCTCTAATAAGGTGGCGCGCATTTGAGAAGCTTGAGCCACCAAAACATGGAGATTAGTTTGCATGGCTTTTAAATCTATCATGTTATCTTGCATGCTATGTTCAAAATTTGCAAGGTTCTTTTGGAAAGAGGGGTTAATTGCACTTGCTATCTGGATGGTTAAGCCACTATCCATACTGACATATTTTTGCATTCCGGATATAATACTTTGTATAGCCTGAGCGGGTGTATTTTGATCCAAAGTGCTGATGATGGCACTCACGGCGTTTTTAATTGTTTGTTCCACCTGACTAAAGTAGTTATCTATAGCTGATTGGATGTTGGTTTCTGTTTTATGAATCAAGGAATCAATGAGATTTTCAAGAGATGTAGTGTTGGAAGTTTTATTGCTTGTTTTCCCTTCTTTATCCATTTTGTTGCTAGTAGAAGCTATTTTTATCATGACCAACACCTGTTCCTGAGTTTGTTTTTGGGCTAGAGGTTGGGTGAGAGTTGTGGCTCTGTATTTGGTTTTGAAGATTGGCAATAGAAGCTTGTGCTGTTTTGACTGCCTGTTGCGCGTTAATTACATTTATACTAGCGTTATCTTGATCTATCTTAGCGTTTTGTAACGCAACTTGAGCCTGTCTTATTTGATTTTGCGCATTTAGATTGTTTGAGCTTGCTGTCCCCTGAGCTGCGCTGGCTTGGCGCACCTTTTCTTGTGCCACACTAAGTGCTTGTTGTGCAGTGGTTACGGCTTGTTGCGCTTTTTGCAGTGCGGCTTGGTCTTTTGTTAGGCGATTTTTAGCGTCTGCATAGTCTTGTTGTGTCTTTTGTATAGTCTCTTCCCCAGAAGATATGTCGTCTTGATCCATTCGTATTTGGATTTGTTCTGCATCTATTTTGTTCTGTATTGGGGATACCTTGTCTTGCATCTGCTGATTATAAGCTGCAGTTGCAGATTGCAGTGTTGCCTCTGCTGCTTTGTAGGCGGTATCTGCTTGGGCAAGTTTTGCTTCTGCCTCCTTTAATGCCGCCTCTAAGCTACTTGTAGTCTGCCAAGACATTGGATATTTTAGATTCATTTTTGCTTGCTCAACCTCAAATTGCGCATTGCTATAATTGATTTTTGCTGTATCATAGGCATTCGATGCTTTTTGATACTTATCCAACCATGGCTTGATTTCCTGTTGTGCAGCCACTAACTTGGGCTGATTCACCTTAAGCACTTGTTCATTTTTAACAAGATCCTCTTTTTCAGCTTGGATATCCTCGTTGAATTGTTGAATAGTATCAAGGTATCCTTTCATAGAACCCTGATCTCGTTCTACTTGTTGACTGACAGAGTATTGATTTGACTGGGCTTGCCCAAGTGTCTCTTGTTGTTTGTGAAATTGTTTTTGGGCATCCGCATAATTTGCGTCTGCATTCTGCAAAGCCGCATTAGCTTGGTTAACCTTTTCTTGTGCTATGTTAAGTGCTCGTTGAGCAGTGGCTATGGATTGTTTGGCATTGATTTGTGCCGATTGGGCTTTTTGTAGTGTTGCTTGGTCTTTTATGAGTTGATTTTGTGCGTCCGCGTGGTTTGCTTGCGCCCTCTGCAAAGCTACATTAGCTTGACTAGCCTTTTCTTGCGCTATGTTGAGTGCTTGTTGAGCAGTGGCTACATTGCCTCTAGCATTTGCTAGGACCTGCTCAGCATTCTTTAATTGTCCTTGTGCGGCACTTAGGAGATGTTGGAGTTGTTGCGATTCTGTAAGAACAAAAACTTGAGGATTTAACATTGACACTAAGGTTTGGCTGGTCAAGAAATTTGTGTCTACAATCTTTGTGTTTCTCATATCTTTACTCTCAATCCCCTGCAAAAAAGAATTTAAGAGAGTTACAACAAGTGCTAGACACAAAGGATAACTTGAATATCTGCGCAAAGAGTGCCTATTGATTTGTTTAAATGACTTTCTCGCAAAATTTCCTTTATTGGTTGTGTTTTTGTATGTGGCTACTTACCCCATCACAAAAAAGTTTGTTGGTAAGTTGGTAATTAGATATAAACATCGGGGGGTTAAGGGTAGGGCTATCTAAAAACTCTGAGCATAAAAAAGAGCGAGCATCGCTTATTGTGTTTGCACCACCGTTTTATCTATACTAGAGTGATGCTAGCTAAATTGCCCTCACTTAGATCAAATGATCTTAGAGTGCAGTTGAAATGAAACTTAGGAAAAGTCTGAGGCTTTACAAATGGGGGGAGGGGGGGGGGGTAAGACTCATTGGCGGTTTTGTTTTGGATTATTATTGTTTGATTGCTGTAGGAAGTTATTTACATTCACAGCGGTTACTGGAGCTGTAGAGCTGAAAGGATTCTTTTGCAACTGAGGACCTACTTGGCTCTTAGTAGCTTGGGTCATATTAGAATACTGAAACCCAATTTCTCCATAAACTCCTCTGTTTTCAGCGTTGAGAGGGACTAAAATAAACCCCAAAAGACCTAGCATTACAACTAGCGACACTTTTTGCATGAAATCTCCATTCTTCTATACTCTGATTAGATCCAAAACATCACAAAGTTCAATATTGCTACAGAAGGTCCATTGCAACAAATTTTATTGAAAAACTTTATTTAAGCCAACAGATATAGCACTCACACGAGCAAAAAACTGTAAACCAGCCAACTGAGCTGAGACACAGTTAGGCATGATGACGCAGACAAGATTTTTAGAAAAGTTAGTTTTGTTGGAGGGGGGTGATCATTTCTTTTTAAAGAGGTGATCGAATAAACTAAGAGGGACTTCGCGCATGCTTTGCCCACACTTGGGACAAGTGTTGCCCATTTGGGCTAAGTCCGCTCCACTCAAGCAATCACTCTTAAAGCGCACAATCTTAGAATATCCACAGGAGCAGATAAGTTTATAGGGTTTAGGAGCTAGCATGACCAACCTTTCTTGTAAGCAGATTTCATGATTTCCTTCATGCTTCAATACGGCCATTTGAACATTAGAATCGCCATTTTAGCATATTTTGCCTTGTCAAATCCGCATTAAAAACTAAACTTGGCATTCCTACACCCCGCCAAAAGTTAGAATTAATTAAATTATGCTTTAATACTTTGTTTATCTTTCATTAGGGAGCACATGTGGGCGTAGAGAGTGTAACAGGGCACCCTTACTTCGGGGTGTTTGTTTTATTAGTCTTTAGTTTTCTGGTCTTTAATTGGACCTTGCAAATCCAGCGTTTTCTTAGCCGAAGACTCGCGCGCAGGCAAAATGAGAAATTAAAGCTTGCCGCTTATGAGTGCGGACCGCTCGCTCTAAAACAACAAAACCGCTTGAGTCATCAATTTTACGCCATGGCGGTGCTCTTCATTCTCTTTGATGTAGAAATTGTCTTTATGTTTCCTTGGGCTTTGGATTTTAAAGAATTGGGATTTTTTGGCTTTTTTGAAATGGTGAGCTTTTTAGGCTTGTTGGTTGTGGGTTTTGTTTATGCCCTAAAGAGAGGAGCGTTAGAATGGCACAGCATGCAGTGAGTTATTTAAAAAATGGGGGGCTACCCATTGCTCTAACAACGCTAGATAAGTTGCTAAATTGGGGGCGCAGTAATTCGCTTTGGCCCCTCACTTATGGGTTGGCGTGCTGCGCGATTGAGATGATGGCCACAGGGGGTTCGCGCTTTGACTTTGATCGCTTTGGCACGATTTTTAGAGCATCGCCTAGACAATCTGATGTGATGATTATAGCGGGCACTCTCACTAAAAAGCACGCTGAGTTTACCCGCAGACTCTATGATCAAATGCCCGAGCCTAAATGGGTGATCTCTATGGGTTCGTGTGCCAACACGGGAGGGATGTTTAACACTTATGCTACCGTGCAAGGGGTCGATCGGGTGATTCCTGTAGATATTTATCTGCCCGGGTGCGCGCCTCGCCCTGAAACCCTGCAATACGCTTTAATGGTCTTGCAGGATAAAATCCGCCGTCAAAAGGCATTACCCGAAAACAACACCAAACGCTTGGTTTAAAGAGTTAAAATGGTTAGAAAACAACGCCCTAATGCTAATGTCCAAAAACAAGTCCATTATTCCGATCGCTTCTATGTGGTCCCACCCACACCCAAAACCCCCATCGTAGGTTCGCCCTATGAGGTGATTTTTAACCATATCAACTATTACCACAAGGTGCTAGAAAGTTTTATAGAAATAGACACAGCGGTTTTTGTTATAGAGGTTAGCGAGGTGGCACAGGTGGCTGAAAGGTTAAAGAATTTGGGCTATGAAACCTTGAGCGAGATGAGTGCAATCGACTTTTTAGAAAAGCGAGGGGAATTTGAGCTGTTTTATCAATTTTTATCCTACTTGCCCGGATATGCTAATAAACGCCGACTACGCCTAAAGGCGGTGCTGAAAAAAGAAGAAAATCCCCCCACACTCAGCCACTTATACCGCTCGGCTCTGTGGAGCGAGAGGGAGGCTTATGACATGTTTGGCATTGTGTTTGAAAATCACCCCCATCTAAAGCGTATTTTAATGCCCGATGACTGGGTAGGCCACCCACTATTAAAATCTTATCCGCTTAAGGGCGATGAACATGCCGCATGGTATGAAGTGGATAAAATTTTTGGCAAGGAATACAGAGAAATCATAGGACCAGAGCAAAGGGATAGTGCAAGAGTAGATGAGAGAGATACTTTTAACTTCTCTAAGATTGGTCATGAACAATCTAAAGGTTTGCCCTTAGAAGACAAACCACAAAAATACACCTTTGAAAAATCCCTTTTTGTCAAAGATTTACACAGCAAAGACCCCACAGAGTTAAAAGAGCGTCCCTAATGGCACAGATTTTTACCAAACTCAAACCGCAATTTGAAAATGTCCTTTTTGAAAGGGACGATAAGCAAATGGTGATCAATTTTGGTCCACAACATCCCTCTTCACACGGGCAACTGCGCTTGATCTTAGAATTAGAAGGCGAGAAAATCACCAAAGCCACACCAGAGATTGGCTACTTGCATCGGGGTTGTGAAAAGCTGGGCGAAAACATGACCTACAACGAATATATGCCCACTACCGATCGCCTAGATTACACCTCTTCGACCAGCAATAACTACGCTTTTGCCCATGCGGTAGAAACTTTATTAGGCGTGCAAATTCCCAGACGCGCGCAGGTGATCCGCACCTTGCTTTTAGAATTAAACCGCGTGATCTCCCATGTGTTTTTCTTGAGCGTGCATGCTCTGGATGTGGGGGCGATGTCGGTGTTTCTCTATTGTTTTAAAACCCGCGAGTATGGGCTAGACTTAATGGAGGATTATTGTGGTGCAAGGCTCACCCACAACGCCATTCGAATCGGGGGCGTGCCCCTAGATTTGCCTCCCAACTGGCTAGAGGGGCTAAAAGCCTTCATCAAAGAAGTTAGAGACATGCATAAACTTATCAGTGGCTTGCTTGATAGTAACCGCATTTGGAAAGCCCGCTTAGAGAATGTGGGCACGATCAGTCAAGAGCAAGCCAAATCATGGGGGGCAAGTGGGATCATGCTAAGGGGCACGGGGATTGCCTATGATGTGCGCAAAGAAGAGCCCTATGAGCTTTACCCTGAACTAGATTTTGATATTCCTGTAGGCAATCATGGGGACAGCTACGATCGCTACCAACTCTATATGCTAGAGATTGAAGAGTCTTTGCGTATTTTAGAGCAACTAATCCCCATGTATGCTCCCACAGAGCCACAAATCATGACACATGCCCCGCAGTATTTTAGCGCACCTAAAGAAGATATCATGACTCAAAACTACGCCTTGATGCAGCATTTCGTGCTGGTAACTCAAGGTATGCGCCCGCCCCGTGGAGAGGTTTATGCCCCTACAGAGTCTCCCAAAGGCGAGCTGGGCTTTTTTATTCATTCTGAGGGTGAACCCTATCCTTACCGCTTAAAAATCCGTGCGCCTAGTTTTTTTCACATAGGCTCTATGCAAGATATTTTAGTGGGGCAGTATTTAGCTGATGCGGTTACTATCATTGGCTCAAGCAATGCGGTTTTTGGGGAGGTGGATCGATGAAGCGCTTTGATTTACGGCATTTAAGAGATGAGCCAAATAGTGTGGTTTTAGAGCGCATGGGAGCGATTTTAGATAGCAGTGTAAGCCCGGGGGAAGTGGTGATCTTTATGTTTGAAGTGGTGGATTTTGACATTGTGGAGCAGAGCGCGGAGGCAATTCAAGCTAGGGGAGATGTGCTGATGAATTCTTTGCGTTTTAATCGGGTGGATTGGACTTTAGTGGTGAAAAAGGCTAACGCATGCCAAGCATAGAAATAGATGGGCAAAAGGTAGAGTTTAGCGAGGGGCAGACAATCTTAGAGGCGGCGCGCAGTGCGGGGGTGTATATCCCTGCTATTTGCTATCTGAGCGGGTGCTCACCCACAGTGGCTTGTAAGATGTGCATGGTGGAGGTGGAGGGCAAAAGGGTTTATGCTTGCAACACCAAACCTAAAGCCAACACCAAAGTCGCCACAATGACCCCTGCGCTCGTGGCTGAACGCCAAATGATCATGCAAACCTATGATGTTAATCACCCTTTGGAGTGTGGGGTGTGCGATAAAAGCGGAGAGTGTGAATTACAAGACATGACACACCGCACTTTAGTGGATCGCCAGCCTTTCAGTGTGCGCGATAACTTAAAGCCCTTTGCCTTTTGGGCGCAAGCCTCCTACGATCCAAACTTATGTATCATGTGCGAGCGTTGTGTAACCACTTGTAGCGACAACATTGGTGATAGCAATCTAAAGGCAAGTAAGGCAAGCTTGCACGCTCCTGATAAATTTAAAGAGAGCATGCCTAAAGACCCTTTTGGCGTGTGGAGTCGCAAACAAAAGGGCATGATCGCCTTTGTGGGCTCCACCCCTTGCTATGATTGCGGGGAGTGTATCGCTGTGTGCCCTGTGGGGGCGATTGTCTACAAAGATTTTAGTTATAAAGCCAATGCGTGGGAGCTCAAACACATCGACTCGACTTGTATGCATTGTGCAGCCGGGTGCTTGCTTGATTACCAAGTGCGCCACTTTGACACTTTGGGCGAGCAACAACGCATTTTTAGAGTGGGCAATGATTTCTACCATAACCCTATCTGTGGAGCGGGGCGTTTTGCCTTTGACTTGCACGCCTCTAGGGAGGGGAGCACCAACATAGAGCAAGCCGTACAAAAACTTAAAGAGGCGAAGGCGGTGTATATCGGGGGAGATTTAAGCAATGAAGAAGCTTACTTGGTGGAGCAAATACGCAAAAAATGTGGCTTTAGCCTGCATAACGACAAACTCCACGCCTTCCAAGAGTTTTTGCGTGTCTTTAACCCCAAATGGCACGATTTAAAAGATTTAAAAAGTTCTAGTTGTGTGTTAAGTCTGGGATCACGCCTTAAAAATGAAAACCCTCTACTCAAATACGCTTTGGCTAATGTGCTTAAAGTGAATAAGGGCACAAGCTTAATTTACGCCCACCCCCTAGAAGATAGCGCGTTGGAGAAAATTTGCCGGAGTGTGGTGCCTGTGTGCCACGCTGTAGGGGCAGAGGAGATCATTTTAGGAGCGTTTTTAATGGCCTTAGGGGTCAATAGCCCCAGTTTGGAGAGCTTAAAAAATAGCCAAGTGTTGCCAGAGCCTACCCTTAAGCCAGCTCCCAAAGCCCCCAAAGAAGCCCAAGAAACTACAGAGAAAACCCCCACAGATGAAGAGCATGCCTGTGGCCTAGAGGAAACTAAGCTTGAGTCCAAAGCCGAAGACAAACCCCCCGTATTTGCCATGCTTGAAAGCGTTAAGCTAGACAGCCCCACTTTTGAGAAAATCAAAGCCCTCATTGAAAAAGCCCCCAGTGTGGCTCTTCTAATCGGGCCAGAAATTTACACCCACTCCAAAGCCCACAACATAGCTCTAATGTTGCAAGAGGCAAGCACCCTAGAGAAACTTAAAATCTTTTTAATCCCTCCCACAAGCAACGCGCTAGGCATTGTGTCGCTTTGCAATTTGGAAAAGGACAGCCACGCTAGCCCGAGTGTGGGTGTGCGCACAAAAGGAGATTTTATCTTAGATAGTGATTGTGTGGATGAGAGTGGGCAGGCGCACAATGTGGTAGATTTTATTTTGCCTAGCTTTAACCAAGTAGAAGCGACTATGACAAATTTAGAGGGGCGAGCCTTACCCCTGCGCCCGGCTTTGGCTTATGAAGGGCTAGATTTAGCTGACATCGCCCAGCACTTCGGCCTATATGGGGAGAGTTTAGTAGAATACACCCACGAACTGCCCCAAGAAAAGGGCTTTTTGGGCGTAGCTTATGATGACTTAACAAACTTTTACGCCAATGACAAAAGCAATTATCGAGGGTATAAACTTAAAAGCACACCTAGCCAAGCTACAGAACCAAGCACACCTATAAGCCCGCTAGAGAGCGTGGGCGAGTTTAACGCCTATTTGCAATTTGCCGAAACGCAGTTCAACACCCACACACTCAAAAGCCAAAATCTACAGCTCAAAGAAGGGATTTACACCTCTAAGGAATATTTAGAGAGTTTGGGACTTGAAGAGGGCGCGCAAATCACCTTAAGCAAAGGGGCGCGCACCCTCACGGGTAAAGTTTATATAGACCACAGCCTAAAGCGAAATGTATTCATGGTAAGCCCAAGCCTAGATAAAGCGCAAGTCTTTTCTAGTCCTTTTGAAACCTTGCAATGGGAGCGCGCATGAGTGCTGAAATCATTGAAACCTTGATCAAAATCTTGGTAGTGGTCCTTGTCTTTGCCGGGCTTGGAGCCTTTGGGACTTATTTAGAGCGCAAGGTGTTAGCCTACTTCCAGCGCCGACTAGGCCCTACTTATGTTGGTCCTTTTGGGCTCTTGCAAGTGATCGCCGATGCGATCAAGCTTTTCACTAAAGAAGATGTGATCCCTCAAAATGCCAACCGCTTAATTTTCTCCATTGCTCCGGTAATCGCGATGGTGAGCGCGTTTGTGAGCATGGCGCCCATTCCCTTTTTTGGGGATTTTACTATTTTTGGGCACACTATCAGCCCCATCATCTCAGACATCAATGTCGGGTTGTTGTTCTTTCTAGCGGTGGGTTCAGCGAGTATTTATGCTCCCCTTTTAGCCGGGCTAGCCTCCAATAGTAAATACTCTTTGATTGGGGCAGCGCGGGCGACTATACAACTTCTAAGTTTTGAGGTGGTGAGCACCTTAACGATTTTAGCCCCGATCATGGTGGTAGGCTCTCTGTCCTTAGTGGAGATCAACCAATACCAAGAGGGTGGCATGTTGCACTGGCTCGTGTTTAAACAGCCTTTAGCCTTCTTTTTATTCTTGATCTCTAGTTATGCCGAGTTAAACCGCACCCCCTTTGACTTGCTTGAACATGAAGCCGAGATTGTCGCCGGCTTTTGCACGGAGTATAGCGGGCTTAGATGGGGCATGTTTTTCTTAGCTGAATACGCCCATTTGTTCGCCTTTTGTTTTGTGATCTCTCTTATTTTCTTTGGAGGTTACAATGCGTGGGGCTTTATCCCGGGCGGCATTGCGATCCTAATCAAAGTCTGTTTCTTTGTATTCTTATCCATGTGGGCACGGGCAACTTTCCCCCATGTGCGCCCTGACCAACTCATGCGCATGTGCTGGAAAATCATGTTGCCTTTAGCCCTAATCAATATCCTAGCCACTGGGCTAGTGCTTTTACTTTTTTAAGGAGGTGCTTATGGGGCAAAAATATAAATGGCTCGATCCCAAAAAGTCTAGTCCTAAGTTGCTAGAGACGCTCAAAACTAGCTTTGGATTAGAGTTATTTAAGGGCTTGGGGCTCACTATTAAAGAGTTTTTTAGCAAGGAAGTTACTATCCATTATCCTATGGAGGTTTTACCCTTAAGTCCTAGATACAGAGCTGTGCATCATCTCCAACGACTCTTAGAATCGGGCAATGAACGCTGTATTGGGTGCGGGTTGTGTGAAAAGATTTGCACGAGCAATTGTATTCGCATTATCACTCACAAGGGCGAGGATGAGAGAAAACATATAGACAGCTACACCATTAACTTAGGGCGTTGCATTTATTGCGGGCTGTGTGCGGAAGTGTGCCCAGAGCTTGCCATTGTGATGGGACAACGCTTTGAGAATAGCAGTGTGCAACGCTCACAATTTGGGGGTAAGGCAGAGTTTCTAACCGATATACAAAGTGCCAAAGATCATAGCCATGTCGAGTTTGCCGGCTTTGGCGCGCCCAGCAACAACGCTAGCAAACGCTTGTGTCAAACCCCCCTAGATTACGCTCTAAAGGATGAGGAGGTCAAAAAAGACAAAGAGGAGAAGGAAAACCATGTTTGAAACTCTTGCCTTTTATTTCTTTGCTGCCTTGACTTTAGGCATGGCTTTTGTGGTGGTAACCACTACAAATATTTTATACGCCATGACCTCTTTGGCTACAGCGATGGTTTTTGTATCGGCTTTCTTCTTTCTCTTGGACGCTGAATTTCTAGGCGTGGTGCAAATTTTGGTCTATGTAGGGGCGGTTGTGGTGATGTATGCCTTTGGTATGATGTTTTTGAACGCATCACAAGAGGTGCAAGAGAGGGCGCACGCCCCTAAAATTCCTGCTCTTTTAGTTATGGTGCTAGCTGTCGTGTTGGTTGCCTTGTTAGGCGCACCTTTTATTGCACAATATGCCTACACCTTGCAGGAGAGTTTGAGTCCTAGCGTAGACATCTCTAATACGAAATTGATCGGGTATGTGCTCTTTAGTAAATACTTGGTCGCCTTTGAGGTGGGAGCGTTCATGCTCTTAGTGGCTTTAGTTGGGGCCATAGCAAGCGCGCTCAAAAAAAGCCCCAAAAAGGAGAGTTGATGGTTACCCTAGCGCATTATTTGGTCTTTGCTTCTTTGCTCTTTTGTGTAGGTTTGTTTGGTATGTTGCGGCGCAAGAATATTTTAATGCTCTTTTTTTCTACGGAAATCATGCTCAATGCGATCAATGTCGCCTTTGTAGCAATCGCCCATTCTCTAAAAAACATCGATGGGCAGATTTTCGCGCTTTTTATGATCGCAGTAGCGGCTTCTGAAGTGGCTGTAGGACTAGGTCTTGTAATTTTGTGGTACAAAAAATACAAAACCTTAGACATCGACACTCTAGCTCGCATGAAAGGTTAAGCATGGAAGCTGGCATGTGCGCGTCTATTGCGCTAAAGGCGGTGTTATTTCTGCCTCTTTTGGGGGCTCTTTATGCAGGTTTATGGGGGACGAGCCCAAAGAGTTTGCATGTGGGGGTTATTAATTCGACTCTCTTAGGATTGGCGTTTTTGGGAGCTTTATATCTCTTAAATTTGAGCCTGCATGGACAACGAATCGAAGCCACGCTTTTTGAATGGATGACCTTGGGGGGCTTTAGTGTGGGCTTTTCTTTTGGGGTCGATCCCATTAGCGCAGTGATGATTGTAGTGGTAACTTTGGTCTCTTTTCTAGTGCATGTCTATTCGATCGGGTATATGTGCCATGACAAGGGCTATAACCGCTATTTTAGCTACCTCTCTGGTTTTGTTTTTTCTATGCTCATCTTGGTGTTGAGTGATAATTTCTTGGGGCTGTTTGTGGGCTGGGAGGGCGTGGGGCTGTGTTCTTATTTACTCATTGGCTTTTGGTATGAAAGAGAGAGTGCGAATAACGCCTCGATGGAAGCCTTTGTGATGAATCGTATTGCTGACTTGGGGATGCTCATGGGGATTTTGCTCGTGTATTGGACTTTTGGCTCCCTGCAATACTCCGTAGTCTTTGCCAATATTTCTAGTGCAGACCCCCATATTTTATTTTGGATGGGTCTCTTGCTCTTTGTGGGGGCAGTGGGCAAGAGCGCACAATTCCCCTTGCACACTTGGCTAGCCAATGCGATGGAGGGGCCCACACCTGTATCTGCTCTCATCCACGCTGCGACAATGGTTACCGCTGGGGTGTATTTGGTGATTAGAGCACACCCACTCTATAGCGCATTGCCTGAGTTAGGTTATGGTATTGCATGTTTGGGAGCATTTGTAGCATTGTTTGGGGCAAGTATGGCGTTAGTGAATAAGGACTTAAAACGCATTGTGGCGTATTCCACTCTCTCGCAACTAGGATACATGTTTGTGGGGGCAGGGCTTGGGGCGTATTGGATTGCGCTTTTCCATCTTTTTACCCACGCCTTTTTTAAAGCCCTGCTATTCTTGGGCGCGGGCAATGTCATGCACGCCATGCACGATAAACTAGACATTAGTAAAATGGGCGGATTGTATAAACCTATGAAAACCACGGCGATTTTAATGGGGCTAGCCTCGCTCGCCCTCTGCGGGCTTTACCCCTTTGCCGGTTTTTTCTCTAAGGATAAAATTTTAGAAGTTGCCTTTGCTACGGGGCATCACGGGCTCTTTTTAGCCTTGCTTATTGGCGCGCTTTTTACGGCCTTTTATAGCTTTAGACTTTTGATGTTGGTTTTCTTTGCCCCTAAAGCGCATGATATTGAACACCCTCACGAAGCCCCAAGTTTCATGCTTTGGGCCATGTTGCCCTTAGCCATTTTAGCCGTGATTGCCGGGTTTTTTGAGCACAGCTTTTTTCATTTTGTCTCAAAGGCAATTTCTGTGCCCTCCTTTGCCGATTACCCTGTGCCCCAAATGCTCTTGTTAGCTCTTACCACTATCGGGGTCTTGTTTTCTATTGCCTATGCCGTGCAAAGGTATAAAAAGGGCTTTAGTCCAAAAGAGGGAGGGTTTTTCTACCGCTTGCTCTTAAACCAATACTATATCCCAGCTTTGTACGGGGCGATCAGCCGGGCATTTTTGTGTCTAGCCTCTTGGATATGGCGTAAAATTGAGGTGCGTTTGCTCGATACCTTTGTAGATACCATCGCTAAAATCCCCACTCTTTTAGGGCAAATGCTAACTCCCATGCAAAGTGGGAATTTAAGCAGTGCGCTCAGATGGATGGCCTTTGGGGTGGCAATGGCGTTGTTGATGGCGATTTTGAGTTTTTGGAGATAGCATGGATTATTTACAATTACTGCCTTCTCACTTGTTGAGCGTGTTGATTCTTTTGCCTATGGTGGGAGCACTACCTCTTTTTGGCATGCGTGATGATCATGCCAAAACCTATGGTGTCATGGTAGCAGGTGTGGAACTCATATTAGTGTTTTGGCTTTGGGTGCTTTTTGATCCTGCTCAAGCAGGCATGCAGTTTGAAGAAGTGGGCGCATTGGGGTTTTTAAGCCAATATGGTATTGCCTACCATGTGGGCATAGATGGGATTTCACTCTTTTTATTGGTGCTGAGTGCCTTTGTGATTTTCCTATGCGCGCTCTATGTGCATGAAAACCAACAATCCATGCTGATCGCTCTCTTGCTGGTTGAGGGAATGTTGATGGGCGTTTTTAGTGCTCTCAATTTGATCTCCTTTTATCTCTTTTGGGAAGTTTCTTTATTGCCCGTCTTGTATATGATTGGGCGTTTTGGGGTGAGTCTTAGGGTTTATTCAGGTCTTAAGTTTTTCCTTTATACCTTTGTGGCTTCGTTATTTATGTTGCTAGGCATTCTTTATTGTGGTTATGCCTATGCGAGCGTTGCCGGGGGATGGAGTTTTGATCTTTATGATTTAGGGCAGGTGGTCTTGCCCGATCATGTGCGCTTTTGGGTCGCTCTAGCGTTTTTCTTGGGGATTGCAGTCAAGATTCCCATTTTCCCCCTGCATTCTTGGCTACCCCATGCCTATGGTAACGCTCCTATTTTAGGCTCTGTGGTGTTAGCTGCTCTGCTTTCTAAGATGGGTACTTACGCGTTGTTGCGTTTCTTTATTCCTCTCTTTCCTGAATGCGTACAAACTTTCTTTTTACCCCTTTGTGTGCTCGCGCTCTGTATGGTGATCTATGCAGGTATCTTAGCCTGCGCGCAAAAAGAGATGAAACGCCTCATTGCTTATAGTTCCATGTCGCACATGGGCGTGGCTCTCTTGGGAATATATGCACTCAATGTCGAAGGTGTAGGGGGCGCGCTTTTTACCCTTATCTCCCATGGTCTTGTGAGCAGCGCACTCTTTTTGCTAGTAGGAATTTTTTATCAACGCTATGGGTCAAGTAAAATTGCCCTCTTTAGAGGCATGGCGCACTCTATGCCCGTTTATGCGACCTTTTTTATGATCGCTACCCTAGCCAATGTGGGTTTGCCCCTTACAAGTGCTTTTGTAGGCGAATTTTTAAGCCTCTTGGGCTTTTTTCAAAAATCCCCCATTTTGGCCATTGTGGCAGGAAGCACTATTGTTTTATCAGCCATCTATATGCTAGCCTTGTATAAAAAGGTCTTTTTTGGTGCGCCTAGAAAATCCCTAGTTTTAAGCGATCTCTCTTGGGGTCAAAGGGGTATTTTGGGTATTCTAATGGCAGCTATTTTATTCTTTGGCATTTACCCCAAACCTTTACTGAGTGCGTTTGAAGCGAGCACCAAACTTTTGGTGCAAAACGCTCAAACCCGCCTACAAGTCTCGCCATAAGGATTGCTATGGACTTCTCTTTTTCGATTCAAGAATTTAACTTTGTTAGCATCTTGCCTATGCTGATTGGGATGGTAGGAGGGGTGTATGTCCTTCTTACTAATGTGTGTCGGGGGCAATTTTCGCGCAACCTGAATGTGTTTTTAGTGCTCTTCATCCTTGCTTTAGATTTTTGGACTCTTTTTTTGCCCATGGGCGCTCCTTCTAGCTTTTATAATTTGATCACAACCGATCCCATCTCTTTGATGGCGCAAAAGTTCATTGTAGCGGCAAGTTTTTTACTCATGTGGCTTGTGTTGAGCAAAGAACGCTTTTCAGAGTTTCAAACTCCCGAGTTTTACCCTCTTTATTTATTTATGGTAACTGGTTTCCAAATCATGGTTTCTAGTAACCATCTATTAATCATTATCTTGGGCCTAGAGAGCGCTTCTTTATCCATGTGTGTTGTTATGGCACTGAATAATAAACATGGCGGACTTGAAGCAGGTTTAAAATACTTTACAATGGGTGTGCTAGCCAGTGTGTTTTTTTCTATGGGGGCAGCATTGCTCTATTTGCTCACAGGCAGTCTCAATCTCTCTGACATGTCCTTTACAGAGAATTTTAGCCCCGTGGTGCTCTGTGTGTGTGCGGCAATCTTTTTGCTTGGTGCGGTGGGTTTTAAGGTTTCTTTAGTGCCTTTCCACACTTGGATGCCTGATATTTATGAGGGAAATAACCCCGTTCTTGCGGGCTTTATTTCCATTGTGCCCAAAATTGCCGGACTTGTGGTGGCGTGGCGGATATTTGCCTTTTTCCTCAGCACGCAAATTATTTTCATACACGCGCTCTTTTATTTCTTAATAGCCCTCACAATCACTATTCCAAATCTTATGGCTCTTGTGCAAAAGGATGCCAAGCGTATGATGGCCTATAGTTCCATTTCACATACCGGCTTTGCGCTTGCATGTGTCTTTGGGGGATGGGTAGAAACGATGTTTGCCTACTGGTTATTGTTTTTGATCACTAATGTTGGAGCTTTTGCTCTGTTTTGGGGTGTGAGCACTAAAGAGGACGCTTTAGCACACTGCTATCATTACCCTTTTGCACGCTTTAACGGCTTGATTCACACCAAACCCCTTCTAGCTCTTCTAGGAGCTGTTTTCTTGTTTTCCCTAGCGGGCATTCCCCCCTTTTCCATGTTTTGGGGAAAAGTGATGATTTTGCAAAACCTCCTCGCGCAACACAATCTATTTTTAGCGATTGTGATGGTGGTTAATAGCGCGATTGCGGCCTGCTATTATCTGCGTCTGTGCGTGGCGATGTTTTTTGCAACCCCTAATACTTCAGGGGCTTTGAACGCTAGCTATCCTGTCTATGCAGTCCTTTTTGGCACGGCTATTCTTTGCTTAGGTTCTATTTCTGTGCTCCAACATTATGCACTTTAAACGCGCGTTTTTATTCTTGGGGCTTTTGTGTGCCCCCCTTTTTGCCCTCACTTTTAGCATCACTCAGGGCAAGGAGGAAGATCAAAATTTTGCAACCCTCACTCTTAAACATGACACGCCTTTTGTGTGCACACAATCCCCTCTTCCCCCTAGAATCATCACCTGCGTGATCCACTCCACCCCCAAGCCGGGCTTTACCCCCATGAACACAACTTTTTTTGACATCTCCTATGACATTAAAGACTATGTGTTTTATTTATACATCAAACCCAAATTCAAACAACAACTCTTCGCCCTGCCTCATGACTATAAGCGGCACATCCCCATTCAAAGCGCTCCTACAAACACCTCTGACACTTGGCAAATTGTAGGTTTTAGCGAGAAAATCCCCTTTCTTACTCCTAAGAACCATACTCAAGAATCTTATACGGGCTTGGATTTTCCTATTATCATCGAGGATGCCCAAACTCCCTATATCCAAGAACTGGGCGTGGATAACCAACCCCTCAATTATTCTAAAGGGGCAGATTTAGACGGCTATTTGCAGGTTAAAAAGCTCATGGGTGAACAATCCTATTTGGCGGCACTCAAGGCGATTGGGAATATTTTTGAAACCTATCCTAAAACCCTCTTTAGAAAAGACCTGTATCTCTATGAAATGATCGCCTTGGATAAACTCAACAAGCGCCAAGATCTCTTGTTGCAGATTGGGGAACGCTGGCTTAAACTCTATCCAGCAGACCCTAAAGTTCCCCATGTGCTCTACCTAACAGGCACGGCCTACGATCGCATTAACCACGCTAAACAGGCACAAAACCAATTCCAACGCGCCATTATCGAGTATCCAGGGAGTCGTTACGCTCCCCTCTCACAAATGCGTTTGGCTGAACAAAGTGCTAATGAGGGCAATAATAGCGGCGCACTTACCCTTTTTCAAAAAGCCTACAGCGGAGCTAAAGATATTGAGAGCGCGAGTCTAATTGCCTTTTCTTGGGCGCGTTTTGATCTAGAAGCCTATGGAGGCAAAAACGCCCCTATACTTGTTCAAAAAATTTTAGAAGCTAATCCTAAGTTTTTCCTAAACTACCCCACACAATCCTACGACTTCCTCACCAATCTAAAAACCCATGCCCTTTTTGCTCCTGCAATTGCTATTGCTAAAATTCTAAGCGATCAAGACAATAACCCCACTATCAAAGAAAAAGCTTCCTTTGATCTAGGTTTTCTCTACGCCAAAAACAACCAACCCAATAAGGCTCACATTGCTAACTTAGAATATTTGGATAATTTTAATAACGCGATGCACATCCCCTTGGTGAAGCAAAGAGATAATGAAATCCTCTTTTTAATGCACGGGAGTTTTGAAGAAAAACTAGCTCGTTTTAATCAAATCCTTAAAGATTTTCCCCAAGGTTCTAGTGAACATCAGAAAGCCTTAGAATACAAAGCCCAGATGTTGCTTGAAGAGCGCTACTATAGCCAAGTTTTAGGTATGGCTCCTGATCTTGCTATGAATTCTGAACCCATGCAACAAGCCTTAGTGGCTTTGGGAAGAAACGCGGTTAAAGAGGGTGATTGTCGGAGTGCAGTAGACTACCTCGTGCAAGTGGCGCCTCTCCAGCCCAATGTTTTCACTCAAGAAGAGCAACTAGAAGCTTTTGATTGTCTTTATAACGCCAAACTTTACAACCAAGCTGGGGTATTTGCCAAAAATGGCTTGCAAAAGAGTCCAGAAAATCCTGAAAAACGAATCGATTGGCTCTATCGTCAGGCCAATAATCTCTATAAACTTGATGATTTTCAAAATTCCTTACTTGCAGCTAAGGACGCTTTCACTCTAGCCACTCTCAAAAAAGCCCAACATTACTATGACATTGCTTTTGTCTTATTTACAGATTACATGCGTACCAATAACCCTTCCCAAGCTCTCGCTCTTTTCCCTCAGCTCCAAAAATGGTTTAAGGGCGATGCGCGCATGATTGATGTCTATGGGCTTTTATTGCAAAATGAGGCCAAAACCACCAACAACCCCACCACTTTGCAGCTTTACGCTACAAATCTCATCGCCTTGCAAAAAGCTCACCAAAACGACTCTTTCACGCCCTATGCCCAACAACAACTTATCAGCGCGTTCATGCGAGAGGGCAAGCTAGATCGTGCACTTGAAGAAAATCAGGCTTTGCTTAAGAAGAGTTTAGAGCCTCAAGAAAAGCAACACACACTTTATATGCAAGGAAGTATTTTAAAACAACAAAATAGAATTCCAGAGAGTCAAAAGGCTTTTGGTGCTTGTATAGCCATTAAAAGCGCCTCTGCTTGGAAAGACCTCTGCCAACAAGCCTTAAGTTTATTGCAACCATAAGGAGATTAATGTTACCCCCCCCCCCCCCCGCAAACCCCTCATTATTGCTGGCAATGGCCCAAGTATCAAAAACCTAGACTATAGTTTCTTCCCCCCAGATTTTGAAGTCTTTAGGTGCAATCAATTTTATTTTGAGGATAGATATTATTTGGGGAACGAAGTCAAGGCATGTTTTTTTAATCCCTCTGTCTTTGAGTTGCAAATGAACACCGTCCGCATTTTAGATGGGCGTAACGAATACACCTTATGCGATTTTTATTGTAGCACTCTTGGTCCAAATCCCTATATTAATGGCAAACCAACGCCCATAAGAGAATTTTTAGATAAACGCTACATTGGCATACGCACCACTCATAACATGCTAGAGGGCTTAGAACCCTTCCAAAACCTACAAGCTAAATTTATAAATCTTAAAGGCCAATGGTTTACTTCCGGGGTGGTGATGCTTATTTGCGCCATCGCCTTGGGTTATCAAGAAATTTATTTGGCAGGCCTTGATTTTTATGCAGATGGACCCGGGCATTTTTATGCTAATCAAAGCGCGTTTTTTAAAATCCACTCCGACTCATCTCATAACAAAGACCTAGACATTGAGGCAATTGAATTAGCTAAACAATACGCTAAACTTTACGCCCTTGTGCCAAATAGCGCGCTCTCTGAAATCTTGCCCCTAAGCCCACACAAAAACGCCCTAAGCATAGAAACTAAAGAGAGGCTAAAATTAGGACAAACCAAGCCGGAGGACTATATTAGCGATGTGATCTTGCCACCTCATTACCTTGAATGTAAAAAGACTTCAGAAAAAAGTCGCAAAGAGGTTTTAAAAGAATTTTTAGATACTAGAGGGGCGTGTTCAGGCAATCTTGTGTTCGAATCCCTGCGTTTTGGCCGCCGTGTGTGCTGTGATGTTTATAAATTTGGCCGGGCGTGCTTGGCTTTATGTAAACCCAAGAATTTTAAACTTATATTTAAACGCAATAAACCTACTCCATAAAGGATTTTGATGCCATTAGATTCGAGCATTTTTAGGGAATACGACATTAGGGGGATTTTTGGGCAGAATTTAAACGAATCTTGCGTGCGCCAAATCGGGCTAGAATTGGGCGCTCTCATGGCTAAGAGTTGTGCTAAAGTGGCGCTAGGCTATGACGCGCGCACCCACTCACCCATTTTATTTGAGTGGCTTAAAAGCGGGCTTGAAAACTTTGTAGAAGTCTATGATTTAGGGCTCATCCCCACCCCTGTCGCCTATTTTGCTACCTTTAACTCCATTGAGGGCGTGCAAATCCCCCACTCTATTATGATCACCGGCTCGCACAACCCCCCTGAATATAATGGTTTTAAAATCACTCTAAATCAAAAACCCTTCTATGGTCAAGCCATCCAAGAGTTAAAAGTTAAAATGCTGGATAACCCCACACCCTATAAGTCTACACCCACTACCACCCACAAGCTCAAGGCAAAGCAAGCCTATCATAGCTACCTCATTAACGCCTTTTCTCATCTTAAAGACTTCTCCTATAAAATCGCCCTAGATTTTGGTAATGGCGTGGGGGCTTTGGGGTTAGAACCCGTGCTAAGGGCGTTAAATATCAGTTTTGATAGTCTGTATCCTAATCCGGATGGCACTTTTCCTAACCACCACCCCGATCCTAGTGAAGCTAAAAATCTACAAGATTTACAAAAACACATGCAAGCGCACAACATCCCCATAGGGATCGCCTTTGATGGGGATGCGGATCGCGTTGCCTTGCTCACACAAAATCACATTTACGCAGGCGATGAGTTAGCCATTCTTTTTGCCCAAAGCCTAGCAAGAGAGGGGATTAAACCCCTTGTGATTGGCGAGGTCAAATGTTCACAGGTGATGTATGACACCATTAACCAGCTAGGTCAAGCGCTGATGTATAAAACAGGGCATAGCAATTTAAAAGTCAAGCTCAAAGAAATTAACGCCCATTTTGCTGCTGAGATGAGCGGGCATTTATTCTTTAACGATCGCTACTTTGGCTATGACGATGCTCTCTATGCTGCTCTGCGCATTTTAGAGCTATTTTTACACTCCACGCCTACAGAGTTAGAGGGTGTCATTAACGCCCTGCCCTATTCGTATAAAACCCCTGAAGAAAAAATCCATGTCTTAGAAGAGGAAAAATTTGCCCTCATTGAACAACTTAAAGATGTATTAAAAGGACAACTTCCTTCAAATTTTCCGCCCATTGTGGAGGTGATTGACATCGATGGGGTGCGTGTGGTTTTTGAACATGGCTTTGCTTTGGTGCGCGCTAGCAACACTACGCCCACGCTAGTAACCCGCTTTGAGGGCAAAGACGAAGCCTGCGCCCAAGAATATAAGGAGGCGCTCTTAAGTCTCTTGCAACATAGAGGCACGCATTAGCTCTAAAGTGTTTAAGATCACACTTTGCGCGTGGGCGTAAAAGGCTGGCAATTCTGCTTGTTGGAGCAAAAGCCCTCTTGCTAGCAGATGTTGGCAGATGTGCGCTAGCGACCCCTCAAATAAAATCCCCATTAAGGGGTCTTGTGCGCTTAAATCCATGCTAAGTGTGCTGAGTTGATCCACCACTTGGTACAAATCTCTTTTAGTATGGAGGGGTTGTTGGAAAATCTTGAGTATTTGGGCGTGGAAAGAAACATAAGATTTGGAGTTTATTTGGACTTGAGGGGTGGGCTGAAAAGCTGTTTTGAGCCTAGTTAGCGCGCGCGCTTTGTTGATGGGGGGTAATTGTAGGTCTTTGGGGCGTGTGGGGTGCGTGTTGGCAATCAATGCCCCGTTAGATAAATTATACACCTCGCTTTTATGCTGTTTAAAGGCTAAACCCATTTGATCCCTAGAGAGAATAAAAAGCCCGTCTGCAAAAACGCGATCCCCAAAGTTAGAGGGGATAGCCAACGCTCCTTGTGGAATCTCCACGCCTTCATGCCCATAATACGAACCCCTAGCATGCTTACTCCTCCCCTCAATATAGCCACAATCCAGCCCGCATAAAATCAAAGTCTTAGAAAATAAACATGCCAAACTCACTCCCGCATTGCCTACAAAGGGCGCGCTGTATTCTATAGCCCACTCTTTAAGGGCATACCCGCTCGCACTCCCCCCACGCATAAACATGTAGCTCTCTTGAGCTAAACTAACCGCGCCCGGATTGCACATATTGGCATAAAGTAAGGGGGTGTGATCTAGGGGGGCTTGTAAAAGGACATCTTTAAGATAGTCGATGCGTTCGATCTCAATTTGAAAATCTATGGCAATTTGGCGGGCTTTAAGGGGTTTGAGAGCCGTCCCACAGCTAAAAATAATCATGCGATCCTGATGAGCCTCTATAAAATCTAGCAGAGTGTCCAAGCTGGGACCATTGCCCACCACACAGATAGGTACATCTACGCGTGTGCAGGTTTTGGGGTTGAGAACCAGGGGGGATTTTTTGAGGTTTTTAAAAGTATTCTTCAAGCCTAACATCTCATCCTCAAAACTTCCCCACCCGCGCAATGCGCTAGATTTTTGGGCATTAAAGCTCTCTAGCGCGCGCGCACTAGCCGGGCTCGTGTAAGGCTTAAATTCTAAATGCAAAAAACTATGGGTGATCTTTTTGGTGCTAAAAATCCTATGCAAAAGCGACTCTGAGAGCGTTTTTAAAAATAGAACACACCCTTTTGGGGGCGTGGCTTTAAAAAGTTTGGCATAGTCTAAAAAATACGCGCTCAAACGCAATAAATCGGGATGTTCCTCAAAGATATACAAGGCATGAAAAAAAGCCCCCTCCTCTAGCAAAAGGGCTAAGAATAACCCCCCAGCCAAACCAAAAATCGCGCTAGGTGGGTAAAAATTTTCCCCAAAATCCCATACATCTTGCCCACTCCCTGTTTGAAAAATCTCTTGACAAGCTTTGTGGGTGAGGGGCAGGTTTTCTAAATCAAAATGTCCTAACTCTACTCCATTTCCTTTAAGTTGCCATTTTGGATTGTGCCAAATACCACGCGCCCACTCTTGAGATATTTCTAGCATTTTATGTTCTCCATCTTCATAAGGGAAAAGCAAATCCCCACTCTCAAGGTGGAGAATATTAAAACCCTGCGGGCTGTTGAGGAGATTATAAGCAGAGGGTGGGGCGAGCAATAGCGCGTGAAGTTTGGGCAGATGGGTTTGAAAAAATTCTAAATTCTTTACAAAGCGTTCTTTGAGGGCTTGCTCACTCAGATCAAGCATTAAATACCTTTTAATTAGATAGGGATTTATAACACATAGGTTTAATTTAGCCCCTTGATTTTAGCTATAATTGTTTTTTTCTAGGAGGCGATAGTGAGTGCAGATTACCCTTTTAACTACGATGAAGACGATTATTTAGAAGATGAGGATTCCTATTATAACTATGAGGAAGACGATTATGATGAATTGGATGGGTTTGAGATTGATGAAGACGATTAGCCACACGGAGGAATGCCCTTGAAACCTGCAAAAATCCACACTGCCATCTTGCAACATGCCTATTGTGGCGATCGCAATTCTACTTTAGAACACAGCGCGGCTATGCTAGCGCATGCCAAACAATTACATCCAAAATTAGATTTGGTAGTTTTGCCCGAACTACACCCTTATGCTTATTTTTGCCAATGTGAAGACCCTAAGCACTTCGTATTGGCGCAAAATTATGCTGAGGATGTCGCATTCTTTAGCAATTTGGCAAAAACTTATGGTGTTGTGTTGGTGAGTTCTCTGTTTGAAAAACGCATGGAGGGAGTGTTCTCTAATACGGCGGTGGTGTTTGAGCGAGACGGGCACGTAGTCGGGATACAGCGCAAAATGCACATTCCAGACGACCCGCGTTTTTATGAGAAATTTTACTTCACCCCCGGGGACACTTTTGCGCCCATCCAAACCAGCGTAGGGAATTTAGGGGTTTTGGTGTGCTGGGATCAGTGGTATCCAGAGGCTGCGCGTATCATGGCATTGAAAAAAGCAGATATGCTCATTTACCCTAGTGCGATCGGGTGGTTTAACGATCCTAGTGAGAGCGATACGGATAAAATCTTGCAAAGAGAGGCATGGTGGGGGGTGCAACGCGGGCATAGTATCGCTAATGTGATTCCTGTCATAGGGTCTAATCGTGTAGGGCTCGAGTTAGACCCCTCAGGGCACACGCAGGGGTTAAAATTCTTTGGCTCAAGCTTCATTTATGGGGCTTTTGGGAAGGAGCTAGCGCGCGGGGGCGAGCAAGAGGAAATCGTTTATGCTTGTATTAATTTAGAGGAGAGCAGGGCGACCCGTCTGATGTGGCCCTTCTTTAGAGATCGCCGTATTGACGCCTATCAGGAGATTCTAAAAAGAGTGGTGGAATGATCTTAAGTAACGCGGCGGTGGTGTCCGTGGTGGTGATGGTGGGCTTGAGTTTGGCGCGGCTCAATATCCTGCTAGCCATCATTGCGGCTAGCTTAGTGGCGGGCGTGATGGGGGGCTTGAGCGTGGTTAAGACGGTCGAGATCATGATTGCTGGCATGCAGGGCAATTTAGAAACGGCCTTGAGCTATGTTCTCTTGGGTGCGTTGGCGGTGATGATCTCAAGCGGAAATCTGATCAAAGTTGTCCTATACAAGCTAGTCGGCGTGATGGATCAAAAAGCCACGATTTTATGCTTTTTCATCGCTTTTGTGGCGTGTTTTTCTCAAAACCTCATCCCCGTACACATTGCCTTCATCCCTATTCTTATCCCGCCTCTGTTGCATTTGATGAACCGCCTGCAGCTAGATAGACGCGCCGTAGCGTGTGCGCTCACTTTTGGACTACAAACCCCTTATATGACCATCCCAGCGGGCTTTGGGCTGATTTTTCAAAATCTCCTTGTAGAGCATTTGAATAAGAATGGTATCCCTACGACCCTCTCCCAAGTGGTGGGGGTGATGTCTATTGCAGGGTTTGCCATGCTTGTAGGTTTGGTAGTAGCGGTGTTGGTGCTTTACAAGAAACCTCGTGTTTATCAAGACAACCTCGTCATCCATACCGATAAACCGCCCCGATTGGAATGGCGCGATTACCAAACTTTAATCGGGATTGTACTCGCCTTTGGGGTGCAACTCTCTACAGGCTCTCTGCCTTTGGGGGCGTTTATAGGCTTGATGGTGATGTTAGCAGGGGGGGTGATCAAATGGAAAGACATGGATAGCGTCATTGATGAGGGCGTAAAAATGATGGCCTTTGTGGCTTTTGTCATGCTAGTGGCTGCAGGCTTTGGGGAGGTGTTGCAAAAAACCCACGCGATCGCAGATTTAGTGAGCGCGACCTCTAGTATGGTGTCTACTAAGTTGGAGGGGGCGTTGTTGATGTTGGCGATCGGGCTTTTCATCACCATAGGTATTGGAACCTCCTTTGGCACGATTCCTATCATCGCTGCTTTTTACTGCCCTTTATGTGTAGCGCTGGGTTTTAGCACCTCAGCGACCATTCTTTTAGTGGGCATTGCCGCCGCACTTGGGGACGCAGGCTCACCCGCCTCAGATAGCACCATTGGCCCCACTACGGGCTTAAACGCCGACAAACAGCATAGTCATATCTATGATACCTGTGTGCCCACCTTCTTGGTTTATAATATCCCACTCATCGTCTTTGGCACCATTGGGGCGTTGTTGCTCTAAGGGGGCTTTAAACTTGTGGGGGGTATAATGCGAGCTTTTACGCGGAAGTGGCGAAATTGGTAGACGCACCAGACTTAGGATCTGACGCCGCAAGGCGTGGAGGTTCGATTCCTCTCTTCCGCACCACTCTTTTACTTTAAAATCCGTTTTCTTAAGATTGTGTCATAAAGTTTATCCGGTAGCCATTTTTTTGCCCATACTAATAAATGGGCATATTTGCCTACAAGGTAGCGCGTTTTTGGGTGAGGGTTTTCTAGGGCTTGAAGAATACTTTTAGCCACAAGCAAGGGTTTATCCGCGTCTTTATAAACATTTGCATAGAATCGCGCGCTTTTATCTAGTTCTTCTTTATAAGGGCTAGGCTGGCTTACATACGCCCCAAAAGCCCCCTCTCCCCATTTGGTTGTAATGGCCCCGGGCTCAATCAACACCACTTGCACTCCAAAGGGCACTAGCTCTACACGCAAAGCATCACTATAAGCCTCTAGGGCATATTTGCTCGCATGGTACCAGCCTAAAAACATGCTAATGGATCGCCCCGCGCTTGAGCTTACATGGATGATCTTAGGAAAATGGGGGTTAGCGCGTAGTGCCCCTAGTAGCAGGGAATTAAGCCTGCCAATACTAAAGAGATTGAGCTCAAAGAGTTGCCTAGCCTGCTCTAAACTCTGCTCTTCTAAACTCCCAAAGAGTCCGCGTCCGGCATTGTGAATCACTCCATCTAAATATGGTTCTTTAGATAAAATCTCTTGTGCGCAAGTTTCTAGTTGGGTCAAATCGCATAGATCGCAATCCAGGCGCACGCATTGGGGATGTTCTAGCTCTTTGAGCGCGCTCACCTGCCTAGAGAGGGCGTAAAGTTTGTAGCCCTTTTTTAATAAGAGGTGCGCGCATTCTAAACCGATCCCACTACTCGCCCCCGTGAGCACCACCACCTTAGACATGCTGTTTGCCTAAATATTGTTCCCATTCATACGCACTTTTGATAATGCCCTCTAAATGGTCAAATTGGGGTTTAAAGGCCGTTTGGCTTAAAATCTTAGTATTATCGGCAATCAAGCTTGCCGGATCGCCCGCACGCCGATCTTGTAACTCTACCTTGAAATCCACCCCTGAAACCTCTTTGACTTTATCGATAACTTCGCGCACACTATAGCCCCGCCCATAGCCTACATTGTAAATCTCACTCTTAGAGGTGCTTAGTAGGGTTTTAAAGGCTTCTAAATGCGCTAAGGCAAGATCATCTATATGGATGTAATCTCTAATGCAAGTGCCATCTGGGGTGGGGTAATCTGTGCCAAAGATTGCCATCTTGGGGCGTTTATGTGTGGCGCATTCACAGGCGACTTTAATTAAATGCGTGGCGTTCAATGCTCTTTGTCCTAAAGCATAAGGGCTAGAATAATCATTGAAACGAGTCGCCCCGGCCACATTGAAATAACGCAAAATCGCACAAGAGAGCGGGCTATCTAATAAAATGCGTTCGCTCATCATCTTGGAAGCACCATAGGGGTTAATCGGATTTAAAGGGGTGTCTTCACTGATAGAATGATTATTATGTGCATAGACGACAGCGGTAGAAGAAAAGAGAAAATGTTTAATGCCATATTGCACACAGAGTTTGACAAGCTGTAGAGTGTTGAGAGTGTTGTTTTCATAGTAGGCTAGGGGCAGGCGCATGGACTCTTCTACTAAAAGCTTGGCTGCAAAGTGCAAAACCCCTTGAATCTTTGCGCACCTGCTTTGCAACAAAGCATCTAGGGCTTGAGTGTCGCTTAAATCTAGGTGCACAAACTCTACGCGTTCTTTATAAAAATGTTGCAGAGTTTGGGCATGGATTTCAAACCCTGTGCTGAGATTATCGAGGATAAGGATTTTATAATTTGTGCGTTCTAAAAACCACCGCGCCACACTTGAGCCAATATAGCCGCAGCCTCCTGTAAAAACTAACATGCAAAGCCCTTTTTAGATAAATATTATCTAAATTTGGCTTTTAGAGCAGTTCTCCATTTTATGACCTATTTTTAATCGTATTTTATTACCAATCTTCCTTGGAGATTGTTTTCTATTTCATCTAAAAGTTTCCAGCGTTTTTTGCGGATAGAGCGTTTTTTTTGGGGATAGTATGTGATATCTCTGTGGGTGTGGGGTAAATTGTAATATGAGCGTCCCTCGATCTCTACCAAATCTACCTCATCTGCTCCACGTTTCATAAAAAAATCATCGTAATCGCGTATAAGTCCCTGATGATTCGCAGACCTAGCATAGCTTACTTGTGCTACACCTGGGATACCTAGAGTTGTATTCAATCCTAAAATCCGCGTGAGAATCTTTTGCAACTCTGCTAAAAAAGCGGCTGGGTGGCAACAGCAATGTTTGGTCAAAAATTTAACATGCTCTTGTGTTAATCCCTTTCCTCCTTGCACACAAGCAACAAGCAACTGTAGTTGGGGAGTAATACAAAATGAAGAATGGTATAGCGTGGAAATATTTTCTTTTTTATAAAGAATTTCTAGTGTTAAAAAACCTTCTGTATAAAAATAGTGCTTAAGTGCTAGACAGAAAGAATATGTCCCCCCCCCCCCCCGCATCTATGAAAGTGTAAAACTCCACACGCCTTAAAGTTAAAAAATCCTTACGCTCAGATCCATCGTATGCCTGCAAATTTTGTAGGATTTTCAAGTTAAATACCAGCCACTCCATGCGCTCCGTGTGAGTGAGACGAGCATCTCCAAAACCCAAATAAACGGCAAAAAGACGTTCAAAAGCCTTTTCATGAGGAACAAGAGTTAGAAGTGTTCTCATTAAAATGCCATTTTCTTTCAGCCAATTTTCCATTTTATCTAGCATTGATTGCCAAATTCTTTCATCCAAACCATGGTCGCAATTTATTTGTTGCAGCATTGCGACATTTAGTTCAGAATCGCGTCGAGAAAACCACCACAGAACCTTTAAAATTCTTAAACAATTAATTCTACAGAAGTTAGGAAAAAGACGCCTCACTACCTCAAAGCTTAAAAGCACCACGCGTTTTGAAAATGACTTGCAAGTCTTGATAACGCGGCGCATATCACTCTTTAATCTCTCCACATGTGTGTTAGATCGCATCTTGCCACGCGCTTGTTTTAAAATTTTTTCTATTTGCAACATTTACCAACTCCATTGATCTTAATGAGGGTTAATAAGACTTATTGAGTCTTAAATAGAGGCACGACAAAATCAAATAACAAAACTATTATAACGCAATAATCAGATTTTAGGCCAGATTAAAAAGCCTGTTGAATAAGCGTTATCTAAATTTAGTTAGATTACCCTTTTTTTTCAAGGAGTTTTTATGAGTGAACAAGAAAAATTACGCGTAGACACTACTGCGAGCGTGGGCGATCCTAGACAACTCACCATGTCGTTTCTAGTAACCCCTAGTATGGTTAATTTTAACAATGTTATGCACGGGGGCGAATTGCTGAATTTGCTCGACAAAGTGGCTTATGTTTGCTCCTCACGCTACTGTGGTTGTGGCACGGTAACTTTGAGCGTGGATCGCGTGCTCTTCAAACATCCTATTCCTATTGGCACGCTGGTAACTTTTTATGCCAGTATCAACTATGTAGGCACCAAGAGTTGCGAGGTGGGGATTAAAGTTGTCTGTGAAGATTTTAAGGCTAAAACGGCAGTGCACACCAATAGCTGTTATTTTACAATGGTGGCTATGAAAGATGGCAAAACCATGCCCATGCCTCCCTTTATTCCTCAAACAGATAAAGAGAAAGAGCGCCATGAGCGTGCTATCCGCCGTAAGGAAATGCTAAAACGCACCCAAAAAGCCGCCCTCAAAGAGGAGCAAGAACGCCTAACCCAAGCCCAACAAAGTAGTTAGGCTAAAAGGTAATAAATCACATTGCAGTAGCTTTTGATGCTTGCCTTGTTTTGGTAGGCGATGTCAAAAGCGCACCCGTGATCCACGCTAGCGCGCCTGATGGGTAGATTCAAAGACACATTGATACTCTCTTCAAAATACAAGGCTTTAAGGGGAGCTAGCCCTACATCGTGGTAAAGCGCGGCAAAGTAGCGGTACTTTTCTCTAAAATGGGGCGCAAAGGCACTATCAGCAGGGATAGGACCTAAAAATTTAGGGGCTTTTAGGGCTATGTTGGCCTTCTCGATCGCCTCCTGCACGATGCTATCCTGCACCCCAATAGCCCCCCCATCTCCACAATGTGGATCAATCCCTAAAACCACGATTTCGCGCGCTTGTGGTAGTGCACCCCCCAAGGTGTATAAAAACTCTGCCAAAGGTTTTAAGCGCACACGATCACTCACCGCACTTAAAGGAATGTGATCGCTAAAGAGAGCGACCCACAGACTAGGGCAACCAAGCATCATGATCGCCTCTTGTTTGTAGCGATCTCTTAAAAGCGCGGTGTGTCCGGGTGCGCTCACTCCGGCTAGTTGCCATGCTTTTTTATGGATAGGCAGAGTGCACACACCGCTGATCTGCTTGGTATCTGCTAAATCTAGGGCGTGTAAAAAACTAGCGTAGCTGTAAAACCCACTAGACTTATCCACTTGGGCAGGCTTGATGAGAGGCATAGGGGCTGTAGGCTCTGCGCATTGCATAGTTTCTAGGGCGTGGGTGTAGGCGTGATCTAAGAGTGTGTTAGCCTGCTCTAAAAGCTCTCTATGCACGCAGTAGATCGGTTGGCAGGTTTGGTTGATGTGTTGGTGGGCTTTAAGGGCGATCTCTAGACCTATCCCATTGGCATCTCCAATAGAGATCGCAATTTTAGCGCGCAATTCTGATCGCCTCTTGCATGTCTTGAAGGGCACGCTCCAAGCCCACCATGATTGCCCTAGCCATGATGGCATGCCCGATGTTGAGTTCTTGCAAACTCTGTATGCGCGCTATAAGTCCTACACTAAAGTAATTTAACCCATGCCCAGCGCACATTTCTAAGCCCATTTTTTCTCCCGCTAACGCGCTTTGCTCCAACTCTTGCAAGCTTGTAGTGAGCATGTGTTTTAGCGTGGCATTATCTTGGGGTAAGTTAAGGCGGTTTTTATGATGCTTGAAGTTGGAATACAAAGTGTTGTAGAGATTGCTAAATTGGCCCGTGTGTAATTCCACCACACGCACCCCTAGAGAGCGCGCGCGCTCCAAATTTTCCAATCCCGGGTCAATGAAGAGGGCAACCTCTATCCCATGTTCTAAATAAGTTTGAATCGTTTGGGGTAATTGGGGATGCTCTAAGTTAAGTCCCCCCTCTGTAGTGATTTCTGCGCGCTTTTCGGGCACTAGAGTTACCTTAAAGGGGCGTTGTGCGCATAAAATTTGGGTGATCTGTGGGTCGATCGCACATTCCACATTCACGGGCATGGGGGTGTGTTTGATCACGCTAGCTAGATCGTCTTCGTGGATATGGCGGCGATCCTCTCTCAAATGCAAAGTGATCAAATCCACACCCACATTTTTAGCAATAAAAATCGCCTCTAGGGGGTCGGGTTCGTGGATTTTGCGCGCCTCCCTGAGCGTGGCGATGTGATCGATGTTTAAACCTAAGCGCATAAAACTCCTTAAGGGTGATTTCTTAGCCATTGATAACTGAGCGAATAGATCCCTATAAACGCTCCCACAAGCATTAAAAGCGCATAAGGTTGTTGGCGATAAAGAAAACTAAGCAACATAAAAGGCAAATTCAAGCCCACCACAACAAGCCCTGTTAAAGCATTGGGATTTAGAGGAGTGTTTTGGCGCGACAAGGCTTTAAAAAGCAAGGTGTGCAGGTGCAGGGCATCGGGCAGAGTGGCTTTTTGTTTTTGGAGTTTGCGCCTAGCAATGGAAAAAAGCACCTCTGTAACTGGATACACCATTAATGCCAATCCAAACCACACGCTCACCACGCCTCTAAGGGCTAAATCCATTAAACTTGCCCCACACACCAGCCCCAAGAGGTAAGCCCCCCCATCGCCCAAGAAAATATAGCCCTTAGGGAAATTGAGCACCAAGAAGCCTAACACCCCTAACAAGAGGGCTAAAAGTGCGGGGTTGGGCTCAATGGTGTATAAAATCCCCAATACCGCTACGCTCAACCCCCCCGCCAGCCCATTAAAGCCATCGATGATATTTATCGCATTGATCACCCCCACGAGCATAAAAACGCTAAAAAACCACGCAAACCAAAGGGGTAAGGTAAGCAGAGGATTAAAATTTGTCAAAACAAGCGACCCCGTACTCACCAGCAAAGCCACACCCGCACTTTGCAATAAAAGACGCTTTTTAGGGCTTAAGGGACGGTTGGTGTCTTCTAAAAATCCGCTCAGAAATACCAAAATCCCGCCCGCTAGCATGTTCCAAGATAACCCACCCCCAAGCAAAAACACGATAAAAATCCCCAATCCCCCCGCGCGCGGAGTCCTTTGGGTGTGGAAACCTTGGGGTTTGTGGGCGTTATCCACAAACAAAGACGCGCGCTTGGAGTAAAAAATGACCCCCAACGCACAACAAAAACTCAGCAGGAAATAGACAAGCATGTCCAATATTATACCTAACAAAATGCTATAATGGGGGTTATGCGAAAAATCATGCGAGCGGGTTTAGCGTTGTTGCTCTGTGTGCGCTTGGAGGGTGCGCCTAGCGCACAAGAGGTCAAGGTGTTAGAAGATATTGGGGATGTCTTGCGCTTGATGCCCATCTTTGTAGGCGTGGTGAGTTTGGGCATGCGCGATTATAGAGGGATGGCGGAATTAGCCGTAGGAAGTGTTGTAACTCAAGGGGTGATCTATGGAATCAAGGGAGCGTTTCAAAGCGCGCATGATCGTGGGGCGAAAGTGCCCTTTGCTAAACGCCCTTGCTGTGATAGCTGGCGGGGGATGCCCAGCGGGCATGCGGGCGGGGCATGGAGTGCAGCGGGTTTTGTTTTTTATCGCTATGGCTGGAAGCCTGCTTTGCCTGTGATCGCTCTAGCTGTGCTCACCGATGCGAGCCGTGTGGTGGCGCGCAAACACACCATCTTGCAGGTGGTGGTCGGGAGTTTGATCGGCTGGGGCTTTGCTTACCTCTTCACTTCTAAATACCGCCGTAATTGGGAGCTCTACCCTGAAATTGGGCTAGATGAGAAAAAGGGGATGCACTACGGTTTGGCCGTACATTACCGCTTTTAGGGATAGCGGTTTGAACACCTACACTCTAAAGGAGGCACAATGCGCTTAAGCTTGAAAATTCTTATCAATTTCTTTTATCCATACTAAGTTTGGGCATTGTTTTAAGTGTGGTCGCCGATCACAAACGCCAACAATTTGCGCACAATCTCATCAAAGCGAGCGAACAGCAAAATCTCACTAAGAAAGAGGAAAACCTCAAGCGCATGTATGAGCTTTTAGAATATTCGTTGCATATTTTTAACACCACTCAAGATAAAGAGATAGCTCTACAATCTGCGCTCAATCTTATTTCAAAAATCAATAACAATCCGGACATTTATTACATTGTCGTAGTGGATAAAACCGGTAAGGTGGTTTACGATCCAGTTGTGCCCCATATGCAAGGTCAAAACGGCTTAGATGCTAAGAGCGCAGATGGAGTCTATTATGTGCGCCGCTTCTTAGAATTGGCCAAAGCGGGTGGGGGTTATGTGCGTTATGTGATGCCTAAAGTGGCCGGGGGTGTGCCTGAACCCAAAGTAGCTTATGCGCACTACGATCCTCAAGAAGACCTAATTTTCGCGGTTACCTCTTACTATAGCGACATCCATCAGGACTTTAAGGTTTTAGAAAACATCACCAAAGTCCAAGCTTCTAAAGACTCAAGAGATTTGATCTTGTGGAATTTCATCATTATTGTAGCTGCCTTAGTCATTTCAGCCGTGTTTATGCATCTGCTAATTTTTAATCGCTTCAAGTCTCTTGTCTCCAGGGTTGCTACCTTTGTTTATGGTGATAGGGATTTAACAAGTCGTTTTGAGGTGGACGATTCTAAAGATGAAATTGGAAAAACGGGCACTTATATTAACCAGTTTGTCGAAAATATCCACAGAGTGATGAAAAATATTTCAGCGCACAGCATACAAAATCGATCTTTGGCCGATTCTTTGCATGGCATTATCACAAAGTCTACAAACACAACAAGAGAAAATATCCAAAAGATCAAAACACTCCATGCCACTTCTTTGGAGCTCTCTGGGATTATCCAAACATCTTTGAGCGAAAGCAGAGATCAACTCTACCATTGGCCTGATTGTCCAAGAGATCAGTGATGTAGCGACTCAAATGGGATACAACTCTAAAAAGATCAAGAGTTTGAGTGAAAATAGTTTGGAGGTGCAACAAAATTTTAAGGGCATGAGCGAAGATATAGAAACGATGGTAGAGAACACGCAGGGGTTTATCCAACACTATATCCAAACAAGCCAAAATATCACCACAATGATTGATAATCTTACGATCATTGAAAATGGCGTTCAGAAATCAGAACATAATGCCAAAGAAGTTTTGCAACTTTCTAATTCTTTGCACAAATCCACAACCGCTCGATGCAGACATCAATCAATTCAAGCTATAAATTGGCCGCAAAAGTCCAAAATTAAGTCCTTTAAGCATTGCCTGCTTTTAGGTGTTTGCGTGATATATTAACACATTTTGATATTCTCTGAAGGGGTATTTATGCGCCTAAGTCTTAAAATCACAGGCAATCTCTTTTTATCTTTAGTGGTGTTGGGAGCGATTCTCGTCTTTGTGGCAGACTACAAAAGACATCAGTTAGTGCGAAGCATCATCAAAAAAACCAAGCAAGAGGGCATTCAAAAGAAAGAATACGCTCTCAAATACATGTATGGCCTGATTGAGCGTTCCTTACATTTATTCTACCAAACACAAAACAGGCAGGAAGCCTTGCGCTCCTCCCTAGAATTGCTCAGAGAAATTAATGGAGACACTAGCATTTATTATATTATGGCCGTAGAGAAAACCGGACGCGTGCTTTTAGACCCTACCAATCCAGACAATGCAGGCAAGAATGGTAATGGTTTTGTGAGCGCAGATGGAATTTACTATGTCAAAGATTTTATAGAGCAAGCCGATGCAGGAGGCGGGTATGTGCGCTATAAAATTCCTAAAAATGCGCAGGGTAAGCCTGAATCCAAAGTAGCTTACGCCCACTACGACCCTTCTGGAAATATTATATTGGCAGTTACCTCATACTACAGCGATATTACCAAGGATTTTAGTGTTTTAGAGTCGCAGGTAAAAAGACAGGATAGTGATGACTCTAAGGTTTTAGTGGTGTGGAATGTAAGTATCATGGTGGGTATTATGGCCATCTCGGCTATTTTGATGTATTTCACTATTTTTAATCGCTTAAAAGCCCTAGTTACAAAGATCGCTACTTTTACGCATGGGGATCGGGATTTAACAAGCCGTTTTAAAATAGACAACTCCAAAGATGAAATTGGACAGGCAGGCACTTATATTAATCACTTTGTGGAGAATATCCATGAGGTGATGAAAAATATCCAATACCATAGTGTTGAAAATAGAGCATTAGCCGATTCACTGCAAAAGATTATCACTAATGCCACTAAAGATACACAAGCTAATGTGCAAACTATTAAAGAGCTCTATGCCTCCTCTTTGGATTTTTCCAACACAATGAAAGTTTTGGTCGGTGAGGCGCAGGGAGTGGGCGATAAATTGGGCAAAACTCAAGATTCAATCAATATTTCCAACACATCCCTCAGCGGTATGCTAAATCATATTTTAGAAGTCGCTCAAACCGAAGAAACTCTCGCGTTACAAATCGAACAACTTAGCAAAAACGCAGGTAGTGTCAAAAGCATTCTGCATATTATTAATGACATCGCCGAACAAACTAATTTATTAGCACTCAATGCTGCTATTGAAGCCGCACGCGCAGGCGAACATGGAAGAGGTTTTGCAGTAGTAGCTGATGAAGTGCGTAATTTAGCCGCACGCACCCAAAAATCTTTAGCAGAGATCAACTCTACCATTGGCCTGATTGTCCAAGAGATCAGTGATGTAGCGACTCAAATGGGATACAACTCTAAAAAGATCAAGAGTTTGAGTGAAAATAGTTTGGAGGTGCAACAAAATTTTAAGGGTATGAGCGAAGATATAGAAACGATGGTAGAGAACACGCAGGGGTTTATCCGCAATTACACACAAACAGGTGAAAACATCAATACGATGATTGGCAAACTCACCCAAATTGAGAAAAACGCCCAAAAATCTGCCAAGAGTGCTAATGAAGTGCTTGAATTGGCAAATTCTCTGCATTCTTCTACCGCAGATTTGGATGCCGACATCGGGCAGTTTAAGATATAACTTTGGCAAAATTATGCTAGCATAGGGGCTTTTAAAAAGAAGGATGAAAATGCGCACACCTTTTAGGAAGATTTCAGATTATGCTATCGTGGGGGGTCTTAGTGCTGTGGTTGTGGTGGCTTTAGCGGGTTGCAAGGACGATTCGCACAGCACTCAAGAAAAGCCCAAAGAAACGAGCCAACAAACCCAACAGGTTAAAAAGGGCGCGTTGGTCATCTTGCAGGAACAGCCTGATAAGAGTTATAAGGTCGCTGAGGAGTATCCAAGCGATAAAACACGGGTGGTGATGCGCGATATGCAGGGCAAGGAGCGCATGCTCTCTGATGAGGAAGTGCAAAAGCTCATCAAAGAGGAAGAGGTTAAAATTGACAATGGCACAAGCCAACTCACTAAGCCCCCTGCTGAGGGAGGAGGATCTGGACTAGGCATTGGTGCGGCTATTTTGGGGAGTGCGGCCGGGGCTATTTTGGGAAGCTATATAGGCAATAAACTTTTTAACAATCCCAACTATACTCAAAACGCCCAAAGAAATTACAGCTCACCCCAAGCCTACCAACGCAGTCAAAATAACTTTAGGGGCACCTCTAGCACACCTTCTAGCGGGACGCGTAGCGGGTTTTTTGGATCGCAAAACCACAGTCCAACGACAAATGCTCAGAGCCCAGCCAACACCGGACAAACTAGGCCTACAGCTCATCCAACCACCCCCTCAGCTCCCACACAAAGCACTACACAGCAGGGGCGTAGTGGCTTTTTTGGAACGCAGCGCGGATCTAATATTTCTTAAAGGATAACCATGCGCCTTAACACTTTAAATCCCCTAAGTAAGCAAGCCCTAGAGGAGATCGGGCTAGATTGGCACACCGATCCCGATCAAAGTCCTTATATCAGCAATGATCTAGTTGTGGTGAGCCAGCAAGAAGCAAATGCCTATTATGAGGCTTGCAATGAGCTTTACGATATGTTTGTAGAGACTGCTCAGATGGTCATTGAACAAGAACGCTTTTTTGAGTTAGATATTCCTAATAGCTTGATTCCGATGATCAAACAAAGCTTTGAGGAAGATGTGCATTGGCATATTTACGGGCGTTTTGACTTGGCTGGAGGATTAGATGGCCAGCCTATAAAACTCTTGGAATTCAACGCTGACACCCCGACCATGCTCTATGAGAGTGCGGTGATCCAGTGGGCTTTGCTCAAACACAATGGCTATAATGAAGACCTACAGTTTAATAATATCCACGAAGCTCTCACACAGAATTTTAAACGCCTTGTAACTTTGAGCGAGGATGTGAGTCAATTTGAAAACATGTATGAGGGTTGGAAGATTCTTTTTTCCAGTGTACGGGGGAGTGCTGAAGAAGAGAGAAGTGTCAAATTTTTACAAGATGCTGCACGGAGCGCAGGCTTTGAAACGCATTTTGCCTATATGGATGAAGTGCAGTTTAACCCTGAGGAGGGGGTCTTTTTTGAGGGAGTGAATTACGAATTTCTGTTTAAACTCGTGGCTTGGGAGAGTATCGCTATTGATGAGCCCGAGCTAGCTTTGCTCATGCAAGACATGATGGCTAACCAAAATACGATTTTTTTGAACCCCGCTTACACGCTGTTATTCCAAAGTAAACGCTTTTTAAAAGTACTTTGGGAACGCTACCCTAACCATCCCTTGCTCTTAGAAGCTAGTTACGAACCCTTGAAAAACAAAAAACAAGTGCGCAAGGTTGCCTTTGGCAGAGAGGGAGCGAATGTGCAGATTTTAAACCCAGATTTAAGCGTTGTTCACCAAACACAGGGGGTTTATGGCAATCATAAACCAGTGTATCAAGAATACGCCCCACTCAACCAAGTGGGCGAATTTTACTACCAACCCAATGTCTTTTTTGCCTATGAAGCGTGTGGACTAGGCTTTCGTAAAGGGGGACTTGTGATGGATAATTATTCTAAATTTGTCAGCCATGTTTTGCAGTGATGCGTGTTCAAAGCATCTATAAATTTCACGCCTATGCAAGCGTGTTTTTCTTGCCTTTTGCGTTGTTGTTTGTCATCAGTGGGGTGGCTTTCTTTTTAGATTTTGGTTCTAATAGCGGGGCCAAGATCACCAAGTGGAGCGTGCCCCTTGTGGCTAAAGAGAAAGAATTAGAGTTTCTCCTAGATTTTTTGAAACAAAAAAATATCGCCCTGCCCTCTAAAATCGAGCCTAGGAGGCATAAGGGGGCGTTGCTCATTGGCACGGCAGGCTATGAGGTCAATATTAACTCTCAGGGGGATAAAAGCGTCATTACGAGCATACATCGTAGTGTATTGGGCATACTCATGCAGGTGCACAAGGGCAAAGCCGGCAAACCCCTTGTAATCTTTGGCATTGTCTTTGGGGTGTTTTTGTGTTTGTTTTATCTGAGCGGATTGCTCATGGGCTTTAAGCGCAATAACACAAAAGGCATTCTTAACGCGTTTGTCTTAGGCTTAATTGTGCTAGGGGGCCTGCTTTGGTTTGCTCTCAACTAGAGCCAACCTTTCTTTTTAAAATATAAAATGGGTAGGATAGTCGAAACGACCATCGCGACAATCGCAACGGGATAACCAAATTCCCAACGCAATTCAGGCATCACCTCAAAGTTCATTCCATAAATAGTGCCAATCAAGGTAGGGGGCATCATCGCCATCGTCGCTACGGTGAAAAGCTTGATAATCTTGTTTTGCTCCACATTGACTTGAGAAGTGAAAAGGTTCTGAATATTATCTAGGGCGTTGAGATTAGCCGTGCTAAACTCTACCAAAGAATTAAAATCCTTGATGATAATGTTGAAGTCTTTCTTAGTTTCGCTATCGACTTTATTGCTCTTTAAAAGGGCAGTGATGATGCGCCGTTTGTCAAAGAGCGAGTCCCGTAATTCCATGTTAAATTCTTGCAAGAAAGAGAGAGAAATTAGGGTTTCCTCGTGAGTGCAGGCTTCTAAATCAAAGACGATTTGCTTACGCAAGGCACTGGTTTCGCGATTAACCTCTTCTAGGCAATCCGCACCCTTTTCAAAATAGAGTTCTAGGATTTTGCCCAAGATGTCAAAACCATCATGGAATTTTTTAGGGCTAGCCAATACGCGCCGTTGCACTTCTTGGAAAATGGGAAAATCACCATGGTAGAGGGTAAAAAGAATATTATTGGCAATAAAGTAGGTGATCGCTTCGGTGTGGAAAGCTAGAGGCGAGTCTTTGTAGATAAAGTAGGTGTTGATAGTGATAGAGGTGCTGTTTTCCCAATACTTGACTACCGCGCTTTTTTCAGGGTCTTCGTAGAGATTAAGGTCGTAATTTTGGGCGATACAATAGAGTTCGGCAAAAGTGGGGTTGATGAGCTCATACCATAGGATATTTTGCTCTTCAAAGGGAAAATTTTCAAAATCTTGAAAGGTAAAAACTTCTACAAGTTCGTTATTTTTGGCAAAGACATTGATCATGCCCTCTTCTCCTGCAACACGACGGGCATGGTTCACTCTTTGTCATGATTTACGATCCAAGACTTCGAAGGCGACTAAAATTTTGCCCTCTAAAAGTTCCAAACTCGCTCCCCCACCTGTAGAAATAAAGCTAACACTATCCTTATAACCTGCACGGGTGAGCACATCAATGGTATCCCCTCCACCAATCAAAGAAAACGCATAAGTGTTAGCGATACTATGGGCAATTTGAAAAGATCCCCGACTAAATAAAGGCACTTCATAAACTCCAAGCGGACCATTCCAAAGAATAGTTTGGCTACTTTGAATCACTAAAGAAAAGAGCTTAGAGGTCGCTGGACCAATGTCCACGGCCATATGATTTAAAGGGATGTCTTGAGCGGGAGTAATTTGCACTTGATCGGTGTGTTCTAGGTGAGTGGTGCTCACTACATCTACAGGTAAATAGACATGCACGCCTTTTTGTTTGGACTTTTCTAAAATATGAAGCGCGTCTTCAATGAGGTCATCTTCTACTAAGGAAGATTGCATGTTGTAGCCCAATGCCTTTAAAAAGGTGTTGCTCATCGCGCCCCCGATGATAATTTTATCCACGCGATCTAAAATGTTGCGCAATAAAGTTAGCTTAGAACTGACCTTAGAGCCTCCCACCACTAAGAGCACAGGGTGTAAAGGATTAGCCAAAGCTTTGGCAAAAGAATTGATTTCCTTTTTAAGCAAAAAGCCAGCAACTTTAATAGGCACAAATTCAGCGATTCCATAGGTGCTTGCATGTTTGCGGTGACTTGTGCCAAAGGCATCATTCACATAGACATCACACAGACTAGCTAATTGCTTAGAAAATTCAGCGTCATTCTCCTTTTCGCCCCTGTAAAAACGCAGATTCTCCACTAAAATTACGGGGTGTTTGTGTTCTGCTTGGAGCTTTTGTGCCATAGCCAAAGAATGGGCAAACAAGACTTCTTTATTGAGCAGACGCTCCAAGCGTTTCACCAAGTGGCTAAGAGAAAATTGGCTCTCATGTTGGCCATCTAGTTTAGGATCAGGGCGGCCCAAATGCCCTACTAAAATTACAGACTTTGCTCCATTGTCAATACAATAATTGATAGTGGGGATACTCTCGCGGATACGCGTGTCTTCCATGATATTGAAATCTTTATCCAAAGGCACATTGAAATCCACACGGATAAGCACATTTTTATTTTGTATTTCTACATCTTGAATCCCCAAAACCTCTTGCATGCGTTTGATTCCAGCTAGCATGTCGCTCCTTTTATCGTATAGTAGGCCATATCCACAAGCCTTCGAGAATAGCCCATTTCATTATCATACCACGCCAATACCTTAGCGTGATTTTTATCCAAAACCAAAGTCTGATCTTCAATATACACCGCACTAAAGGGGCTGTCAATAAAATCGCTGGAAACGCGTTGGTGGGTGTCAATGCCCAAAACCCCCTGTAAGTTAGTCCGACTAGCTAACTGCATGCTTGCATGGATACCCTCTAAACTCATTTCTTGGTGGGTATGCACACTCAAATCAATCAAGCTCACCACAGGGGTAGGCACGCGCAAAGCCAAACCTTTAACCTTGGGGGCTAGATGGGGTAAAATATGGGCTAAGGCTTTGTTAACTCCTGTGCTAGTGGGGATCATATTCAAAGCGGCTGCGCGTGCCCGGCGCAAGTCTTTATGTTTAGAATCTAGGAGGTTTTGATCGTTAGTGTAGCTGTGGATTGTGGTCATCAAAGCGTGTTCTATGCCAAAGTGTTCGTCCAACACCAATAATAGCGGCGCGAGCGCGTTAGTGGTGCAAGAGGCGTTAGAAATGATAGGCTCGTCATTATATTGCTTATGATTGACCCCATAAACGAAAGTGGGGGTATTTGTAGCAGGCGCAGAGATCACCACTTTTTGCACGGCGTTTCTTAGATGCGCCCTAGCGAGGTCATAGTCGTTAAATTTGCCCGTGCATTCCAGCACCACCTGCGCGTTCCCAAAATCTAGCTTGGCGGGGTCGCGTTCATGCAAAACACGCACAAACAAACTATTACCCATGCACAAACCCTCTTCATTGACCTTTTCCACGCGTTCATCGTGCTTGTGCAAGGAATCGTAGCGCAGGAGATGGATTAGAGTGTCCAGCTCGCAAGTAGAATTGATGGCAACCAACTCCATGTTTTTATGTTGCGCCACAATACGCGCGGCACACAAACCAATGCGCCCAGTCCCATTGATTGCTACACGCACCAACTTAACCCCTTTAAATTTTATTGTGGGTACTAAAATTTGACTAAACCTCGCATTTTACAATAGCTAGCTTGAAGGGCTCTTAAACGCGGAATTGACACGATTGAGGGTTTTTGTAGTATAATGCGTGTTTGTTTTTAAAATCATTTTACTAAAGGATGGTCTGATGAAAAAATTGGAGTTTATAGATTTAATGCAAAAAGAGGGAGGGTTTAAGGATAAGAAGGACACTGAATTAGCGTTCAATAGTTTTATTAAAGCTATTGAAAAAGCGTTGAGTCAACATGAGAGCGTAGAGTTGGTAGGTTTTGGCAAATTTGAAGCTGTTTTGCAGAAAGGCAAAAAAGGCAAGGTACCCGGTAGCGACAAGACCTATACTACCAAAGATAAAATGGTGCCTAAGTTTAAACCCGGAAAAATCCTTAAAGATGCAGTAGCCACCCCTCCAAAAATTGGAAAAAAGAAAAAATAGTTCCCTCCGTGCGCCTTTTGGCGCACTTGTCCTTGTAGCTCAGTTGGATAGAGCGCACGATTCCTAATCGTGAGGCCGTGGGTTCAAATCCCGCCGAGGACACCACTATCAATTAACCCCGATGTGTCTTAAAAATGGAGTTTAAATTTGCGTTCTAAGCTTTTTTTATGGCTATATAGCTTGTGCGTCTCATTTGCGTGTGCCCTTGAGCTAGATGCTTACCATCCCGCTGATTCTTTGAGGATTCAGGAATTAGAGGTTGCAGACGATCGAAAATTTTCAACAATAGCTACAAGCGGCGCTCTAGGTCTAGCCCAACTTATTAAAAATGCCAATAACAACTATTCTTTACAGGCGGCTCGCCTACAGGTAAGTCAGGCCCTTAAGAACCACACCATCGCTAAAGCGGCTTTTTTGCCCACTCTAAATAGCAATTACACTTTTAACCATCGCAACAGGAATACTATAGATTTCCCCGAATACAACATGCAACTCCTTAACACTAAACTTGATTTAAATATTTTCAAGGGTTTTAGCACAATCAATGGCGTTAAGGAGAAATCTGCGACTTATCGCTCTAATGTAGCCAATATGGAATATACGAGGCAGACTATCTATTTGCAGGTGGTGCAACAATATTATCAGTATTTCAACAACATGGCGCAACTTGTCGCCCTCAAACGCAAGTTAGCCGAATTGCGTTCAGACATCAAACGGGTTAGCCAACTCTTCGATCAAGGATTAACCACCATCGATAATTTAGAGAGCGCGAAAGCTCAGGGAGCTTTGAGCGAAAATGATATTACAGATATGGAATTTGCGATTGAGCAAAACCGCCTGACTTTGGAGTATTTAACCAATTCTAAAATCCCTTCTTTGAAGCGCACCACCATTTTAGAACCTAATCTGGGCATTAGGGAGCGCGCCGATCTGCGATCCTTAAGAGAGCAAATTACAGCCATTTATTACCAAAATAAACAGCTCAATTACTATCCTAGCGTTGATTTGACCGATGATTGGCAATACTACATCCAAAAGCCCGCTTTTGCTCGGGGCGCAAATAATAGACTGGGCAACCTCTTCCCTAACCAACAAAACACTTTAGCGGTTGTGGTGAGTTTGGATATTTTGAGCGATATTGGCCTGAGTTTGCAAAAACAATCCATCCGCTTAGGACAACTGGCCCAAGAAAAAAATCTCGTTTATAAGAAGTTGGAACAACAAAAAGACGAACAACTTTACCGCAAATCCTTAGATATGGCGCGTTCCAAAATCCGTAGCTCTGAAGCGAGCTTAAAATCTGCCACCGTGTCTTATGAGAGTATCAAGAAAAAATATAACGCGAGTTTAGTAGATTTCACCACTTATCTTAGAGCGTTGCGCACTCGTTTTGATGCAGAAGTGATCTATAACCAATCACTCAATAACTACGAAATGCAAAAGGCCAATTATATTTTTTATAGCGGCCACCACATCCAAGATTATGTGCGCTAAGGATTGATCATGAAAACTATTCTATATGTCTTACTGCTATTGGTAGGACTTCAGGCTAAAGAAGTGTATGCGATTTTCAATGTAGAAGCGCTTGAAGATGCGAATTTAACGCTGGATTCCTCCGGAATTGTGGATGCGATTTATGTCGATGTGGGGAGCGTGGTTAAAAAGGGAGAAGTGCTGCTCACTCTTTATAACAAAGATAAGAAATCTCAAGTTAATTCGATCATCCAGCAATACGATTTTATGCAAAAACAATATGAACGCTATAAGAAAATTGGGAGCGCGATTGATAAAAATACACTAGATAAATACTATGCAGATTATAGAAAGCTAGAATTCGATCGCAATTACGCCCTAGCAGTAGTGGAAAAGACGATCTTAAAAGCGCCCTTTGATGGTGTGATCGCTAGTAAAAATATCGAATTAGGCGAAGGGATGGGGGCCAATAACACGGTGCTTTTCCGCTTGGTGAGCAAGAGGGCAAAAATGCTCCTAGAGTTTGACTCTAAATACCTCTCAAATGTCAAGGTGGGAGACAAATTTATCTACAGTGTTGATGGCAAGCCAGAGAAAAAGCAGGTTACCATTACCAAAATTTACCCCACCATTGATACCAACACGCGTAAGGTGAGTGCAGAAGCCCTACTACCCCCCAATAGCCCATTGGTGCCGGGGGTCTTTGGGGATGGGTTTATCCAATAGGGGGGTCACGTGTATAAATTTGCCATTGAGAGACCTGTTACTACCTTAATGTTTGCGCTCATGGTGGTCTTTTTTGGGACCATGGCCCTCAAAAAGATCAGTGTCGCGCTTTTTCCCAATATTGACTTCCCCATTGTAGTAGTCAAAACCAGCTACCCGGGTGCGAGTGCAGACATTGTAGAGAGCAAGGTAACCGACAAGATTGAAGAAGCGGTCATGGGGGTGGATGGGATCAAAAAAGTTACCTCCAATAGCGCGCGCAATATTAGTATTGTGGTGGTGGAATTTGTGCTAGAAAAGCCTATCACCACAGCTCTCAATGACATCATTAACAAGGTGTCTTCTGTGAGTTTTGGCGATCCTAATATCCGCAAGCCTGCTATTGATAAGGTGGACACCAGCGGGCAGGCGATTCTCTCTATCTTTTTAACCAGTAAACAAAAATCTCTAGCCGAGATCAACGATCACGCCAAAAATATCATCAAGCCTATGTTACAAAAGATTGAGGGCGTGGGCGGGGTGCAATTACAAGGCTTTCAAGAAAAGCAGGTGCGCATCTATGCCGATCCTAGCTTGATGAATAAATACGGGCTCACTTATGTAGACCTCTTCAACGCCCTAAAGACCCAAAACCTAGAGATGGACGGGGGTAAGATTGTTGGGGACAAAAAAAATTACGCCATTTTAGTCGATGGCAATAGCTACACCCTAAAGGATTTAGCTAATATCCAAATAGGTAATCATGTGCGCTTAGGCGATATTGCTACTTTGGAAAAGGGGATTGATCCAGACATCACCTATGCGAGTTACGGGCACGATCAAGGCATCGTGCTAGAAGTGCAAAAAATTGCCGGGGCTAATGAAATTAAGATTGTAGATGGGATTTATCAAGAAATGGAGGCGATGCGCGCCATTAGTGCAGATTATGAACTGCACCCTTTCCTAGATACCACCGATTACACCCGCCACTCTATCAAAGATGTTAAGTTTGACTTGATCTTGGGGGGGATTTTAGCAATCTCTGTCGTCTTTGTGTTTTTGCGCAGTTTCTCTATCACCTTTGTTTCAGCCATGAGTATCCCCATCTCTGTAATGGGGACTTTTGCGCTCATCAATTGGATGGGCTTTTCGCTCAATATGCTCACAATGGTCGCTCTCACCCTCTCCATTGGGATTATTATTGACGATGCGATCGTAATCATTGAGAATATCCACAAAAAATTAGAAGCGGGGATGGATAAAAAGACCGCTAGTTATGAGGGTGTGCATGAGATCGCCTTTGCAATCATCGCCATTTCGGCTATGCTTTTATCTGTTTTTATCCCTGTGGGGAATATGAGTGGGATCGTGGGGCGTTTTTTCCAAAGTTTTGGGATCACGGTTGCCCTAGCCATTGTGATCTCTTATGTGGTGGTGGTTACAGTCATCCCTATGTTGAGCTCTATTTTAGTGAGTCCCAAACCCTCCGCACTTTACAAACGCACCGAGCCCTTTTTTCAGGGCATGGAAAAGACTTACGCGCGCTTGTTAGGCTGGATTTTGAATCATAAATTGATCATAGGACTAATGGTAGCAGGGGTATTTTTTTCGTCCCTACATGTAGCCAAAAAGTTAGGCATGGAATTTATTTTACAAGAAGATCGGGGCATGTTCTATGTCTTTGTGAAAGCTAAAACCGATATTAGCCTTAAAGAAATGCTCAAAAAAATGCAGGCCTTGCAAACCGTGATTGAGAAAGACCCCGATGTGGAGTTTGACTCTATGCAGATAGGCTATGGGAGTGTGCAAAGCACCTTTAAGGGGAAATTCTATGTGCGCTTAAAAACTCCCCATGCTCGAAGCCAATTTGCTGTTATGAAGGACTTGAGGGGTAAACTACATGCTTTGCCTGAGGCGAAGGATTTGGTTTCTATTAACCTATCTCAAGTGCCCTTAATTGGTGGGGGGGATAGTTCGCCCTTCCAAACCTTTGTCTACGCCTCCTCGCAGGATTTGGTCGATAAAAGTGTGGCGGGTCTGAAAAAATTCTTGCTAGAGAGTCCGCAGATGAAAGGCAAAGTCGTAGGTTACCACACCAACACTTCAGACTCTCAAATCCAATACCAGTTGAGAGTCTTGCGTGCGGCTAGTACAAAATATGGCGTGAGTGCCCAAGAGATCGCCTCTGTAGTGAGCGATGCGTTCTCTGGAGAAAACCGCGTGAGCTATTTTAAAGAGCATGGGCACGAATACGACATCATTATCCGCGTCCCTGCTAACAAAAAAACAGAGATCGATGCGATCAAACGCCTACAAATCCGCAATAAAAGCGGCAAATTGATGTTTTTAGATGGCTTGATTGAAATTACAGAACGCAAAGTCGCCTCTAATATCACCCGTTACAACCGCCAACGCAGTATTACCGTGCTAGCTAGGCCTGCTGAGGGGGTAAATTTAAGCGAGCTATTAAACCAAGTGCAACAACACTCTCAAGAATGGCTAGCCAAAGGCGCAACCTACACTTTTGCCGGCGATGCAGACAAACTTAAAGAAACCGGTGCTGCTTTTAAAGTGGCGATCGCTACAGCTTTTATTCTCATCTATATGATCTTAGCTGCCCTTTATGAATCTTTTTTAGAACCTTTAATCATCATGATCACCATGCCTTTAAGTTTCTCTGGGGCGTTTTTTGCTCTAGGTCTAGCCCACCAACCCATGAGCATGTTCTCTCTTATGGGCTTAATTCTTTTAATTGGAATGGTGGGCAAAAATGCCACTCTGATTATTGACATTGCCAACGATCGGCGTAAAGAGGGGCATGGCATTGAGAAGGCGATCATTTTAGCCGGCGAATCGCGTTTGCGCCCTATTTTGATGACGACCATCGCGATGGTGTGCGGGATGTTGCCCTTAGCTTTGGCGAGTGGGCAGGGTGCGGCGATGAAATCTCCTATAGGGATTGCGATGAGTGGGGGACTCATGGTATCTATGATGCTAAGCTTATTAGTTGTGCCTATTTTTTACCGCCTTTTAGCTCCCTTAGATGATAAAATTAAAAAATTTTATCAAGGATCGCAATGAGGGCATGGGCTCTAGGGCTCTTGCTTGTGGGGAGTTTGTGGGGAGTTAATAACAACGCTCAAAGAAATCGTGTTTTTATTGGCGTGATGACGGGGTTTAGAACCGCTCAACTTTCTATCACTCCATGGGGTAACGCCTTTTTGTGGGGGATTAAGGGTGGCTATCAGTATTATGTCGGGCAAAATGTCTCCCTGCGCACGACCATTGATTATACCCAAACCCTCAAACCCACCGCTTTCCACACAAGGGTAGATTCTCTGCTAAGTTGGAATGTAGGAGTGATCAACGATTTTTACCGCCTCTCTAAGAAAATGCTCATTGGAGTCTATGCAGATATTGGATTTGGCTACTTTCAAAGCGCAATGACTTTAAATAGCTCTATTCAAGCACGCAGTTTCATGGGCTATAACGCTGTGCTGGATTTTGGGCTAGGAGGCACACTAGAGCAACAGCACCGCGTGGAATTAGGGTTAAAATTTCCCTTTGGAGAAGTATGGTCTATTAAAAACCCCTCTGTTAGCCTGCGCGCTTTTTATTGGATCGCCTCTTATGTTTATTTGTTTTGAGGATGTAGAGAATGCAGATACGAGTATTACTAAAGGCTTTAATAGTATTATTGGAAGGTTTGCATGCAGAAAGTGACGGATTTTACGCACAAGTAGGATTCCAGTATTCTAATATCACTCAAGACAATGCAACTAGCAAGGTAGGCACTCAGGTTGTGCAGACCCCATATAAAACCGTCAGGCTTGATCAAGCGTTTCCCTCACCTATAGGGACCAACTGGTTAGCACCAAGTGCGACTGATGTCAAATTTACCAATCAAAACAACGACAACCCAGCTACAAAGCGCATACAAAACCTAAAAACCTTAGTGGATTGGGATGGAAAAACTGACATCAATGCAGCTAAAACAGGGTATGAGCAAGCTGAAGAGCAACTCATTCCCAAATGGGTGGCCTACACTATTGAAAGTGCCAATACAAAAATTCCTAACGCGCCCAATCAAGTTATAGGAGGCATGTTAGGTAATTTAGGGGTAGCGACTCGACAAGTGGAGCTGTATCGCAATCTATATAGGCTTAATCAAATCCAGTTCTCTCAGCTTCAGAGCGCTTTTTGGACCTTTGAGACAACTAGCCGACAAGCAGCAGAAGCTTTGGGTTTTGATCAAGTGGGCCTCTCATTTCCTCAAGGAGGTAGCACTACTATTCCTAGTTTACAAGCCCAAATTCTCAATTTAGAAAATGCGGCCAACACTCTAACTACTGCGTTAGTCAACGCACTCACAAGCGTCTCTAATGGGAATCTTGTGGTAAAACAGATGCATCAAAGACAGCATATTGATTCAACCATCCAGCAAGTTTCAAGCCAAGTTTCTGTCCTTGCTAAAGCCACTCAAGAAGTTTTAAGTAAGTATTACAAAGAGCATCGTTCAGAGTTTGTAGGCCATTACACCCGTACCATTAAAAAATATCTCCCCACCATGCAACACAGCTACACCCGCTCTAATCTCTATGGATTCAATATACAGGCGGGCTATAAGCAATTCTTTGGCGGGGCGAAGCGTTGGGGCGTGCGTTATTATGGTAGTTTTAGCTACAATGGAGGAGGTCAAGGCAAAACAAATAGTATGAATAATTTTATCTATGGGGTGGGTGTAGATGGTCTGTATAACTTCTTTGAAAGTAGCGATCAAAACACCACGAGCGGACTCTTTTTAGGGCTGATGCTAGTGGGAAGTTCATGGGGAGCTAAAAACACGGCATTAACAACGATTGTAAATACTTGTGATAATAATAGTGCCTGTAAACTACAGAGGAAGCAGAGTTATTTTCAATTACCTTTGACCTTCGGCTTTAGAATCAATCTTGGAAAACACAATGGTTTTGAGATGGGGACGCGCATTCCCTTATTGCCTATTTTAAACTACTACGCCACTACAGTGACAAATTACGCAGAGATGGGCACTTACAAGCAACAAATAGGTTTTAGGCGTAATGCTTCGGCGTATTTTAATTATGTGTATAATTTTTAATAAAAACTTAGAAATTTGAACGCTTAGGCGTAAAAATCATCGCTAGGAGTTTTGATCTGAGAGTGAGCGATCAAAATGTCTGCAATGTCTTCATCAAAAAATTCTAAAACACTAAAGAATGTTAAAAACCCTCCATATAGGAGCAAGCTATAGAGGATACCCAGCCATGGCAAGAGCACAAAGGGGATAAAGATCGCTAAAATCCAAGATTTGGCGTTCAACCAAAGAAATTTATCTTTCGTAGAGATTTCCTTGAGGTTGGGCACAGAAACCACCAACACAGGGTAACCAAAGCTCATCAAAATAACCCCATAAACCACGAGGCCAAAGCAGGGGCTTTAAAAAAGAGCATGATCCCAAGCACCACACCCAAGATAGTGAAGAAAATTTCGCGCCAACGATCTAAATTGCGCCATACATAAAAGGCGATCCCAATGAAGATCAACATCAAAATCCCCTTAGCGGTGTTACTCTTTAATTGCTCTTCAATGGCATTAAAAAAACCCTCTGCTCCCTGCGCATACAAACCACAGACCCCAAAACCCCAAAGCACCCCTAAACGCCTCATCTCTCACCTCTTTAAAGTTCTCAATTTTAACACATTTAAAGAAATGCACAAGAATGCTGACCCTAAAAATGCGCCCCTACGCGGTGCGAACGCGCCCGCATTTTTAATCAAGCTTTAACTAAACGCCACCACCACTGCACTAAAGACCGACTTAATTCCGCTCGCCACAGATTTAACCGCATTGCCTACAGCACTGATAGCGGACTTGATCCCACTCACCGCGCTAGAAACAATGGACTTAGAGCCTGAAGCGATTTTCTGCCCCACCGCCGAGCCTGCCATGTAAGCTAAAGTTGCGCCTATGAAACCGCTCACAGCCACCCCTATAGGTCCAAGAACCACACCAAGACTTGTAAGTGCCCCCATCAATAGCCCTTCACCAGCAGCGGCAAAGATAATACCCGCAATGGTGGATAGAGAGTTTTCATGCAACTTCTCGATCGCCTGTTCGCTGGTGATTTCGCCCTTGCCACAGCGGTTGCCACAAAAATATTTTTGCGCCAAAGATTTTAGGCAAAAGTCCTTTCCTGCTATCACTCTTTGCGTCTTTTATTGGGTCATTTCTTCGTTAAGAGGTGTAAAAATGCATCTATACCTCGAGAAACCCTCTAACTAACAATTTATCTAATAAAACACAACCTCTCACTTAACCAGGTTTTGGCACTTAGATTTTAATGACTTGAGCTACGGATTCTGGAGTAAAGCGCGTCAAAGGCTTTAATGTTCTCATCACTGTTACAAAAGCTCGCTAAATAGGTTTCTAGATCTGTGTAGCTTGTGTTTAAAAATGCATCGAAAAAGCGTTGTCCTCGGTAGATGTGGCTATGTTCGGGAATATAAATATTGCCCTTCATTTTCTTATTGGTAAAGTAAAACAAAATAGGCACAAGCGCATCTGGCGTTGTTACAGACAAGGCACGCAACAAATAGGCGTAAGTTTTAATGAATTTGCGGTTAATATCCACAAATTTACCCGTATCGTGGTCGTCATTGTATTTAATTTCTAAATAATAAATTTTCTGACTCTCTTTGTCTTTAAAGAGCAGGTCAATGTCGTGGGTAAATCTAATGAGATTATCTTCTCTTTGGTTATTGATAAAAATTTGGGTGCAAAGTTGCTTAAAAGCACTCTCAAGGTCTAAATTTTTTATTTGACATACCGTAATGTAGTGGTCGATAAGAGTTTCATTTGTTTGAGTTAAAGCAAATGTATTTTTTCTTTGTCCGCTGAATCCCAAAATTTCATAGCGTGCTTCTTTGGCGATTAAGTTTTTCATTAGCACTTCTATAAAGTTACCAAATTGGATATTCATGCTCTGCAAAAGTCCGCCTAAAATGCGGTATTTTGTGGGGATAAAGTGGAGTTTTTGGCTGTGTATTTGCATGAGCTGTGTGATTTTAGAATCCAAGCAATTTTTTAAAATCTCTTGTACGCTGGCATAAATGAGAGCTTGATAATCATTGTGCATGATTATCCTTGTCGTATAAATAGCGCAGATCATTTAAGGCGGTCAGTTGCCCCTCGTGTTTTGTGTAAAAATAGTCCCACCCATTGTGGTTAATTTTCTTTAAAATCTTGGCACTCATTTTGTGGATGGAGAGCACCGCTCCGCTACTATCTTGCACCTGCCCACTTTGTAAAACTTGGCATTGTTCCACCCCACTTGGAGAGCATAAAACCTGCCCCACCTGCAAGTATCCTAAATCCACAAGGGTCTTCATGGGCACTTTGGGGGGCTTTTTCTCGCATTCTAAGCGACTAAAAGCGTTCATTTTAATAGGCGTGTTTTTTATCCTAGCTAGAGCGGCTTGGATGTAGTTGGAGTCTTGTTCAATGCCTAAGAAGTTGCGCCCCAAGCGTTTAGCCACTGCTCCTGTAGTGCCCGTGCCAAAAAAAGGGTCTAGGACTAAGTCCCCCGGTCTTGTTGCCATCAAAAGCAACTTTTCTAAAAGTTTTTCAGGCTTTTGGGTGGGGTGGAGCTTATGCCCCTGCTTATCTTTGAGTCTTTCAGCCCCCACACATAGGGGGATTTCCCAAATGGATTTTTCTTGCTTATCCCCATTTAGGGCTTTTAGAGTTTTGTAATTGAAAGTAAAAGAGGCTTTTTTATCTTTGGCGCACCAAAGCAAAGTTTCGTGAGCATTGCATAGGCGACTACCATTAAAATTAGGCACAGGGTTAGATTTTGCCCAAATGATGTCATTAATCACCCAAAAGCCCAAATCTTGCATCAAAGCCCCTAAGCGGTAGATGTTTTGGAACGAGCCAATGACGCAAATACTGCCATTAGTTTTTAAGACCCGTTTGCACTCTGTAAGCCATGCCTCACAAAAGCTATCATAGTGAGCAAAGTCCTTAAATTTGTCCCACTCCTCAGCCACGCCTGCAAATTTTGTCCCGCCCACTCTCAAAAGCTCCCCTGAAGTTTGCATAAAATAGGGCGGGTCGGCAAAGATAAAATCCACACTGCTACTAGACAAAGTCTTTAAAAGGGCGGCACAATCGCCCTGTAAAATCGTGTTCTGCATAGCAGAATATTAGGCAAACTTAAATGAAACTATGCTTTGAGCTACCAAAAACTCAAGGCTACATGCTTTTAAGATGGAGCGTGCTTCGTGGGGAATTGTGATAAGGTCTTGAGGCTTGTCTACAACTCAAAACTTTTTTGGCGACCTAATTTTTTCTCAGTTGCTGATTGCAAGACTTGGGTTTGTGGCTTAAGAGTTTCAATCTCTGCTCTTAAGGCTATTTTTCCTCCATGTTTTTCGATCCTCTAACACCTCTTGGATCACCTGCAAATCCGCCTCTATTCCAAACACCCCACACAGCGCGTTTAAAATTTCTGTATCTTAATGCGAAGATCTTGACAGAAAAACAGATGTGAATTAAGAGTTTTAGCCGATGCGTTCAAATATTTTGCAAAATTTGCGGGCTTGCATAAAACCCTACCTCTAACAATATCTAGTAAAAAATATTCCAGCATCCCTTGCGCACCTCTTTATGCAAAAACTTGGAATGCAACTAAAATAAATCGGCGCGATAACCTTTAAATGCAGATTTTTCTAGGATAAATCCTATAAAGTGCACCTGCCCTTGAAAATAGAGCTCATCATCCCGCAAATACCAGTTTAAGGCTTCTCCGCTAGGAGGGATCAAAACGGCCTGTGGGTTGTGATTATGCTGATAATACGCGCATGCAAACACTGCTGCCATTCCTGTGCCACAAGCCAAAGTGATGTCTTCAACCCCGCGTTCATAGGTGGCTAATTTAATGGTGCGTGGGTCTTGGATATAGGCAAAATTGACATTGGCATCAAAGCGCGCGCGCAAAGTTTGCATTTGAGGGGTTTTGTGCGTGGGGATTTTATTAGGATGATCCACAAAATGCACTAAATGAGGCACGCCTGTATCCAACAAATGCCAAATTTGCCCCTCTAGTTGCAAACTCTCTAAGCGCTTGGGCGCGCCCAAATTGCTCTGCACAACCCCCCCTTGTGGGTTCAAATTTAACACTTCTAGGCTAATCACCCCTGCCCCACTTAAAAAAGTGTGCTTTGAGGGGGCCAAACCTTGTTGATAAGCATAAAGCCCCACGCATCGACTTGCATTCCCACACATGCTAGCGCAACTTCCATCGGCGTTATAAAATTCCCATGTATAAGCGTGTTTGCTGTGGGGTAATAGCACAACTAGACCATCTGCTCCAAAACCATAATGGCGATCACAAATCCGTTTGGCTAGCGCGCTGCGATCTTGGGGGGTGAATTGGTGAGTGATTAAAAAGTCATTCCCACTGGCACAATATTTATGTAAAAGCATGGTTAGCCTTTTTGGGTATTATAGTGCAAAACTAATGAGGTTGGCATGCGCCCGGTGTATTTCTTTTGGCTCTTATTTTGTGTGGCGTTTTACTGGATGCTCTATCTTTATGAAGATTTTTTGATGGATTTACTCATCGCTGGGCTATTGTGTGTAACTATCTTTTGGCTCAAAGAGTTTTTAGACAAATACATGCGCGATCTCTTTAGCTCTTTGCTCTGCGTGGTGGTGCTGTTAAGTTTTTTGGTCATACCTCTTTACTTCATTATCCACCAAAGTGTCGATTTCCTCTCCCATATCAACCTTGAAAAACTCTCTTTCTTTTTTAATAAATTCAAGGCGGATGTGCTCATCTTCTTGGATCGCTTTCCTGCCATCAACACAGATGCCAAAAACTTTATCTCGCATCTCTCGGCTCAATCCATCATGTCCTATGTTTTGCGCTTTAGTAGTGATATTGGTAAATACAGCCTAAAATTGGCTAGTGATACGGTGATGGTTCTAGTGTTTTTATTCCTATGTTTCTTTTATGGCCGCCACTTCTATAGCTATATTTTAGAAATCCTCCCCTTTGAGAAAATCCAAAGTAAGGGAATTTTTAGAGAAGTGGCCGGCATTTTGCGCGTGGTCTTGCTCACCTCAATCATCAATGTCGTGTTGCAGGGAGTGGCTTTTGGAGCGTTGGTGGTGTGGTTTGATCTAGATTGGCTCTCTTTGGGGATTTTATACGGCCTAGCTTCGCTTATTCCTATTGTGGGCGGGTCTTTGGTGTGGATTCCTGTCGCTTTGTATGAAATGTATCGCGATCACACAACAATTGCTATTGTAATAGCTATTTACTCTATCGTGCTCATCGGAGGCTTGATTGATAGCCTGATCAAACCTTGGTTAATCGGGTTTATCAAACACAGAATTCTTAAAATCTCTTTGAAAATCAATGAGATACTGATCTTTTTCTCTATCTTGGCAGGCATTAGTAAATTTGGATTTTGGGGGATTGCGGTGGGGCCTACTATCACCGCTTTTTTTATCGTGCTTTTAAGACTTTATGAACACTCTTTCATCAAGCCTAAGATCCTCAAGCAACGGGCACAACTTGAGGAATGAGATAGGCAATCACACTGATCACAATGCCCATGAAAAGCACAAAAACAATGGAGTATTTCACCGTGAATTTAAAGAGATCAGATTCTTTACCCGCTAATCCTACAGCCGCACAAGCGATCGCAATACTCTGAGGGCTGATCATCTTGCCTAGAGTGCCCCCCACGGTATTGGCTGTGAGCGTAAGCACTTCTGGAATTTTAAGATTGTTGGCTGTGAGTTGTTGTAGCGAACCAAAGAGTAAATTAGAGCTTGTATCGCTCCCGGTGAGAAATACGCCCACCCAACCAATGACAGGCGAAAAGAAAGTAAAGGCTTTGCCTGTATGGGTAAGAGCTAGGGCCATAGTTGCAGAGATCCCGCTGTAATTGGAGATGTAGGCAAAACTGAGCACTAAGCCAATGGTCAAAATAGGAAAGCGCATTTCTTTTAAGGTATCGCCAAAGACATGCACCGCATCGCTTGCTTTAACACGCAAGACAAAGATACTCACTAATGCGGCTACCAAAATGGAAGTCCCCACGGTGTTAATTAGGGGCAGTTTGAAAATCACAGGGCTAGTTGCGCTCTTGCCCTCAAGCACAAAGGGCGCGCTTTTTAAAATTTTCTGACTAATGCTATCAAATTCAAAATAGAAGTTAGAGAAAGCTAAAGCTCCACCTTTGGCAAAGAGAGCCTTAAACCAAGGTTGAGTCCAAATAACAATCGTAGCGATCAAAATAACAAAAGGTGCCCACGCCACTAAAACCTTACAAATGTGATGTTGCTGGTGCGTGTGGGTAACTTCTTTACCATCACTCCTAAAAATGTGCTTAGGTTGCCAAAAACGCAAGAATACAGCAGTCGCTACGAGTGAAACGATTGCAGAGAGAATCCCGGGGAGTTCTGGCCCTAGATAGTTTGAGCTCAAATACTGCGCAAAAGCAAAGCTAAAAGCAGCTACAAACACGGCTGGAAAAGTTTCTTTGATCCCGCGCACACCATCCATTAAAAATACGATAAAGAAAGGCACAAGCAAACTCACAAAAAATAAGATTTTGCCTGCCATCGCGCTAATGGCCAACGCGCTCACACCCACCGCTCCAGCCATCGCAGTGATGGGAATGCCCACCGCTCCAAAGGCAACCGGCGCCGTGTTAGCAATCAGGCATAACCCGGCCGCATAGAGGGGGTTTAACCCTAAGCCTACCAAGATTGCTGCCGTGATAGCCACAGGTCCACCAAAACCAATCGCCCCTTCTAAAAATGATCCAAAACAAAACCCAATCAAGATCACCAAAATGCGGTGATCTGGGGTGATGGATTGCACACTCTCTTTAAGAATTTCAAAATACCCAGATTTGACACTGAGTTTATAGAGAAAAATCGCTGCGATGATGATCCATGCGATGGGCCAAAGACCATATAAAAACCCATAAACAAAGCTAGCTCCCACCATTACCGGGGGCATTTTATACACAAGAAGAGCGATGAGCGCAGAGAGCACCACACTTAAAAAAGCAGCAGTATGGCCCTTAAGCTTAAAAACAATCAATGAGGCAAAAAATAACACGATGGGCAAAGCCGCCACTAACGCACTCAACCATACATTGCCCCCTAAAGGGGCATAAATCTGGTGCCACTCCATCTAGAAACTCCTGAAATTTTATTTCAGTATAACATGTTAGGTAAGCATAGGGAGATTTTTAAGTCGCTACAGGTGCGCGTGTGGCAGAAATTACTCGTTTTTTTAGCTCTCAAATCTCAAGGAGCTAGCATCGATATTAAATCAAAGGTTAATTAATTAGAGCCCCTAACGGGGCTTGAGAGGAGATCAATCCTCAATCTGGTTAGTTTTGAGGCGTTTGGCGTAGATTTTGCGCAACTTTCTGATGTCTTGTTGGAGCTCAAACACCCCGTGCCAGTGGGAGTAATCGGGCGCGCCCATAATTCCGCCTTGACGCATGCGACGACCTTCATGATGCCACAGATGGTAGAAAATGCGTTGGAACTCATCATTCCACATATCTTTATCCAACAAGTTTTTCTTAGCAAGGGCTTCTTTCATTTTGAGCGCCTCGTTGTAATACTCATTGTAGAGCAGGATATTCTTATCGGCCATCGTAAAGAAATTATTGATATGGGCGGAATTATGGCAATCGATACAACCTGCCTTCATCTCCGCGCGCGCGGCATCCGGACCCTTAGGATTGCCCGCTAGAGGATTGCCCTTAGTGATTTGGTAATTATCTCTGTAGGCATCGCTAGCAGTCTCATACCCTCCTGTGCGTAGTTGGCTCAAAGGCATAAAGAGATTCCATTTTAAACGCCGACTCACATTGTGAGTTACCGCGCTCTTAGAGTTGCCACTCATGTGGCATGTTGCACAGGTGGGGGCTCTAAAATCAGGCACTTTCCAAGTCCCCGGAGCCGCATCAAAATTCCATGTGTTGCCCTCAGAGTTGAAGATATGCCCGTGCATAGAGTTGTTATAAATCTCAATATCGGGGTGATCAGGGCCTAAGTGGCAGCTTGCGCAGGCGGCAGGTTTTCTAGCCTCTGCAAGAGAGAATTTATGTGCGCTATGACAACTGGCACAATTACCCACAGAGCCATCAGGGAAGGCCGTGCCAATCCCATAAGTGGGCCAAGTCTCAGGGGTGGGGCGTCTGTTTTTATCTAACTTGATGATAGATCCATGGCATTGGATACAGCCAGTGGCTTCTGGGGCATGTTTTAAATCCGGATGTCCGCGCCCCTCTACCATTTCCATCAGATCGCGCATGCTTGCTTTAGCCCAAACCTGCACCGCGCCTCTAGCATGCCCGCTATGTCTAAACTCTTTGGTTTCTTTTTCATGGCACTTCCCGCAGGTATTGGTAGAAACTAGCACGGAGATAGGCACTTTGGAACCTTCATGCCCATCCATCGTGAGCATAGGGCTATCGCGCGTAACCGCATGGCAGTCAATACAGGTTACCCCCGCGTGCGCGTGTCTGCTCATCTTCCAATCGGCTACAATGCCCGGATGTTTTTTAGCATGGCATTCCACACAGCCCTTAGCCTCTGCTTTCATATCTCTAAAAGTCTTCAAAGGTAATTGAATATCCATGGCGTTGTCGATGCTAGTCCCCCCCTGAGAGTGCGCATTTAAAACCCCTAGTGCTACACCAAATACCAAGACCAAGAACGCACAGCACTTAGTCTTAAAAGCAAGCATAGTAATCTCCTTGTAGTGAATTTGATAGCATCATCACTCCTTGTTATGGGTCTTATCAGGTTGTATCAATTCTTTAACCACCTCTTTTGTAGATGGATTGATAGACACTTCTCTACCATCGATCACAAAATCTCTAGGGTAGGGCTTGTAATTTTCTTTAAGGTATTCTTTAAGATGCAAGCCTAGATTTTTGTGTCCCACTTCGTCTAAATGGCATTCCACACATTTTTTTTGACTAAGCCCCTCAAAGTAATCCCGATGAGGTAAAAAGGACTTCATATTCGAGGAAGTAGCGCGCATCAAATTACTATGGCAGTGCAAACAACCCGAATCAAAGACATATTCCTTAGCGCGGCGGCGGTTTTTCTCCCAATCCAATTTTTTAGGGTCTTTAAAAACATTCCCATAGACATCTTCCATGCCCAAAATTGCCTTACGCACGAAATAGTTCACCACATTATTATGAGGCAGATGGCAATCCACACATCTCGCTTTAAAACCCACAGCATTGTTGCCCCCATGTTTGTCCAGATGATAAGCGTCTATTTCAGGTTTCATAATATGGCAGACTCCACAGAATTTATCATCCGCTGTCCACTCTACAGCCTGCACAGTCAAAACGCTCAAAAAAACGCCCACCACACAGCCCCCTAGAAAAATCCAAAATAAAAAATGCCTCTTGTTTTTAAGGGTTTCTACAACGCCCATTGTGTCCTCACCACTAACAATCTCAAAATGATTACATAATAAGGTTAACCGGCAAAGAATTATATCTAAAGATTAGTAATTCTCATTTATAAATCCTAAATGATGGATAGAAAATACGACTACGCCCCCACGCACTCAATATCTCGATTCTGTATAATAATGATAAAACACTAAAGGACAAGCATGGATGATATGATTACATGCCCACATTGCAAGCAAACTATCCAAATTAGCGCGTTGTTATCCAAGCAGGCCCAACAAAAAGCCGAGCAACAAATGGCGCAAGAAAAAGCGCGTTTTGAGTTGGAATTGCAACAAAAACGCGCGCAATACCAGCAGGCTTTTAAGGACCTTGAAGGACAAAAACAAGAAATTGCCCAGCAAAAACACGCATTAGAACAACAAATCCAGCAGGAAGTGCAAAAAAAACTTAATCAAGAACGCCAACAAATGCAAATTAAAATCCAGCAAGAACAAGCGCAACAATTACGCGCACAACAAGAGGCATTAGAAAAGAGATTACAGGCCACCTACGAGCTCAAACTTAAAGAAAAAGAGATGCAAGTAGAACGCCTAGAAAAAGCTGCCCAAGAGGTGCAAAGAAAAGCCCAGCTTACTTCTCAGCAACTTCAAGGCGAAGCGCAAGAATTGGCCATTGAAGCGTATTTGCGTGAAAATTTTCCCCTAGATAGCATTGAAGAGGTGAAAAAAGGACGCAGGGGTGGGGATTGTGTGCAGATTGTGCATGATTATAAATTACAAAATTGTGGCGTGATTTGCTATGAGAGCAAGCGCACGCAAAGTTTTAATGAAGAGTGGATGGAGAAATTTAAGGAGGACATGCGCGAGGCTAAAGCGCATATTGGAGTGTTGGTTACCCAAGTATTGCCCAAATCTCTAGATCGCATGGGGCTTTATCAGGGGGTGTATGTGTGCACATTCCAAGAGTTTAAGGGACTTTGTGGGATTTTGCGCCAAATGATCATCGATCGTGCATGGGCGCAAAAAAGTCAAGAAAACAGGGGGGATAAAATCCATGAGCTTTATAATTACCTAGTGGGTCCAGAATTTGCCAAAGAGGTAGAAAACGCGCTTCTCACCTTTAGGGAGATGCAAGCGGATTTGGAGAAAGAAAAACAGGCGATGGAAAAGCTTTGGGCCAAAAGGAGTAAACAAATCCAAAAGATGGTAACCATCACAGCGCGCACGCGTGGCTCTATTGAGGGGATTGCAGGCAATGCGATCGCGCCCATTAAGGCTTTAGAGTTAGGTAGAGATGATGATTTTTAATTTTATTTGATAAATCTTACGATTTCTTTGAAATATAAAAATATATTTACATCCAATGAGGCGCGCTACTCCACACAAGCGCACCGTATTTAGAGCAGGGTCTCTACCAAAGAGTTTTAAAAAGCGCAGTGGAGCTGTTGCCGTGAAAAACCCTTAAGTTTGTCCATGTTAAAATGAGAATCCAAATCACCCTTAAGGAATGGCGATGGGATTCATTAAATCGCTGGCCATCATGCTATTTTTTTTAACCTGTGCAAATGCTTATGTGTTAGAAAGTTTGGGTTCTGAGGTCCATCTAGGGTTTTACCATGTGCCTCCCAACTCGCTAGTGTGGAAAAAACGCCGCGAAAGAAAAGGGTATTCTTATAAGAAAAGACTGGGTGCTTTTCTTAGAGGCAAGCCTGTTCCTAGTTTAGAAAGTGTTGCGGTTTACGAGGCCCGATCCATGCACTTGGGTCAATATGAAGATTTTACCAACAAATTTCAAAAGCATGTCAAAATCCACCTGCCCCAAATGGGTAACCATGTCAAAGCCTCTAGCATGGGGGCTTGTCATGTCAACTTGCATTGGAAGTTTTAAGCATAACTTTTAGTAATCACCCCTCCACCCAAGACACGATCTTGATCATAAATCACCAACGCTTGCCCCAATGCCACGCCATAAACGGGGTTTTCAAAACGCGCGCGGATAGTGTCATCTTCTAAACGAATATGTGCGCTAGTAGGCGTGCTTCGATAGCGCACCTTAACTAAATATTCTCCCTCTTTAAAATTGCTAGGCAAAGATTTATTGCGCGCCTCCAAAGTGCAGATGGCTAAAGCCTCCTTTTGCCCTACGATAATCTCATTCTTAAGCGCGTCAATGCCCACCACAAAATGGGGTTCATGCGCGCCCTTGATCGTAAAACCCTTGCGCTTACCAATGGTGTAATGCATATAGCCCCTGTGCGTGCCTACTACCTCTCCTTTGAGATTGCGCACAATACCCTCTTGATCCACTTGCACATGTTTTTTGAGCGTGTCAATGTAATTAGTTTCCACAAAGCAAATTTCTTGAGATTCCTTATAGGTTTGCAAGTCCCCCAAAAAGGGCATTTTTTCTAGGGCTAGGGGTTTGATTTCACTTTTGAGCAAATCCCCTAAGGGGAAGAGCAGGCGATCGATAGCTTTTTGAGGCAAAGCGTAGAGAAAATAACTTTGATCCTTACTGGTGTCTTTTGCTTCTTTGATGCGCAACACTCCCCCCACCTTCTCTAAGCGCGCATAATGCCCGGTGGCGATTTTTTCACATCCTTGATTTAGAGCAAACTCTAAGCCTAGTCCAAATTTCATCAAGGGGTTACACAGCGCGCACGGGTTGGGGGTTTGCCCTTGCTCATAGGCTTGCACAAACGCGTCATAAACGCCTTGTTTAAACTCAGCCTGTAAGTCCACCACCTCAAAGGGGATATTTAAAAACTTTGCCACTTCTTGGCAGTTGCGGATATATAGCGCGTGCTTTTCCTCTTTGCCATGTAACTTGAGATAGACTCCTAGCAACTCATGCCCGGCTTGTTGCAATAAATACGCGCTATAAGAGCTATCCACCCCCCCACTCATCAAAACGGCGACTTTCATTTTAGGTTCTTTTAAGTTAGATGGCAAAACCTAGTGTGTTTTTCCTAAGATTTTACTTAAACCATCACTGCAGAACCAGCATATCCTTATCCCCAAAATTCTTTTCTAAATCCTCATCTAAGCGTTTGACTAGATAAATTTTTATAGGCGCATTGGGGGTGATGGTGTTTTGTTGTTTGTCATAGGGGGTGAGCGTGATTTTTAAACGCCCATCGCTTTGTTTTTCTCGTATCGCCACAGCCACCATGTTGCTATTGCTTTTTAAGCTTTGCATTACTTCCCCCTCTTTAAAAAAGGCAATCACCTCTTTCATGCTCAAGGTTTCTTGTTCGATGGCTATAGGTGCTCTCTTACGCAAGACAATTATAGACATCAAAGCGACTGCTACAACCACGATTAAGACAATTAAATAAGTTGGCATGCCCTCCCCCTCACTTCAAAACGATCATTTCTTTATTGCCAAAATTCCTTTGAGTTTCAGCATCGACTTGTTCGCTCTCAATACCCTCTGCTTCCCCTTCAATTTCCCCTGTTGCTGTATTAAAGAGACAATTCACAACGCCATACTCTCCATTGTCCAGCCTTTCCTTAATAGAGGTGGCAATTACCTTTTTATTTTGCTTTAGGCGTTGCAATCTCTCTGGGTCTTTAAACCAAGCCACAATATTTTTAAAGAAATTTAAAATACGCGTCCAAATGCGCTTGACCCACTCCCATACGCTCCTAAAAAACTCTAGGACATTGCCAATGATACCCATCTTATCCCCTATTTCAACATAATCATGTTTTTGTTGCCAAAGTTCTTTTTCAAGTCCTCGTCAAGTTCTTTGGTGATGACTTGTAAAAATGGGTCTTTTTCACTGGTCATGGGGGCGTTCTTTTTATCCATAAAGCAACAGCTTAAAATAATTCCCTCACCCGGTTTTTCCTCTCTAGTTAGACTCGCTGCACTGTGTAGATTGGGGTTAAAATGCTCTTTGACCCACGCCAACAACTCTTTAAAGCTGTATTTGTCTTGTTTGACCTCTGTGTAATTCCACGCTTGCAAAAAGGTGTCTTGACTGAGTAACTTCCTAAGATCCTCTAACAAAAAGCCTTTTTCTTTAAGAAACGCTACCAATTCCTCAATCAATTTTCCGCTAGGACTTTTGCCATTATTGATCATTTTTTCTCCTTATGGTTTTGAATTTGCCTTTTTTCAAGTTGCTTTTAATCCGCTGACTCAAACTTTCTTTTCTGTTTTCCTCCTTATGGGTTTTTTCAAATTCCTTTTTGGCTGTTTTAAATGCCTTTTTGAAGTAGGTGAAATTTGGCAACGGCTCATCCTCTTTTGCCGCGCTAATCAAGCCATTTAAAATGGCGTTTTTAATCTCTCTGCCCGAAAAACCCTTAGCCATTTTGCTTAAAACCTCTAGCTCCTCTTGAGAAAATTGTGCCATGCCTTTTTCATAAAGGGCGGTAGGGATGTGCTTTAATATGATTGCCTGCCTTTGCTTGGCATTGGGTAATTCAAAGCTAATGGAGCGTAGGATTCGGCTATGAAAGGCTTTATCATAGTTTTCTAATAAATTCGTGGCAAAAATCACAATGACGGGGCGTTCCTCCAACAGCTTTAATAACTCGCTACGCAAAGAATTGACCGCCTGATCGGCACTCTGGGTAACATTAGAAATGCGCTTACCCAAAAAGCTATCGGCTTCATCAAAGAATAAAATCGCCCCACTCTTTTGCGCCAAATCAAAGGCAGCGACTAGATTTTTAGGCGCGTCCCCCACGAATTTAGACTCAATGTCGGCGTAATTGCCATGGATAATTTGCTTGCCTAATTCTTTGGCGATGATGTGCGCGCTCATGGTCTTGCCCGTGCCCGGTTTGCCATGAAAATTGATGATGGTCTTAGCAATCCCATCGACCTCTTTAAAACCCCACTCCTCATAAATCAAATCTTGCTTTTGCACTAGAGTGATGACCTCTAAAATCCCCTTTTTGGTTTTCTTATCCAGCTCGATTTTCTCTAGGCTGTAGCGGGGGTCTTCCACCCGTAGGTTCAAACTCGGGGCGTTTTCTTGCTCTTGCTTGATGGCTTTTTTGTCCTGCGCCTGCTTGTTCAAGTGCTCTTGTAGGGTTTTAGTGCAGTTGATCGCCAAGTAAAAATGTGCCCCGAGCCCTAAGAATTTGCCCTCGCTCAATGCCTCGTTAATGGGGTGGTTGAGCCTTGAGAGGAGTAAAGAAATACCCACTTCCTCCGCTGATGTGGGCTTGTATGATTGGGTTTTGACTTGGATTTTATGCGTTCCATTTGGATCAAACACCCCCACTAAAGCCACTTCTTGCACACCACTAAAATCGTAGTCTTGTTTTTCTAGCACCTCTTTGACTTCTGCGCCAAAAGCCTCTAGCTGTTTTGGATCGACTTGTTTGATCCAGTCGTTTTGGATAAAGATCGCTTCTGTTTTCATAGGGTCATGCCCTCTCTAAGATTGTTGTATGCCTCCTCCTCTTTGACCTTGAGTTCCATTGAATCGATCTCATCACCATGTCTATCTAGCAATCCAACTTCAACTTCCACATAATCTCCCATATCATACATAGCTTGAACCTTAGCTGCGAATGCCTTAAGTTTCCGTTTCTTTTCCTTGACTCGATTATAAAATTCCATGATTCCTATGATCACGGCCCCAGCGATCGCCGCTATTGCTAATCCCCCTAAAATAAATGGTAAAGGCATTTGTTCTCCTTATTGTTTATTGGTAGTTTTGTCATCAAAACTCACTTTTGCTTGCACATAACCCCCCTGCTCATACATTTTTTGAATACGCGCTTCTGCCCTAGTACCATTGTCATCAAGATCAACACTAATCTCCACATAATCCTCTCCTATCATCCATGGTAAAGCCATCTTTTTCTCCTTATTCATTTTTCAACTTTAACCCTCAAAATCTCTTCTACACCCTCTTTTTCCTGTAGCATCTGGCAGGCTTTGAGATTGAGGGCGTAAAACTCCTCTAGGCTGTAGTGTTTGTAAAACACCTTTTCATACATCTCATCGATCCTGCAAATTTGGGGGCGGTTCTCATAGATCAAACACCGCTGGGTTTGTGGGTCTAAGTGGCGACACACGCCATTACCCAAATCAAAGGGGGCAAGCTCTTTAACTCCACTGATATTACGGCAACACGCCCCGCAAATGGTGCAAGGAAAACCCATGCTAAAGATTAATTAAATTCTTACCCTGATCGGTGAGCACTAGCATCGCCTTAGTCCAATCGGCGTAAATAGTGGCTAAATTGGGTTCTAGCTCAAAGGTTTTAATCATTGTGTCCAACACCTCCTTTTCGCCCTCGTGCAAGGCTTCCAAGTGGGTTAAGCGATCTGCCATTGCGAGTGCCATAGTTTCTAGCAACACGATTTTTTGGTGTTCTTTTTGCTTAAAAGTCTTTAAAGTGGTCGCTAGATCGAATTTGTCAGCATCGTAAGCGATGTCCTCAATCTGCATTTCTAAGCAGTATGTGGCGATCACACCCTTTTGTGCGTCTGAAAAATCATGATTGCTCCAAGCAAAATGGTGGGCGATCTGTAAAAACGCCTGCTTTTCCTCTGTATTTAACGCGCCTAAAAACATGCCAACTCCTCTTTTGAAATATTTATAATAATATTCTACCCCCCCCCCCCCCCCCTGTCAAGCAAAACGCACTAAGAGGGAGAAATAAACATTAAAAAGTAAAAATTAGTAACAAAATAGTAATAAAGATGTTAGAGGTGGAAGATTTAAGAGTTTTTAAAGAGAAAACTTTGGGCTGAGTACCCAAAGATTTAAGGTTGTAAGGCTTTAATCCCCAAAGACGCGGGCGAAAATACGCGGGATTTGGCGTAGATAATAATCTGTTTCAAAGCAATCGGTAATGAGAGCGCGATCCACTTCTTTTAAACGCTCTTCGGCTAAAAGGTGTTCTAAAAAGCTCGCGTTCTGGCCTTGTTGCAAGAGTGCCCACACGCGCATGGCGTTTTCTTGCACAATGGTATAACTTTGCGCCTTGCTAAAGCCTAGTTTGGGCAATTCTAAGAGCACACGTTGGGAAAAGACCAGCCCCCCCGTGCGCTCTAAATTCCTACGCATGTTTTCCGGATAAACGACCAAATCTTTTAAAAGATTGGTGAGGCGGTGCAAGAGAAAATCTAGGGTGATAAACGCGTCCGGAAGCACGAATCGTTCTACCGAGCTATGACTAATATCTCTTTCATGCCAAAGGGCGACATTTTCCATCATCGGGATCGCATAAGCGCGAATCATGCGCGCTAAGCCGGTGATATTTTCGCTCAAAACGGGGTTACGCTTGTGGGGCATGGCCGAGCTGCCCTTTTGTCCCACGCTAAAAGCCTCTTCAGCTTCGTAAACTTCCGTGCGTTGGTAGTGGCGGATATTAATGGCGATCTTTTCACAACTGCTCGCTAGTAAAGCTAGGGCGTTGCACACACGCGCGTGGCGTTCCCTAGAGATGACTTGATTGCTAATTTTAGCCACTCCCAAGCCCAATTCCTGACAAACCAACTCCTCCAGTTCAAAGGGGCTATGTGCCATGTTGCCCATCGCCCCGCTGATCATCCCTACGCTGACCTCTTTACTCACCTCTTGCAGGGCTTTAAGGTGCGCGCGCATGTCATCATACCACAACGCCCACACCAACCCAAAGGCGATGGGCTCGCCATGCACCCCATGGCTTCTGCCTACCATGACCACCTCTTTAAACTCGTAAGCGCGCGCTTTAAGCACACTTAAAAGTTCGTGCATGTCCTCAATAATAAGGGCTAAACTCTGCTTGATGAGCAGGGCTAAAGCGGTGTCAATGCAATCACTAGAGGTGATTCCATAGTGAAAAAAACGCTCAGAATCGCCTAAGGTTTTGCTCACCGCTTGGATGAAGGCGATGATGTCATGCTTGGTGGTTTTTTCAAAATGATGGATGTCTTCTAGCTGAAAACTGGCCTGCTGGATTTGATCGCAAGTTTGAGAATCCATCAGCCCTAAGGCGTGCCAACCCTTAGCTACCGCCTTTTCCACCTGCAGGTAGGTTTCAAACTTATGCTGTTCGCTCCAGAGGCGCGTCATCGCCTCTCTAGCGTAGCGCTCCAGCATTAAACTTTGGCCTCTTCTCTGCGTTGTAAATATTCCCAACGCGCATCTACATCTTTTTGCAGGGCTTCAATGATGTGCTCGTTTTCCTTTTTAAAGAGGTGGGCAAAACGCTTTTGGGGGCCCAAATAGTCGCGCACAGGTAAGATATTGCGCGGGCGGTAGGTGATTTTAAGCTCTTGGCCATGGAAGACTTCAAAGAGAGGGAAGATCAAGCAATCCACGGCTAAATCTGTCATTTCAATGGCTAAAGAAGAATGGTATTTCCACTCAGTAGGACAGGGACTAAGAGCGTTGATAAAGCAGGGGCCCTCAGTGTCCAAGGCGGTTTTGATTTTTTTATTCATGTCCTTCCACTTATTGGGTGCCATTTGCGCGGCATAAGGAATACCATGGGCTGCCATGATCAAGGTCAAATCTTTCTTACGCTCTTTTTTGCCATAGCTCACTTTACCCGCTGGAGTGGTGCTAGTGCTCGCGCCCATAGGGGTACTGCCACTGCGTTGCCCGCCGGTGTTGGCGTAGTTTTCATTATCTAAGCAGATGTAAGTGATGTCGTGCCCGCGTTCCATACAACCACTGATGAATTGAAACCCGATGTCATAGCTCGCGCCATCCCCCCCAAAGGCGACAAATTTAGGGCGTTGCCCCGTGTATTTGCCCTTGCGCGCGAGAGCCTTGTACATGCTCTCTACCCCACTAATAGCTGTCGAACCATTTTCAAAGCCAATATGAATCCAAGGCACATCCCAAGAAGTGTGCGGATACACTGCAGAGCAGACTTCCAAACAACCGGTAGAATTGCCCAGCACAATAGGACCATCTACAGCGTTGAGCACTTCGCGCACGATGATCCCATGCCCACAGCCCGGGCAGAGTAGGTGCGAACCTTCGAATTTTTCAGCCGATTGGCTAAAACTTTTGAGTGTTTTAACTTCTTTAACCATGCACTCTCCTTTTAAAAATAAGACAACTCGGGTCCGTTGAGCCCGATGAATTGTTGGGTGGGGTGGGTGAGCCCGCCTTTTTTAGCATCCTGAGACAAAGCTTCAAAGATACTATCTATATCTGCTTGGGTCAAATCCCGACCTCCTAATCCGTAAATGTAATTACTCAAAACAGGGCGTTTAGAGCCGGGGGCTTGATAGAGGCTTGCGGCCACCTCATTAAAGAGCGCGCCCATCGCTCCAGAGGGAGAACTGCGATCCATCACCGCGACCGCTTTGGCATTTTTAAGCGCGTTAGCCACCAACTCAAAGGGGAAGGGGCGCAGTACATGCGTGGTTACCACGCCTGCTTTGATACCCTGTTCGCGCGCTTTTTTGGCTGCCACGATAGCGGATTCCCAAGTCGTGCCCAATGCAAAAATGATCACTTCCGCATCGCTAGTTTGGAAAGTTTCTACTAGGCGGTATTGTCTGCCGGTGATTTTGGCAAAATCGTTAAAAATGCCCTCTAAGATTGTGCTAGAGTGCATGATCGCATGGTGGAGTTTGGCCTTGTGTTCAAAATGCCACTCCTCCTCCGCCTGCGCCCCAAAGCTCACGGGCTTATCAAAATCTAGCATGGGGTGCACACTCACATAATCGCCCACAAATTTATAAGCCACCGCATCGCTTAAAGGGCGCACATTCTGCACAGTGTGAGAGGATAAAAAGCCATCTTGATGCACCATCACCGGCACGCGCACTTCTTTATGTTCGGCCAATTTGAACGCCATTAGGGTAAAATCATAGACCTCCTGAGGGTTGCAGGTGCACAGATTGATCCAACCACTATCACGCCCCAGATACATATCTGAGTGGTCGCAGTGGATGTTTAGAGGGGCAGCTAGAGCGCGGTTAGCCACATTGAGCACGATGGGCAAACGCATCCCTGAGGCTTGATAAAGCACTTCAGTCATTAGAGCGAAACCTTGCGAACTGGTCGCGGTGCTAACCCGCCCCCCAGCAGCAGCAGCACCCACACACGCGCTCATAGCCGCATGTTCGGATTCCACAAGCACAAATTCCCCGTCCACATAGTCATTATCCTTAAACGATCCGTAGTTCTGGATAATAGGCGTGGAGGGAGTGATCGGGTAAGCAGCCACAACATCTACTTGAACTTGCCTGAGCGCATGCGCGCTAGCAGTGCACCCATCCCATGCCTCTACTTCGTTCAAATGATAACTAGAACCCATTGTAACCCCCTTCTGTGCGGTAACTTTTCTTTTTCAACCCTTCGGCTTTTTGAGGCCACTTGGTGAGCGCCTCTTCTAGGGGTTCCAAATTGTCAAACATGAGCAGAGATTTAGGATTAGTGGGGCAGACATCCACGCACACCCCGCAACCTTTGCAGTGATCATAATCCACTCCGCTCATCTTGCCCTCCCTAGAGAGAATGGAAGCATCCGGACAATACACCCAGCAGTTAAAGCAGTTGATACACACTTCTTTATTGTGCACGGGTTTTTCTACACGCCAATGGGAAACGCTGTCAGTAAAAGAACTCTCTTGGGTGTAGGTGCGCTCATCATTGTGCTTATGAAGCTCGTCTTGACCCTGTTTTTCAAAGGGGAAGAGCACGCCCCCTATTTCAAATTCTTGCCAATTTTTCATGTTAATCCTTTATTGCACTTGGGCGTAAGCCTGATCGATAGCCATCATGTTGGCATCAATCAAAGCCTGAGGCATTTTTTTACCCAACACCTCTTTAAAGGTGTTTTTAAAAAAGTCCAACTCCAACATACCAGATACCTTCATCAAAGCCCCCAACATAGGCGTGTTAGGAATGGGGCGTTTGATGGTGTCCATGGCAATTTTGATACAATTCAAGGTATAAACCTTTTTGCTGGCCAAGTTAGGCTTTTTCTCAAACAATTCATCCTTGCTTAGGTGAGTGGTGATGATATAAGTGGTGTCCGGTTTTTCATTTTCTGTAATGTCTGTAATGAAAGTCAAACCCGGATCGATTACCAAAACATAATCGGGATTCATAAATTTTTCGTGATTTAAAATAGGCTCAGAATCGATGCGGTTATAGGCGGTCATCGCTGCCCCTCTTTTAGCCGAACCATAGACTGCAAAACCCTGCACCTCTTTGCCGGTAGTGGTGAGCACATCGGCCAAGCCTTTTGCGCCGGTAACCGCGCCCTGCCCGGCCCTAGCATGCCATCTAATTTCTAGCATTTAGTTCTCCTTGTGGCGTTCAATATAGTTAAACTGCGTAGGAGATTATACAGAATTTTCAGTAAATCTTAGGCAGTTTTTGTGCAGAATATGGTAGATTTTAAGAATGAAACACACACAAAACGCGTTCATCTACAATTTAAAATCGTTGCTATTGTGTTTGCAGCCTTATCTCCCTTGTCAAAATTTAAGATATAAAAAACGCCTAGATCGATTAAAAAACTTACCTGATAATGCGTTAGAAGTCCTCAAAAAGCGCGTCCAAAAAGCATGCATGTTGCCTCCTTGTTCTCAAATCCACTCTAAGCCCTTAGGTCTTATTAAAGGTCTATCACTGGGGAGCCGTTACTATTACGATTTTATGAAACATTTTAGGTTTTTCCCCCAAAATTTGCACTATCACCTCGAATATGGGGATGTGAATTACAATTTGCTATTTCCCTCTCTTTGTAAGAGTAGGCCTATTCCCATTACCACGTATTCTTACAATGTCCTCTTGCCCTTAGACACAAGACGGCACTTTAAATATATTTTCCCCACCTCTAGCATTCCTTTTACCTCCAAGCAAAATAAACTTTTTTTTAGGGGCGCGTGCGTGCAACCTCATCGCCTAGATTTCTTGCAACGCTATTTTAACCACCCCCTGATGGATTTAGGCCATGTGGGTGTGCAGACCCCCCCATTTAAGCCCTTTCAACAAGCCAAAAACCAGTATTGCTACACACCTAGAATACAAATTCATTCTATCCTTAGAAGGCTATGATGTAGCGAGCAATCTCAAATGGATTTTAAGTTCTAACTCCATCGCCCTGATGCCTCCACCAAAATTTGAGAGTTTCTTTTTAGAGAGCCAATTACTCCCCAATGTGCACTATATTCCTATTAAAGATGATTATAGTGATGTGGAGGCACAATTAGAGTTTTTTAGCGCGCGCCCTAAGGATTGTTTAGACATCATTTCCAATGCAAACGCTTATGTGCGCGCCTTTAGCTCACCCTTAGAAGAGTGGGTGGCTTTTTTGGTCCTGCGTAAATACTTCTACAAAACAGGTCAAATTGACATCTCCCCTCTTGAGACCTCCCTTTTTGCTTAACTCATCTGCGCTCCACTCTCTGCATTCTGCAACCAAATAAAGACCTCCACCACGCTCGCATAGAGTTCGGGAGGAATGGGCGTGTCTAGGCGCACATCTAAGAGCGACTCCACCAAGGCCTCATTGCAAAAAAGAGGCACATCAAAGGCTTTAGCCTTATCTACGATCGCGCGCGCGACCACCCCCACCCCACTAGCCACTACTTTGGGCGCGCTGTCTTGTCCAACATTGTAGGCGAGGGCTACGGCTTTGGGCAATGCCATTAGTAACTCATCGCGATACGATCAATATCCTGCCAGCTCAATCTAGAGCGAGGGGCTTTGAGCAGATGGGCTACAGAGCGCACTAGCAGATCGCTTTCTAAATTGACTCGCCGCCCTTTTTCATAGATAGCAAAGAGGGTATTCTCAAAGGTATAAGGGATAATCGTTAGATTAAAACCATTTGTATGCACTTGACTTAGAGTCAGACTCACCCCATCGAGCGCTACTGAGCCATGAGGAATACAAAGTTGGAGAAAATCCCTAGGGGCTTGGATTTGCACACACACTTGATTAGCCAAAGGCTTAATATCCATGATGACTCCAATCCCATCAATATGCCCCTGCACGAAATGCCCATCGAGACGATCGCTCGCTCTCAAGGCGGGTTCTATATGTACGCGCGCCCCGGGAACATAATTCTCTAAGGCAATCGACTTTTGAGTGTGCGCGCTCAATTCTAGGGCAAACCCCCCCTTAAAAAGCCTAATCACGGTTAAACATGCTCCATTGACCGCGATGCTATCGCCTAGTTTGGGGCGATAGTCGCTTAGGATTTCTAACACATTGTGATCAAAGGCTTTAATGGGGGCAATTTGATGGATAACTCCGCTAAACATCTCAAACTCCCTTAAGGCAAATTTAAACCATATCCTCTAGGATTATAATATAATTAGGCCAAATTATGCGGAGGACTTGATGTTGGAGTGGATAGACACGCATTGTCATTTGGATCATCATCTTTATAATGCAGATATAGAGCAAGTCATCAGAGAGGCTAGAGAAACAGGAATGCTCCAAGCCATCATCCCCGGAGCTGACCCTAAAGATTTACCTAGGGCGCTGGATTTGTGCGCTTCTTATCAGGAGCTTTATTTTGCTGTGGGGGCGCATCCCCTAGATTGCCAACACTTTGATCTTGCAGAGTTAAAGCACTATATCCAACACCCCCAGTGCGTGGCGGTGGGCGAATGCGGTTTAGACTACCACCGCCTAGATTCTAATGACGAGGACACAAAAACCCATCAAAAAGAGGTTTTTAAAGCGCAGATAGAACTTGCCCTAGAGTATCAAAAGCCCTTGATTGTGCATATTCGAGAGGCCAGTCAAGATGCTTATCATATTCTCAAAGCCTACCCACATTTGCGTGGGGTGTTGCATTGTTTTAATGGGGATGCGATCTTGTTAGGACTTTCTGAAAATTTTTACTACGGCATTGGAGGTGTAGCCACCTTTAAAAATGCCAAGTCTCTTCAAAATATTCTGCCTCAAATTCCCCTAGATCGCCTGCTCTTAGAGACCGATGCCCCCTATCTCACTCCCCACCCTTTCAGAGGCACACGCAACGAACCCAAATACATCCCTCTAGTGCTTCAAAAACTCTCTGAAATTTTAAAAATAAGCCCTACAGATTTGGCACACACGACCAATACCAATGCAACGACACTTTTTAGTCTAATGCCTCATGCTAAGGTCTCTTAATGAGACGCATGTTTGCAATCGCCACTTTGTTGGCATGGCAGGGTTTTGCCCACGCCCAACCTATTAATACCGCCCTCAATCTCAAACCCCTCAATGGCTTTGGGGTGGATGCGCGTTTTTTAGCCAGTGTGGATAACTCCCAAACCCTACAAAATGTGCAGGAGGCTTGGGATCACTTCGTAAAACACTATGATAGCAATGGAGTTTTTATCCCCACCATTAAAAGCATGCTCATTCAGGCAGACATTCCTGTAGAGTTTCTATTTCTAGCGATGGCTGAGTCAAATTTCTCCACAAAAGCCTATAGTGTCAAAAAAGCCGTAGGCATTTGGCAACTCATGCCTGAGACAGCTAGAATGCTAGGTTTAGAGGTCAGCACTTTCGTGGATGAGAGGCGTGATCCCATCAAGAGCACTCAGGCTGCGATCAAATATTTGCGCATCCTCTATAAACAAACCAAACAATGGTATTTGGTCGCTATGGCCTATAATTACGGCCCTAGAAGGGTGCTAGAAGCTATCCAACAAGCTGGGAGCGATGATATTAATGTTTTATTAGATGATGAAAAGAAATTCATTCCTAGAGAAACGCGTGGTTATATCCGCTCAATCTTGAGTTTTGCTATCGCCTTTAATAATTTAGACACATTGCGGCACAAAGAATATCTTTTGAATCGAGGGGCGCGCACCAGTCTTGTCGCCTTAAAAATGCATGGAGGCACTTTGCTCTCTCATATCGCCCAAAGCGCGCGCCTCTCTTTGGCCGAGTTTAAATCTTATAATGAGCAATTTCATTATAATTTTCTGCCCCCCAATAAAGCCTACATGATCTATATTCCTTATGAAAAGCTCGCTTATTTTAAACAGCACTATGTGCCTTCCTACCCCTTAAGTGCGCTGGTAACGCACCGCGTGCGTCCTAGAGAAACCCTAAGTTCCATCGCGCGCAAGTTTCATACCAGTGTGGCCCTCATTAAAAACACTAATCATCTTAAAAGCGCGCGTTTGAGTCGCAACCAACATTTAGTCATTCCGATTTTGCGCAAAGATCACAAAGATTTTAAAAGAGTTGCTTTCAAATGAGTGTTCAGGTGTCTAAAAGTCTATGGCTAGCAAGTTTTGGGGCGTTAGGATTGTTTTTAGGGTGCGCTCAAGAGACCGCAAATGGTAACTCTCACTCTCTTTTTTCCAAACAAGAGAGTTTGCGCGCCTATAAGGATGCGCTAGATTATGATGGCTCCTCGCCCCCTCCCAAAAGGTCATTCTGGCACAAACACAACCATAAGTCCTCAAAAGCTCAGAAGATGCCCGAACAACCCGAACAGGAGGAAGAAGGAGTGCAAGAGGGGAGTACAGCCCAAGTGTCTACATCAAGTTTAACTGCAGGCATGATCAATTCGGAAGCGATGCAAAGAGCCACCATGCGCCCTTATCGTGTGGGGAGCAAAATGTATTACCCCACTAAGGTTGATATTGGCCAAACTTTCGATGGCTATGCAAGTTGGTATGGGCCTAATTTCCACGCTAAACGCACCAGCAATGGGGAAACTTATAATATGTACGCCCACACCGCAGCTAATAAAACTCTGCCCATGAACACCATTGTCAAGGTTACCAATAAGGATAACAATAAAAGCACCATTGTGCGCATTAACGATCGTGGTCCCTTTGTGGCTAACCGCATTATCGATCTGTCCAATGCTGCTGCCCATGACATCGATATGGTGGGTAAGGGAGTCGCGCCTGTTAAATTAGAAGTGATAGGTTTTGGTGGGGTGATTTCCAAGCAATACCAAAAGACTTTAGAAAAAGCCCCCCAAGCCACCACTCTTAAAAAAGAATTTAAAGTTGGTGAAACTCAAGAGAGTGTGAGTGGGGGAAATTTTTCTTTACAAGTGGGTGCTTTTAGAAGCCAAGAAGGCGCACAAAAGGCTGAAGAAAGTCTCAAAGCAACCCTCAAAAAGCCCTACTACACCCAGATTGCATCTGGTAGCAAAGATAATCAACCTATCTACCGCGTTTTTATCAAGGGTTTTCAAAGCGAGGCAGAAGCGAGTGATTTTGCCAAAAACATGGGCAAGCCTAGTATCTTGGTGCGCGAATAAGTGCGCTTGAATGCTCTATGGAAGTTTTTTATAGGTTTGGGCTTGGCGATGGCAGGACTCATCAACCTTTATCTCAAACCGCGCCCCTCCATTATCTTTGATTCTAAGGATTTTGTTAAAATTGAGGTGCGCGGGTTTGAGGCAATCCAAACGAACCCTAGCGGAACGGATTTGAGTGTTCGCGGGTCTAGGGCATTGCAGTATGGCGATCACGAAGTGCTCTATGATTTTACTCTGAGCAAATACGATACAGACACTAAAGTTCAAGAGCACGCCAGAGGGGAAGTGATGGTGCACAAACAAGAACTCTACACCTTCCCTAAAGGGGTGCTTTACACCACCAGCAGTGGGCAGAGTTTTTGGAGTCAGCAGGGAGTTTACGATCACAAAAAGCAAACCTTTCAAGGGCAAGGAGCTTTTAGAATGAATGGTCCAGAGGGCAATATTCAAGGCGAGGACATCGCTTACAACCATGTGCAAGGGATCGTGCAAGCCCGCCATGTGCACGCTATTATTGATATGGAAGAGGCTAAAAATGCGAAATTCTCCCATTCCAAATTTAAGAGTTTGAAATTTTGAGATGGCTTGTAATATATTTGATGGCGGGGTTGCTTTGGAGCGCGCCTCTTAAAGAAACTTTAGAAGTGAGCGCGGATAAATTCACCGCTAATGAAAAAAAACGCATCACCATTATTGAGGGGAATGTGCACATTAAAAAGATGCAGGACACACTCACGGCCAATAAAGTGATCATTTATACCAATGCCAAACGCAAACCCATTAAATACGAGGCCATTGGCGCGGTGAAGTTTCACATTGTAACCCAAGATGGCCGTCAAGTGAATGGGCATTCAGACCGCCTGATTTACGATGCGATCAAGCAGGAATACCGCCTATTGCAAAATGCTGTGGTGAATGAAGTGGGTAAAATCAATTCGATCAAGGGCGAAGAGATCATTTTGAGTAAGGAACGCGGGTATGCAGATGTCTTTGGGGGCAAAAACAAGCCGGCCAAATTTGTTTTTGACATGGACGATATCCAACAAGAGAAACAAAAAGAAAAGCAAAAAGCACAAAAAACCCCCCATAGCAAAAAAACCCATGAAGCCCATTAAAATCATAGAGAGTAATTTTTTAAGATCGGCCTATAATTTGGCGCAATGCCCCCCAGCATGTATGCCAGAAGTGGTGTTTGTAGGGCGCAGCAATGTAGGCAAGAGCACTTTGATCAACACTATTTTAGAGCGCAAGCTAGCCAAGAGTTCGGCCACACCTGGAAAAACCCAAGCGGCGAATTTCTTTTGCACGCGTTGGCAAATTCCCCCTGCTAAAATCTTAGATTTTATCTGCATTGATTTGCCCGGCTTTGGATATGCTAAGGTGTCCAAAGAGATCAAGGGGCAATGGGCGGTATTTTTAAGCGACCTGTTGATTCAACGCAGTTCGATTAAACTCATCCTCCATCTCATTGATGCCAGACATCCTCATTTGCCTTTAGATGTAGAAGTGCGCGGCTTCTTAGAGAGCGTTTTACGCCCCGATCAAACCCTCAAACGCGTGTATACAAAATTTGACAAACTCTCTAAAAACGCCCAACATACTCTCTATCAACAGCAAAACACGCCTTTAATCAGCGCACAGGGCGCGTTAAACCCTAAATTTGACTCTCTTGGTGTACAAAAAACCATCCTAGAGGCCTTGTTTGACACGCGAATCTAAGTCTAAATTTCATTTTCCATTTCTATTTTTCTTGGCATGGTTGGGGTTTTATTTTTATAGCAATTTAAGAGACATTTATGCATGGCTTCCCCCCATGCTAGGGTTTCTCTTCGCGCTTTATCGGCACACTCTTGCCCAAGAACAGCCTTCCACGCGCCTTTTACTTTGGATTTTTGCCTGCTTGCTCTGTGTGGAGTTTATTCACATGCAACCCTTAGGGGTGTTGATCTTGCTCTTTGCCCTCTATGAAAAACTTGTGGTGCGGTATCTTTTGCGGGTTTTTCAAGAGAATGTTTTTGGGGATTTTGTCCACGCTCTCTTGATTTACTTGATCTATTTTGCGATTTTAAGTTTGTTGTCTGGTTACTATAACGATATATGGGGCGATGCGATTGGTTATAGCTTCTTAGAATTTTTGCTTTGGAGAATCTATGCAAGGGTTTAAGATGCGTTTCGTGATGGGCCTGCTAGGTTTAGTGTGGGCGGTGCTCATCTTCAAAATTTTCATCCTCACCATTAAAACTAATGACTATTTTGAGCAGCTTGCTCTGCGCAACATGACTAAAAAAGAAATTTTAGTGCCTACGCGCGGAATTATCATGGATCGCAACCATGAATTGTTGGCGATTAATCAACTGGGTTTTAGTATTGCGCTTGCTCCGGGGCTAAAAAGCAGTGTAGTAGAAGACAAATTAGAGATTTTAGAGCGTTATTTTCCTGATCTTGATAAAGACGATGCGCTGGATAATTACCAAAAACAAAATTCGCGCTATAACCATAACGCCATTCCTATTTTAGATTTTGTGTCCTACCCTGCGATGCAAACCCTTTATGCTAAACTCTTGCAAATTCCAGAGATTAGCATCAATGCGGCCAACAAACGCCACTACCCCAACAACGCCCTAGCTTCGCATGTCATCGGCTACTTGGGAGCGGCTGATACTAAGGACATTGCTGCTAACCCTACTAGTCAATACACCCACACCATCGGTAAAACGGGGTTAGAAAAAGAATACAACGACCTTTTGCAGGGCGAACTGGGCTACAAGATCGTGAGCGTGAATGCGCTCAATCAAGAGCTTGAAGTCCTTGAGAGTAAAGAGCCCAAAACCAATAATAACCTTGTATTAAGTTTAGATAAACGCCTCCAACTCAAAGCAGACACTCTTTTTGCAGACAAGAGAGGGGCGATCATTGTGATGGATGTGCGCAATGGGGAAATTTTAGTCGCAGGGAGTTATCCTGAATACAATCTCAACCATTTTATCGGGGGGATCAGTGTTTCAGAATGGAAGAATCTTCAAGACGATCCGGGCAATCCTCTATTGAATCGCCTCATTAATGGACTCTACCCGCCCGGCTCTGTCGTGAAGATGGGCACGGGTTTAAGTTTTTTAGAAAACTTGCCCATGAATGAAAATACCTTTATTTCTACTCCGGGTTATATTGAAGTGGGCAAGCGCAAGTTTCGCGATTGGAAAGCTGGCGGGCATGGAGAAAGCAATTTATACAAAGCTATCAAAGAATCTGTAGATGTCTATTTTTACAAATACGCCCTTGATTTGCCCATTGAAAAGCTAGCTAAAACCTTTGGACAAATGGGTTTTGGGAAAAAAAGCGGGGTGGATTTACCCAATGAATTTGTAGGTATCTTGCCCGATCCAAGCTGGAAGATGAAACGCTTTGGGACGACTTGGAGTGTGGGCGACACCCTCATCACATCTATTGGGCAGGGCTCATTTCTCACAACCCCCCTGCAGGTTGCTAACTATACGGCATTATTAGCCTCAGGCAAACTTCCCACTCCTCATTTTTATTTGGAGGGGGATTTTAAGCCCAAAGATGTTTTAGATTCTTTTCAAAAATCTAAATTGCCCGCGTTGCGCAAGGGCATGTACGAAGCGTGTAGCCAGCAGGGGGGCACGGCTTATAAGAGCACGCGGGGGGTCAAAGTGAGTTTGGCATGCAAAACGGGCACGGCGCAAGTGGTCGCTATCGATCAAAACACCATGACGCGCATTAAAGAGAGCCAGATGGAATATTCCCAACGCTCGCACGCGTGGATCACCGCCTTTTTGCCCTATGAAAAGCCCCAATATGCTATCACAATTTTAGTGGAACACGGACAAGGGGGGAGCAAAAACGGCCCCCTGCTCAAAGAAATGGCCAACGCGTTGGTGGATTTGGGGTATGTTCAACCTTAATGTGGCATGGAGCACACCGCTAGATTTAAACAGGGGTTTCACGCCCTGCAGATCAAAATCCTTGCAAATTTTTCCTTGCCCTCAATGTGGGGGTTATATTTTGAGTGTTCGGCGACCTTGTAGCCACATTCCAACACGCCGTTTAAAATAGGGGTGGCAGACACCGCAAAGGGCAGGTCGTAATCTGTGGGGATATGGCTGTAATCGACCAGCAAAACTCCGGCATCGTCAAATCTTTTATATTTTTGGGGGATTTGCTCTAGGGGCAGAAATTTGAGCCTAGAGATATTGGGGCGGTTTTTGATGGGTAAATTCGTGTACCACGCCCCAGCGGCGCGCACTAATTGGCGTTTGGGGTTTAAAAACCAATGCACTTCATTAAACCCGGGACGCACTTTCCTTTTCGCAAAATAGGGGATGTAAGCTGTGGTGATGCAATTAGCGATGTTAGACAAAATCAAAAACTTCTTTTTGCTTTTGACGAGCAAGCTCCAATACTCGATCGCGCGCGAAAAGGGCGGATTGGTGCACACAATATCAGCTTCTTCATTCAAAATCCTTAAGGACTCCTTTTCTTCAAAGCCCCCTGTATAATTGGGCGGGGTGTGCTTCATCTCGTGCGCCCCCTCTTTAGTAAAAATATAGCCTCTTGAGCCGGCATTAAATAAATCTTGTTTGCTTCCATAGTGGGTGCAGATAAGCTTTTTAAGCTTTAATCTAAAGAAGTGCTTTAAAAAGTAGAGCGCAAAGGCAGAAGAGTCGCTATAGTCCCTATTTTCCCCAATGGCATCATCGCAGTTGCAAAACACGACTTTATCTTGCCACACTTTTAAGGGGTAGTGGGCAATCTCCTTTTCGATGTCCTCGTATCTTGTGTAAAACTCGTCATTTTTAACCCTCTTGGCTTTGTTTAATAAATCAGCCCACTCCATGCCCTGATCTTTGAGGCTAGCCACATTTTTAGGCTTAATTTGTGGCGTTTTTTTAGGGGACTTGAGACTCACTTGGGCTAAAAATAAGGGGTGGGCTTTAATATAGCTCAGATACATCTCAAGAAGGCTAGGGTTATAAAAATAGATTTCGCGGGTTTGCACTTCTCTTAAATGCGCAAAAGTATTTTTAATGTCTTGCTCTACGGCGCGCATATTGGCCACTTCGCAAGTAAAAAGATAGCTGTAGGTGTTTTCTTGGGATTGCCCCGTAATGCTGTTGTATTCTTTGAGTCGTCTTTTTAGGTCATTGGTGATCCCCATTTTGCACTTGCTAGGCTCTAGGCTGGATTGGACAATGTAGAGGTATTCTCTCATGGTGTTCCCTAAAGGTTTATAGACGCGTTTTAAGCTTTGAGATACTCTAAAATCTCTCTCAAATCCAAAGAGCGCGCGATGATATCTGCGTGCTCTTTGGTGATCTCTTTGGCATTAAAGGCGATGCTCAAATCAGCGAGTTTAAACATACTGATATCATTAGCCCCATCACCTATAGCCAAGGTGTGCTCAACTTGTAATAACTCTTGCAGACTAGCCAACATCTCGGCCTTAGAGTCAGAGCGCATCATAGGGCCGCTCACTTCACCGGTTAAACGCCCTGCACTCACATGCAAGGTGTTGCTAAAATCCGCATCTAAGCCTAATTTTTCTTTAAAATAGCCAGTCGCCCATTTAAAGCCCCCGCTAAAACACACCACCTTATAGCCCAACGCATGCAAGCCTTGCACCACTTCTTTAGCCCCTTGATGCAAGGGCAAACTCTCGCACGCCTTTTTAGCTGTGTGGATGTCCATGCCTTTAAGCAGAGCCACACGGCTAATCAGACTTGTATAAAAATCCGCCTTGCCCTCCATCGCCTGCGTGGTTACAGATTTTATTTGTTCCCCCACTCCATAAACCTCGCCCAAAACCTCCAAAGTCTCCGCATCCACAAGCGTAGAATCAAAATCAAACACCGCTAATTTCATACCATTCCTTAAAATCTTTATTCTAACCAATTTTGTTATAATGCGCACATGGATGTACGCGAATGTTTTTTAACCCTTTTTTATTCAGGCAGATTCCCCAAGGGACCGGGCACGGCTGGGAGTGTGGTCGCCTTGTTTCTAGGCTTGCCTATTTTGTATTTTTCGGCGAACACTTTATTTTTATGCGCTTTTTTGATTGGATTGGTGGCTATTAGGCAGATCGATATTTACGAGGAACAAACCCAAACCCATGACGCTAAACACATTGTGATTGATGAATTGGTAGGGATGTGGATAGCGATGGCGATCGCAGGTCTTAGCTGGCTGGGCGTGATCGCTAGTTTTGTGTTTTTCCGCCTCTTTGATATTTATAAACCCTCTTTGATTGGCAAGATTGATCGCGATGTCAAGGGGGGGCTAGGCGTGGTGGGTGATGACGCGCTAGCGGGCTTGTGCGGGGGCTTTTGCGCATTACTCCTCACGCACCTATTTTCTTAGGTTAGAAATTATAAACATAGTTCCAATACAAAGAGGCGTTGCGCCTAAAGGTTATAGTGGTTTCACTCCCTTTACCGTCTGTCTTTGCCTTATAATAAGGATCGTTGATGGTGGGGATACGCGTTCCAAACTCAAACCCTTGATGCTTGGTAAAATTTATTCTAAAGCCAAAATTGAACACGAATTGCACATAGGTAGGCGAGAACGAGGCTTTGCTAATATTGCCATCGTTAGTTTGTTTTTCTAAATTCTTAAAACCATCATTCATGCTTATGCAACCTCCATTTTGATTGGCATACACACATGATTTGTCTTTTAGTGTGGGGTCTATGAGAGGTTCTCCCATCAACCAAGTGCTACCTCCAACCATCACACCGCCAAAGATGCCATAAGTTTGATCCTCTTTTTCATAGAAGTTATAGAGCACATCGATCCCTACGCCATAGAAAAGATTAGCAGAAGGTTGGGTGTATGATTTGTTCTGACCGGTCTGTTTGTTCGTCTGCTCATTGGCATTATAATAACCCCCCGCCTGCCCGCTAAACATGCCATAGTAGCGCAAGCCAACACGCCTTTTTTTGCCAAAGAATTGCTTATACCCAACCTCTATATTTCCACCATAAAGATTGCCATTATAATGGGTTGTGGTTGTGGATTGCACGCTCGCTGATTTGACAACAGAAGTTACAGTGCCTGAAAAATTTGAGTAGTAATTAACCCCACCTTGTATGAATGCGCCGTTGTTTTCCGCACTCAAAGAGGTTAAAGCTAAGAGGGAGAACATACCAGTTAGTAAAGTTTTGGAAAAATGAAATTCTGAGGGAGTAAGTGCCACACATCCGCTTGCTGGTTGCTGGTTGCTGGTTGCTGTTCCTAGCATAACACAAGTTCCTTTATCAATGTGAAATAAAGGTAGATTGTAATACAAAACCAACAAGCTGTCAAGCTTCTTAGAAATTATAAACATAGTTCCAATATAAAGAGGCGTTGCGCCTAAAGGTTATAGTGGTTTCGCTCCCTTTACCGCCTGTTTCTGTCGCTCTTTTTTGTGTTGCCTTATAATAAGGATCGTTGATGGTGGGGATACGCGTTCCAAACTCAAACCCTTGATGCTTGGTAAAATTTATTCTAAAGCCAAAATTGAACACGAATTGCACATAGGTAGGCGAGAACGAGGCTTTAGAGATGTCGCCTTGGTTAACTTGTTTTTCTCTATTTTCAAAAGAATCGTTCATGCTTATGCAATCCTCTTTATCATTCTTATAATTACATTTTCCATTTGTTTTGCCTTCTCCCATCAGCCATGAGCTCCCTCCAAACATTACACCAGCAAAGATGCCATAAGTGCGGTCGTTGTTTTCATAGAAGTTATAAAGTACATCAGCCCCTACGCCATAGAAAAGATTTGCAGAGGGTTGGTAGTATTTTCCTGCTTTATTATAAGAGTTCCCCCCTTGTCCGCTAAACAAGCCATAGTAACGCAATCCAAAATGCTTTTCTTGACCAAAGAATTGTTTGTATCCAAATTGAATATCTACCCCATAAAGATTGCCATTTGAAGCTGTTTCTCTCTTAGAGCTAGGGATACCATTTGGGTAATCATGTTGCACAATTTTTTGAATCAAATCATGCACTTCCTCTTCAGTTTGCGGTGGCCCCTGACCTCCTTGTTGTTCCTTTTTGAGTTTTTGATACAGGCTTGGTTCAATCGCTTGAATCAACTCCTGCGCACTCACTGGTTTAACAACAGTAGTTGCCATGCCTGAGAAATTGGAATATTGAAACCCGCCTTGTATAAACGGACCACTATCTTCTGCGCTCAAAGGGGCTAGAGTAAAGAGGGTTAACGCGCTGGTTAAAAACGCTTGAGACAGATGAGATGTTGAGGGGATAACACGGCAACACCTTGTTTGGTTATTTGATTGTGGCATGGTGCAAAATTCCTTTATAATTGAAACAAAATCAAATGCTAGCCAAAAATGAAAGGCGCTGTCAAGAATCTTTACTGAATGTTAAGCTTGATTTTCAGGCTTTAAGTGGATGGACACGATTTCGCTCTTGGTGAAGATACGCACAGGGGGACCCCAAAAGCCACAACCGCTACTCACAATCATTTGGCAATCTTTTAAATGGTAATGCCCATAGATGTATTTTTGATCCAGCCACACCAAGAGGCTAAAGGGGAATATCTGCCCAGCATGGGTATGCCCGCACAAGAGCAAATCGGGTTTTTGTTCCAAATATCTTAGGGATTTGGGTTGGTGGGAGAGTAAAACACTGGGCAGATTGGGGTTGACTTGGGTAAAGATAGTCTTAAAATCGGGTTCAAAACGCTTAAAGCGATACCCTATAAGGTCATTCACCCCCATTAGATTAAGCCCTGCCACTTGAACACTCTCATTTTGTAGCACGCGCAAATGATTCTTTTTAAACACTTCAACAAGCGCATCCACCCCGTGGTAATATTCATGGTTACCCAGCACACAATACACGCCGTATTGAGATTGGATACTTTTAAGCGGGGTTAAATCCTTTTGTACCAACTGAGCCTTTAAATCCGCCAAATCCCCCACAATCACGACGATATCTGGCTGAAGCGCGTTGATACGATCGACAATCTCTTGCAAGTAATCTTTTTTAAGATACGCGCCTATGTGTGCATCGCTGATCATCACAAGGTGGCACGCTTCTTTTAAATTCTTGAGCTTGACGCTGCGCCTTGTGATCACAAGATTAGTGGCATTGTAAAAACCCTTTGCCATAGAGGGAAAGAAAACCCCTAATAGACCTATATCTAAGAGTTTTTTAAGGCTTTGGCGTCTGTGTGTGTCTATGCTTTGAGGAAGTGTTTTAAGCGCGATGAGGTGCAATAATAGCAGGCAGAACAGAATAAAACTTGCGGCCATACTCAGCCCGCCTAGGGCATACAAGAAAGTCTGTAATGTCTCCAAATGGGCAAAAATTTTCATTTGCACGACCCGATAGAGAATGTTTAAACCATACAGACAAATAGGCAGAAAGCGCAAAAAGGGATAGGTAAACTTCCTTAGCCTCATATAGCTAAAGAGATTCATGCAAAAGAAGACAAGAAGAAAAACCAAAGTAAAAGTTCTTATGCTCATACCATCAAGTCCTTTCCCATTCTTCTAAAACCGCTTTAATAGCTTTTTTGATGGGAATTTGTACATCGATGGGCAATTCTTTTAGGCTGGCTCGAATCGCGTCAATTTCTTTAAGTGTTTTGCTTTTTAAAAAAGATTCCCTCTGATTTGTCTCAAGTTTAATCAGAGTATCTAAATCGCTTTGCCCCTCTATAGCCTCGATAATTCCTTTAAAAATTGCCCAAAGGAAACGAAGATACACCACATTTAAAAGAAACAGAATACACAGAAAAAATATAACATCTTCGGTTGGATGCACAGGTGCGCGGCTCGACACAGCAAGCAAAATAAAAAGTCCTAGCAACCACCCACAAGCGCACACCATCCCTAAAATGAAGCGTTTTTGTTGGAAAAGCACCACAAAAGGGAAAAACACGGCCAAGAGAGAGTTTTTAGGGAATTGCTTTAAACCTTTATATTCTTGAGTGGATTGTACCCAAAAAATGATCAGAGTGGCCACAATAGCAAAAGCCAAAAGAGCCATGTCGCTATAGGTTGTGATAAAAATATTTAGCATCAAAATGGGCAAGAAAGCGATGAGCGTGTCTTTTAAACGCCGTTGCAAGACAAAAAATACCCAAGGGCAAATCACTAACGCCACACTCTTCACAAAAACCTCCTGCAAAAGAAAAAGAGTATAAGAAAGGAGTATAGCCAAATTGGGCATCCCCCAAATAAATTACCCTTAATCACCCTTGTGTCGCCCGATACTTGCGCCAAAACAGGTTTACTTGACTTAGTCAATCCCCCTTGCTGTCTAAATACTCCTCATAACTGCCCTTAAAATCTAACACTTTTGCGCCCTTGTTGGTAGGTAGTAGCTCAATGATGCGATTGGCATACGCGCTAATGAGTTCGCGATCGTGACTGACACAAATCACCGCGCCTTCAAATTTATACAGCGCCTCGCCTAAAGCGATGATCGCCTCTAGGTCTAGGTGGTTAGTGGGCTCATCGAGCACCAAGAAATTACCCCGCTCTAGCATGATCTTAGATAAAACCATGCGGTGTTTTTCCCCACCACTCAGCGCGCTCACACTCTTTTCTTGCTCCGCCCCGCTAAAGAGCATGCGCCCTAAAGCATTACGCACCTCGCCACTCTCAATCTTTTTATTGAAGTTAAAAAGCCATTGATACAGACTCTCCTCCCCTTGAATGCTCTCGCTCACATCTTGGGGGAAATAGCCCCTCTGCGTGGTCGCGCCCCATTTGATACTCCCACTATCTGGAGCCAACTCCTCGACCAAGATTTTACACAGCGTGCTCTTGCCTACCCCATTAGGTCCAATGAGGGCGATCTTATCCTTAGGCGCGATTTTAAGACTAACCTTGTTTAACACCACCAAATCCCCATAAGACTTAGAAATCTGGCTACACTCTAGGGCTTCATTCCCAATGGTGCGGTGGGGCTTAAAGACAATGCTAGGATCGCGCCTGCTAGAAACCTCAATGCTTTGGATATCTAGCTTTTCTAATTGCTTTTGACGGCTAGTGGCTTGGCGCGCCTTGCTCGCATTGGCTGAAAAGCGCGCGATAAAGCGTTCTAGCTCCTCTTTTTCCTTGAGTTTTTTATTGCGCTCGGCTTCCTTTTGTTTGGCGATCAAAGTGGAAGCGATATACCAATCATCATAATTTCCGCTAAATTCCCGCAGAGTGTTGAAATCCAAATCTAAAATATGCGTGCAAACAGCGTTTAAAAAGTGGCGATCGTGGCTGATAATTACCATTGTGCCCTCATGGCGTTTCAAGTTTTCTTCTAGCCATGCAATGGCGTTTAAATCTAGGTTGTTAGTGGGTTCATCTAGTAGCAAAATATCAGGCTTAGGGAAAAGCACTTGGGCGAGCAGAATTTTAAATTTATCGCTACTAGGCAGGCTTTGCATTAAGTCATTGTGGCGACTGGCTGGAATCCCCAAATCTTCTAAGATTTTTTCTACCACCACCTCGCACTCATACAGCGGGTCTTCTTGCACGCAGATCATCTCTAGCTCAGCCAAACGGGCATTGACCTTGTCATCGCTCAAATCCGCTTCTGCATAAAGCTTTTCTTTTTCCTTGAGCGCGTCATAGAGAATCTTATTGCCCATTAAAACCGCGTCTTTGAGGCTAAACTCTTCAAAGGCGTATTGATCTTGACCTAAAACCCCCAATCTTAGCCCTGAAACTATACTAATCTCTCCGCTACTGGGTTCAATTTCCCCAGCTAAAATCTTTAAAAAGGTGCTCTTGCCCGCGCCATTTGCCCCAATGAGTCCGTAGCGTTTGTGTGCGTCTAATTTGAGATTGACATTTTCAAAGAGCTTTTTAGTGGCGTAGCGCATGCTAACTTGGGTGGCTTGTAACATGGTGATCCTGTGTTTTTAACTCAAGTATAACTACTTTACATGAAAACTTGCCTTTTTAATGCCAAAACTTAAGATACTCAAGGCACTTAAAGCAAAGAGAGCCGCGCACAGCCCGTTAAAATTGACATTTAAATGCGCCACCAACCCACCAGCTAAAGAGGCAAAGGTGATCCCCACATTAAAAGAAGCCTCATTGAGCGCGATGGTGTCATTTTGGGTATGGGGGGTAAAAATGCGGGCTAAATGGTTGCACAACATTTTAAGCGGGGCGATGCAAGCAAAGCCAAAAAAGCCAAAGCCCATGACATTGGCAATTAAAACCCACTTGGGTAGGTAGTAGCTAAAACTCATCGCGCTCAAGGCTAAAATCTGCATGGTGAGCAAAAAGCTTAAAGAAGCAAAAAAGCCTCTTAAATCTGCTAATTTGCCCCCAAAGAGATTGCCTACTATAGCGGCAATGCCAAAGAATAAATACGCATTGGCAATGCTCACTGGGCTAAAGCCATGTTGTTCTAGGAGCACACGCAAATAAATATAGACCACAAACATCGAGCCACAAGAAAAGGCGGTTACCAAAAAGCCCTGCCACACGGGCGCAAAACCAAAAGCCACCCATAGGTTTTTAAAATTTGCTTGTTTGCTACCAAGTTTAGGCATGACAAATAGAGCGCAGAGGGCGACTAAAAAGCTCACACAGGCAATCAACAAAAAGGGGGCTAAGAGCCCATAATGCTTAGAGACCAAAATGCCTATAGGCACGCCCGTAACTAACGCAATGGTTAGCCCGCTGACCATCAGGCTTAACGCCATGGTGGTTTTGGACTTGGGCGCAACCTTGATACTAATGATAGTAGCGATCACAAAAAAGAGCCCATGCATTAATCCCCCAATAAAGCGCGCCACCAGCGCAACCCAGAGGCTAGAACTAACAAACATGATCGCATTAGAGAGAGAAAAAAGCCCAAGAGTGAAAATGAGCTGGTTTCTGTAATTAAAAGAGGAGATGAGCACGCTCACAATGGGTGCGCCCACCACCACCCCTAAAGCATAAAGCGTGGCTAGATTACCCACTTGGCTATCAGACACCCCATAATACACGCTAAGTTGCGTCAAAATCCCCGAGACAATAAATTCTGCCACCCCCAAGCAAAAGCTAGAAAACGCCAACAATATAATAATACGCAGATAATGCCGCATGCTACACCTTGTAAATGGCACATTCTAGCATGCTTTATTATATCAATATGTGCCGATCTTTTGGCTGTAATTCAGTGGGATTTTTGTTTGCATAGTGCGTCCAAGATCGCGTTGATGAGCTTGGGCGCGTTGTCTTCGCCATAGTTTTTGGAGAGTTCGATCGCCTCGTTGATCACTACTACCGGATTAGTGGGGGTGTGCAAAATTTCATACGCGCCTAAGCGCAAAATCGCACGCTCCATAGAACCTATGCGCGCCAAATCCCAGTCTTTTAAAAGGGGTGTGAGCGCGTTGTCCAAAGATGGTAAATGTTCTAGCGTGCCCTCCAAGAGGTCTAGGGCGAAGCGTTGTTGGGCGTTTTTGATTTTCTTTTGGGTGAAAAAATCCGGCGCACTCTTTAACATGGCTTCGTTCCCACTTTCATAGGCATACAGCAAGCTCACCACCGCCTCTCTAACCTGACTGCGTGTTGCCATTAAATTTGAGGGTAGAGATTAAGCAATTCGATCAAGGTTTGCATCGCCTCAAAGCCCTTATTGCCCGCCTTAGTGCCCGCACGCTCTAAGGCTTGTTCGATGCTATCAGTGGTAAGCAGTCCAAAACTCACGGGCAAGCCGTATTTTAAGGTGGTGTTGGCAATGCCCTTAGTGGCCTCCGCGCTCACATAGTCAAAATGTGGGGTTGCTCCTCTAATCACTGCTCCTAATACACACACTCCATCATAATTTTTAGAGCACAAGAGTCTGTCCAACACAAAGGGCAGTTCATAAGCCCCGGGGACTCTGACCACGCTCAAATGCGCTAAATTGCCCCCATGCCGTTTGAAATTATCTAGCGCACCCTCTACTAAGCGATCGCTCACCAAATGGTTAAAACGCGAAGCCAAAATCGCGACCTTTTCCTCCCCCTTAAGGCATAACTTGCCCTCAATATTTTTAAATTCCGCCATTGTAATCCTTTAGTGATGTTGTAGGCACGCTTGCAAGGTCAGTAAATCCTCCACTAGGGGGGCTAATTGTGCGGTGGGGATCATATTAGGCCCATCGCTCAAGGCGTTTTCTGGGCTCAAATGCGTTTCCATAAAAAAGCCATCTACGCCCACGGCTGCGCTTGCGCGCGCCAAACAAGGCACAAAAGAGCTATCTCCTCCGCTCTTGCCCTGCGCGCCCCCGGGCATCTGCACGCTATGAGTGGCATCAAAGATCACGGGCGCAAAAGCGCGCATGATAACTAGAGAGCGCATATCCACCACCAAATTCCCATACCCAAAACTCGCCCCCCGCTCGCATAAATAAATCCCATGTTCTAAACAGGCTTCATAGTTGGGGGTTTTGTAGGCTTGCTTGGCGCGGGTGTTCAAAGCCTTAAGCGCGCTATATTGCATGTCTTTGGGGTGCATAAACTGCCCTTTTTTGATATTAAGGGTGCGTTTAGTCTTAGCGGCTGCCACAATCAAATCGGTTTGACGGCATAAAAACGCTGGGATTTGCAAAACATCCACCACCTCAGCCACCGCCCCAGCCTGCGTGCTCTCGTGGATGTCGGTTAAGAGTTTGTAGCCAAATTTACTCTTAATGTGATCGAGCATCTCTAAGCCCTTTTGCAAACCCGGACCGCGATAACTCTCTAAACTGGTACGATTTGCCTTATCAAAACTGGCTTTAAAGTAAAAATCAATGCGCGGGTCATCTGCTAGAGGTTTTAAAGCTTGGGCGATAGATTCTAGGGTGGGCATATCTTCAATCACGCAAGGACCGGTAATCAGCACGCATTTAGGGATTGACAAACTCTTATCCTTAAGTTGTATAATGGCGCATTGTAATTAGTTTTTGCTGAAAAAACCACAAGGAAATATGTATGCAACTCTGTTTGGCGCTGGATTTGAGCGAAAAAAAGGCGTGTTTAGATTTATTAGCACAACTTCGGGGCTTAGAACTTTGGATCAAATTAGGTTTAAGGGGTTTTGTGCGTGAAGGTCCTCAATTCGTGCAAGAAATCCAAAACATGGGCTTTAAGGTGTTCCTAGATTTGAAATTGCATGACATCAACTACACCATGCAGGAAGCCGCGCTAGAATGCGCTAAATTGGGTGTAGAGATGATCACCTTGCACGCGAGCGCAGGAGAGAGCGCGTTGAAAAGCGTGGTGGAAAAAATGCGCGCTTTGAGCCGTGCGCCCTTGCTCATGGGGGTTACTATTCTAACTAGCCTAGACTCACAAGAGGTGGAGCAAGTCTATCACGCCCCCTTGCAGACTCAAGCCCTGCACTTGGCACAACTTTGTTTTAAAAGCGGGCTAGATGGGGTGGTCTGCTCGGTGTTAGAGAGTCTAGCCATCAAGCAAGCCACCAAAGCAGACTTTTTAACCTTGACCCCGGGCATTCGCCCCAATTTGCAAGATAGCCAAGATCAAAAGCGTGTGGGCACCATTCAAGACGCCTTACAAGCGAGGGCGGATTTTATCGTGGTGGGCCGTCCCATTTACAACCACCCCAAACCGGCAGAGTTTGTAGCCCAAATTTTAGAACAAATAGGAGGTTTGCATGCAAGTATGCACTAAGGCTAGCCAACTTGCCTCCTTTTGGGGGCAAAAAATCGGCTTTGTGCCTACGATGGGCGCACTGCACCCCGGGCATGCTAGCTTGATTGAGCAAGCCAGAGCGCAAAATGATGTGGTGGTGGTGTCTATCTTTGTCAATCCGACCCAGTTTGGCCCCAATGAGGATTACCAAGCCTACCCTAGAACTCTGCAAGCAGATTTAAAGCTTTGCGAGAGTTTGGGCGTAGATGTGCTCTTTACTCCAGACTCCGCACAAATTTACCCCTTTGGTGTGCCAGAGAGAATCACCCTCCAACCTCCCGCCTCTCTGTTAGGCTTTGAGGCAGATATGCGCCCTAAGCATTTTGATGGGGTGTTGCAGGTGGTGCTCAAACTCTTTAATCTCGTGCGCCCTAAACGGGCGTATTTTGGGCAAAAAGATGCCCAACAACTCCTCATCATCCAACGCATGGTCGCCGATCTCTTTTTAGATATAGAGATTATGCCCTGCCCCATCGTGCGCGATCATGATGGTTTAGCCCTAAGTTCGCGCAATGTGTATTTAAGCTCTGAGGAGCGAGTAAGCGCGCTCAAACTTCCCCAAGCCTTAAACACCATACAAAAGGCGATCGCACGAGGAGAGCGCGATAGCGCGAAACTCATAAATTTAGGCTTAGAAGTGTTGCAAGGGCTCAAGGTGCATTATTTGAGTGTGTGCGATCGCCAGTTAGTCCCTTTAAGTCAAATTGAAGCTAATCAAACTTTGATCTTGGCTGCGGTGCAAGTGGGACGGGTGCGCTTATTAGATAATTTGTGGGTGTGAGATGAAACAGACAGATATAGATATTGTGGTAGAGGTGCTTAAAATCATTGGCGAGCCCATTAGTCCTAATCATATTTATGGCAGAGCGCAAGAGTTGTACAAACAAGGCAAGATCAAACACATGTTTCAATGGGGTGGTAAAACCCCCGAACAAAGCTGTAGCGCAACCATTTATGAGGCCTTAAAAATTCCCGACAAACTCCCCTTTATCAAAGTGCAAGACAAGCCAAAGGTTTTAATCGCCCTCAAAGATTCATCTTTGCTTACGCCTAAACCCGCTCCTAAAGAACAACCCCCCAAAGAGCCTGTCTGTAAAGAACGGGATTTGCACCCGCGTTTAAGCTACATCGCCTACCACCAATGGGGACTTTATACCAAAACCATTTACCATGAGGAGAGTAAAAAGTCTAAAAAGGGTATGGATAAATGGATTTACCCGGACATGGTGGGGGTGTCTTTTGCCTATAAAGACTTTGAATCCCCCAATGTGCGCAGTTTTATTAAAAAGTTTGACACCCTGCCCATTAAGCTAGTGAGCTTTGAGCTTATCGGGGTGATTGTCTTAGACATAGAGCGTATTGAGCAAAGCGCGGTTTTACTGAGTGCTAAAGAAAAAGAAAATTTGGACTACCAAACACTAGCTAAACTAGCCCAGCGCAATGAAAATTTTGACAAATTTCTTAAAAGCGTGGCGGATTTTGAGATCGAAAACCCCCAGCGTTACAAACACGAATTTGATAGCATTCTTAGAGATCTGCCCCCTCTAAACTAGGGGGCGTTGGTTTAGAAGTTGATCACATAGTTAGCAAAGACTCCCACTGTGCGTCTGAGGGTTTGCATGCCATAGTCGCCCTTCTTAGCAAAACCTTCTATGTTTTTGGTTGCTTCAAGCTTGACATAAGGGTCATCAATGGTGGGGATGCGCACACCAAACTCAAAACCTTGATGTTTGGTAAAGTTCATTCTAAAGCCAATGCTAAATAAGAACTGCACATAGGTGGGAGAAAAGGTAGCTTTTGCCCCATCAACATTGTTGTAACCCGCTACGGCTTGTTTAGAAGCTTCGTTCAAAGTTTGGCAGTTGCCATTGTTATCTGTGATTGCGCATTGCCCATCGTATTTAGCTTCACCCATCAGCCATGAGCTCCCTCCAACCATTACACCGACAAAAGCCCCATAAGTGCGATCGGAGTTTTCATAAAAATTATAGAGAAAATCTGCGCCCACGCCATAGAATAAATTTGCAGCCGCCTGATTGACTGTAACAGTCGTATAAAGTGGCTGACTTGTATACGAGCCACTCCCCCCCTGTCCGCTGAAAAAGCCATAATAGCGTAAACCAAAAATCTTACCTCCCCCAAAGAATTGTTTGTAACCTACTTGAATATCCGCACCAAAGAGGTTGCCAGAGAAAGTTGCATATTGTTTTGCCACTTCTGCAAATCCTGCACCCTGTGTTTTTTGACCATACTGAAAATTGGAATACTGAAAACCGCCCTCTATAAATACGCCATTATCTTCTGCGCTTAAGGGGGTGAGAGAGAAAAGTGTAAGAGTGGTGCTTAGAGCGAGCGCGCAGACGCTACGCTTGTGGCTTGTGGCTTGTGGCTTGTGGCTTGTGGCTTATAAGAGACATACGAACCTTTCTGTTTAGTGAAAATAGGCTTAAAATTCTAGCGTACCTCAGCGCACTTGTCAAGAGTTTGTCTTAAAATCTAACAAAAATAAGAGCTTTAGCTAAATTCTTTTAAGCGAATTGATTTTAAAGTGGGGGATTTTTAAAAGAGACGGGGGAATGGTGGAGTGTAGGGGGATCGAACCCCTGACCTCAACGCTGCCAGCGTTGCGCTCTCCCAAACTGAGCTAACACCCCAAAAGTGCGCATTCTAACATGTTTTAGCTAAGATTTCAAGCCCTCATTTATGTAATCCCCGCAAAACCCTATATAAGACCTTATTTGGCTTTCTTAGAGAGTTTTTACCCGGCATTTGTTAGAATAGGGCGAAAATCATCAGGAAGACCATGCTAACTTTAGAAGAAGCCTTAAAGCTTTCCCCCCAAGCCTTAGAGGAATACAAACAGGAATTAGCCCAAAATGTGCAAGAAAAATCTGAGTTAAACGCCTATGTCAGCGCGCCTAAGTCTAGCGGTGCGGGCGCGCCCATTCTCATTAAAGATAATATCAATGTGCAGGGTTGGGAGGTCACTTGCGGTAGCAAGATTTTAAAGGGTTATATCGCTCCTTATAACGCAACTGCTATCGACCGCCTGCACCAACATGGCATGTGTGCCTTTGGACTGGCCAATATGGACGAGTTTGCGATGGGGAGCACGAGCGAGTCTAGCTGTTATGGTCCGGTTAAAAACCCTAGAGACACTAATCGCGTGCCCGGAGGCAGTTCTGGGGGCTGTGCGAGCGCAGTAGCGGGGGGAGTTGCTATTGCAGCACTGGGGAGTGATACGGGAGGCTCGATCAGACAGCCGGCTAGTTATTGTGGGTGCGTGGGACTCAAGCCCACTTATGGGAGGGTGAGTCGCTATGGTTTGGTGGCCTATAGCTCTAGTTTGGATCAAATTGGGCCCCTTACCCAAAATGTGCGCGATTGCGCGCTTTTGTTCGATGCTATCAGCGGACACGATCCTAAAGATTCTACTAGCGTAGCCCTAGAGCCTAGCCAAACTTTTAAACATCTCAACCCTAAGCGGGCTTTGCGTGTGGGGGTCTTAGAAGAGTCTTTAAAAGACGCTAGTATTGAGGTGCAAAAGGCTTATGCAGATAGCCTACACACCCTAGAGAAGATGGGGCATACTTTGGTGTCTCAGCGCATGGGCGATCACAAGCACCACATCGCTGCATATTATATTCTGAGCACCGCAGAGGCTTGTTCGAATTTGGCTCGCTTTGATGGGGTGCGTTATGGGAATCGCCTAGAGGGCAAAAACCTTAAAGAACTCTATGTAAAAACCCGTTCACAAGGGTTTGGGGCTGAGGTCAAGAGGCGCATTATGCTAGGGAATTTTGTTTTAAGCAGTGGGTATTACGAGGCTTATTACCTCAAGGCGCAAAAGGCGCGCGCCCATATTGTGCGCGAGTATAAAAAACTCTTTGAGAGCGCGGATGTGATCTTTACTCCCGTAGCTCCCTCAATCGCCCCTGAGTTTAACGCGCACGCCACCCCACTAGAAATGTATTTGAGCGATATCTACACCGTGGGGGTGAATTTAGCCGGCTTGCCTGCGATCTCTTTGCCTGTGGCCTATCATGGAAAATTGCCTATTGGCATGCAATTTATCGGGCCCGCTTTTGAGGAACAGCAAATTTTAGATGTGGCTTATGGTTTAGAAGAAATCTTAGAGTTGAAAGGATAGGTATGCAGCTTTTAAAAACGGCCCTTACTTTTGAGGATGTCTTATTAGTGCCCGCCCATTCGGAAGTTTTGCCCAAAGAAGTGAGTTTGGCTTCTAAATTGAGTAAAAATATTGGCTTGAATATCCCCTTTGTGAGCGCGGCGATGGACACGGTTACCGAGTTTGACACCGCGATCGCGATGGCGCGCTTGGGAGGCATGGGCATTATCCATAAGAATATGGATGTTGAAGCGCAGGTCCAGCAAGTACTCAAGGTTAAAAAAAGTGAGAGCGGGGTGATTCATGATCCTATTTACATCCACGCAGAGGCTTCATTGGGCGAGGCTAAGGCGATTGCGGACAACTACAAGATTTCGGGTGTGCCCGTGATCGATGCGCATGGGATTCTCATTGGGATTTTGACCAATCGCGATATGCGTTTTGAAACCGATTGGAGTAAAAAAGTGGGCGCGGTGATGACCAAGCCCCCTTTAGTAACTGCTCCGGTAGGTGTGAGTTTAGAGCAAGCCCAAGCCATCATGCACCAGCACAAGATCGAAAAACTTCCCCTAGTGGACGAGCACAATGTGCTAAAGGGTCTGATCACCATTAAAGACATCCAAAAGCGTATCGAATACCCCCATGCCAACAAGGACGCTTTTGGGCGTTTGCGCGTAGGGGCGGCCATTGGGGCTAACCAACTCGATCGCGCGCGCGCTTTGGTCAAAGCGGGGGTAGATGCGTTGGTTTTAGACAGCGCGCACGGGCACTCACGCAATATTTTAAGCACCCTCGAGGAGATTAAAAAGGAGCTTGAAGTTGATGTTGTGGTGGGCAATGTGGTAACCGCACAAGCCACTAAAGACCTCATTAGTGCAGGAGCAGATGGGGTTAAGGTGGGCATTGGTCCAGGGAGCATTTGCACAACCCGTATTGTGGCTGGGGTGGGTATGCCCCAAATTAGTGCGATTGATGAATGCTACCAAGAGGCCAAAAAGCATGATGTCCCCGTGATTGCCGATGGGGGGATTAGGTATTCTGGAGATGTGGCTAAGGCGTTGGCAGTGGGTGCGTCCTGTGTGATGGTGGGGAGTTTGATTGCTGGCACACAAGAATCCCCGGGGGATACCCTCATCTATCAAGGTAGGCAGTATAAGAGCTATAGAGGGATGGGTAGTATCGGGGCGATGAGTAGAGGGAGCTCGGATCGTTACTTCCAAGAGGGGTTAGCCTCAGAAAAACTTGTGCCAGAGGGCATTGAGGGGCGTGTGCCCTATCGGGGCAAAATTGCGGACATTCTCTACCAGCTTGTGGGGGGTTTGCGCGCTTCTATGGGCTATTTGGGCGCGCCTGATATCCCCACATTCACCCAAAACGCCCAATTTGTGCAGATCACAGCTGCAGGCTTGAAAGAGTCCCATGTACACGATGTGGACATCACCAAAGAAGCCCCCAATTACCACACCTAAAGGAAAACCATGCACTTAATTATCAATGGGGAATTGAAACATTTTGACGAGGCTTTGAGTGTCCAAACCCTTATAGAAACTTTGGGCATTGATGGGCGAGTCTGTGCGATCGCGCGTAATAGCGTGGTGGTTAAAAAGGAGGACTGGGCGCATACCCAGCTCCAAGACAACGACCGCCTAGAATGCTTGCAATTTATGGGGGGAGGGTGAGTGCCTCTTTTCCCTCTCTATCTAGCGATGCGATCTTCATTGCGGACGCGCACCACAAACAAGATAGCTCCACTTTTCCCCTCCTTCTAGATCAACTCTTAGACAAGCCCCCTAGTCAAGTGTTTTTGATGGGGGATATCTTCCATATTCTAGTGGGCAAGGTGGCTAGCAGTGTGCGCCCCCATCAAGTCATCTTAGAGAAAATCCAAACCCTCAGCCATGTGAGCGAGGTTTTTTACTTTGAGGGCAATCACGATCTAGGCTTGCATGCCCTCCCTTTCTTCCAACGCGTGCGCGTTTATTCTAGGGCACAACAACCCGCCTTTTTTCTTTGGAAAAATCGCCTCTTTGCCCTAGCGCATGGCGATCTCTTTGTGGGGTGGGGGTATGAGTTCTATATCTCTTCACTAAGGCGTTTTGGGAATGTTTTAGGCTATTTGGATCGGGCATTTTCTAGTTTATACCCTGCCCTACAAAAACGCATTGATGCCAAGCGCATTAAAACTTTGGAGTTCAACCAAATAGAGTTAGCACATTTTGCCCAAAGGCGTTTAAACCTGTACCGTGCGCACGCGCAAAAAAATAGTGCGGATTTGGGGGGTGTGATTGAGGGGCATTTTCATCTTGGAGAGTATTACCAAAATCCACACACGCAAGAATGTTATTGGGGATTGCCTAGTTTTTATTGTAGTCGCCTAGCCCCCACTCTCAAGGTCATGTCTAAAAACTAGCGAAATTAGGGTAAAATTTAGCCAAGAACACTATAGGGTATGGCATGACCGAGCAAAGTCTGGATACAGCGTTAAATTTAGGCGAAATCGAATTGGTAGATTTCCGCATTTTTGGCTTGCAGGGGGATCAGCCTTACGAGGGTATTTATGGAATCAATGTCTCTAAAGTGCAAGAGATTATCATGATGCCTGAAATCTTTGAATTTCCCACGCATTTAGATTATGTCGTAGGGGTTTTTGATCTGCGCTCTGTGGTGATGCCTCTGATCGATCTTTCTATTTGGTTAGGGATTGTCGAAGATAGCGCGCGCATTGAGGAAAAAGTCGTGGTGATCACGGAGTTTAGCAATGTAAAGATGGGCTTTATTGTGCACGAGGCCAAGCGTATTCGGCGCATTAGTTGGAGTGATGTCAGGCCTGCTGTTTTTAGTGCACATAGCAATGCGGGCAAGGATCGCATCACGGGTACAACTAAAATTGAGGGGGATCAGACCCTCTTGATTTTAGACTTAGAGAGTGTGCTCAACGATTTTGAGTTACATGTTGAACATAGCTCAAGAGACACTCTCAAAAAGCAACACGCTAAGAAATTTGAAGGCACGGCGTTATTTTTAGATGATAGCCGCGCAGCGCGCAAGATTATTAAAAATACCTTAGTGCAATTAGGTTTTGAAGTGGTGGAGGCCGTAGATGGGGAGGACGGATTAGCCAAGTTAGAGCAGCTGTATAAACAGCATGGGGAAAACTTAAGCCGTGTGCTCAAGCTCATCGTATCCGATGTGGAAATGCCCAAAATGGATGGCTACAATTTTTATTCTAAAATTCAAGATGATGCGCGTTTTGCCAATATTCCCGTGTTGTTCAATTCTTCTATTTGTGATGACTACAGCGCACAGAAGGCCTTAGATTTAGGGGTGAGGGGCTACTTGGTGAAATTTGATGCCAATCGTTTTGCTGAGGAAGTAGCTAAAATTCTAGGATAAGCTAAATCAAGTATAATTTGCTACAGGTGTACGATCATATATTTTAAGAAAAGGTGCTTATATGGATGATATGCGCGAGATCATGGAGGATTTTTTAGTAGAAGCCTTTGAAATGAACGAGCAACTTGACCAAGACTTGGTAGAGTTAGAGCACACACCCCATGATTTGGATTTGCTCAATCGCATTTTTAGGGTGGCGCACACTATCAAGGGTTCAAGTTCTTTCCTTAACCTAGATACGCTCACCCATTTAACCCACAATATGGAAGATGTGCTCAACCGCGCCCGCAAGAACGAACTACAAATCACCCCCGATGTGATGGATGTGGTTTTGCGCTCGGTGGATATGATGAAAACCTTGCTGGTTACCATCCGCAATACCGGATCAGATGCCAATGCGGGCTTGGATATTTCAGGCATTGTTAAGGAATTGCAAGCCATCGCACAGGGCAATCCTGAAGGCGCGGAAGCAAGCACACCAGAAGCAACACCTCCTCCCCAAGAAAACACCGATCAAGAATCTACCCCCACCCCAGAGACACAAACCCCAACCTCTCCTACAGACGCTACTCCAAGCACAGATAACCCCCTAGCAAGCGAACCAGAGGTTGATTACGCCAACATGAGTCCTCAAGAGGTGGAACAAGAAATCGAACGCTTGTTAAAAATCCGTCAAGAGGCAGACAAAGCACGCCGTGCGCAGAAAAAAGAGGAGCTTGCTAAAAATCCTCCCCCTCCCCCTCCTAAAGAAGCCCCCAAAGCCCCTCCCAAAAACGCAGCCCCTAAATCCACTAAGGGTAAGGAACAAGATAAATCTGTGGCTTTGGGTGTGGAACAGACCGTGCGCGTGGATGTGCGCCGTTTGGATCACCTGATGAACCTCATCGGAGAGTTGGTGCTAGGTAAAAACCGCCTGATTCGTATTTATGGAGATGTGGAGGAGCGTTACGATGGGGAAAAGTTCTTAGAAGAATTAAACCAAGTGGTGTCTTCTATTTCAGCAGTAACCACAGATTTACAGCTTGCCGTGATGAAAACGCGCATGCAACCCATCGGCAAAGTCTTTAATAAATTCCCCCGCATGGTGCGCGATCTCAGCCGTGAGCTGGGTAAAAGTATCGATTTAGTCATCGATGGGGAAGAAACCGAACTAGATAAATCCATTGTAGAAGAAATTGGCGATCCACTGATTCATATTATCCGCAACTCCTGCGATCACGGCATTGAAAAGCCTGAAGATCGCAAGATGCTAGGCAAACCTGAAACCGGGCGCGTGGAACTCAGTGCTTACAATGAGGGCAACCACATCGTGATTAAGATTACTGATGATGGCGCGGGGCTCGATCCAGAGAAGCTGAAAGAAAAAGCCATTGAAAAAGGCGTGATCACTGAGAGAGATGCCGCTACCATGACAGATAAAGAGGCGTTGAATATCATCTTTAAACCCGGCTTCTCTACGGCCAAGACTTTGAGCAATGTCTCTGGGCGAGGCGTGGGAATGGATGTAGTCAAAACTAATATTGAAAAACTCAATGGGATTATTGAGCTTGAATCTGAAGTGGGGGTCAAAACCACTCAAAAACTCAAAATTCCTCTCACTCTAGCCATTATCCAAGCCTTGTTAGTGGGCGTGCAAGAGGAATACTACGCGATCCCTCTCTCTTCTGTGTTGGAGACCGTGCGCATTAGCCAAGATGAAATTTATAGCGTGGATGGCAAGAGTGTTTTACGCCTGCGCGATGAGGTGCTCTCTTTAGTACGCCTAGCAGACATCTTTAAGGTGGATGCGATTTTGGAAGCCTCTAAAGAAGTCTATGTGGTAATTATCGGACTAGCTGATCAAAAAATCGGGGTGATTGTGGATTACCTGATCGGGCAAGAAGAGGTGGTGATTAAATCTTTAGGTTACTATCTTAAAAGCACTAAGGGGATTGCTGGGGCTACGGTGTGTGGAGATGGCAAGATCACTTTGATCGTGGATGTGGGCACGATGATGGAGATGGCTAAAAATGTCAAGGTGAATGTGAATCATCTCATCGACCAAGCGCATAGCTCCAATGCCAAAAATGCGCCTAGTGATTATGTCATCTTAGCCATCGATGATAGCAGCACAGATCGGGCTATGATGCGCAAGTCTTTAAAGCCTTTAGGAGTTACTGTGATTGAGGCGACTAATGGGCTAGAGGGTTTAGAGATGGTTAAAAATGCGGACAAAATCCCCGATGCCGTGTTAGTAGATATTGAAATGCCCAAAATGGATGGCTATGCTTTTGCAGCTGAAGTGCGCAAGTATAATAAATTTAAAAATCTGCCACTCATTGCGGTAACTTCTAGGGTTACAAAAACCGATCGTATCCGTGGGGTGGAAAGCGGGATGAGCGAATACATTACCAAGCCCTATAGTCCGGAATACTTGGCCAATGTGGTGAAACGCAGTATTAAATTAGAGAACTAAGGAGAGAGCATGAAAGATGCAATGGCCCTCAAAGAAATCTTTGACAAGCAGAAAAATAAAGACGAGATCAAGACTGAGGATACTGAAGAGATTTTACAATTCATTGGATTTATTATTGGGAGTGAGGAATACGCTATTCCTATTCTTAACATTTTAGAGATTGTCAAACCTATCGGCTACACGCGTGTGCCTGAAACTCCTAATTATGTGTTAGGAGTGTTTAATTTACGAGGCAATGTTTTTCCCCTTATTAGTCTGCGTTTAAAATTTGGCCTGCCTCCTGAAAAGATAAACAAAGACATGCGCTATCTTGTAGTGCGCCATAATGACCAAATCGCCGGTTTTTACATTGATCGCTTGACTGAGGCGATCCGCATTAAACAATCCGACATCGATCCCGTGCCTGAAACTCTTGTCGAAAATAATCAGCTCATTTTTGGAATCGGTAAGCGCGAAGACAAGCTCGTCTCTATTCTTAAAGTTGAAGAAATTCTTAAAAAGGATTTTTGATAGCTTCCTTTTATTTTTGCAGTATCTAATTTTAGGAGATAGCCATGTTAAAACGCGCCAAAATTGGCGTTAAAATTTTATTAGCGGTATGTATTACACTTGCCATTTCTATCGGAGTTTTAGGTTGGATCATCGGTGCAAAAGTCCAAGAAGCTGTTAAGAAGCATTCTATATCCCAACTTGCTGAAGGCACTGCAGAGTCCGCTGCAAGAATACAGCGCGTGGTGAATCGTCTGTTTGTACAGTTTGAAAAATTTAGCGCAACGCTAGCAGAAATCGAACCCACGCAGCCCACACAAGAAAAGAAGCTATCCCAATCAATCCAAAAATTTTTCTCTGAGAGTCCTGATACTAAACGCGTTAGGGTTAGATACCTAGCTACACCTCAAGATACAACAACTATTTACAGAAAGAATTTCACTTTGGAAACACTTAAGGAGGGTGATCTGCAAGATCCAACTCTCGATCGTGTCCTCAAAGATGGAAGCATCCATAAAAGTCCTGTTGCATTTGAAGAAATCGGAGACAACAAGTATTTTGGATTTGAGATTGTCCTTCCTTTAACTAAAAAAGGGCAGTTGGTTGGTGCAGTTGGCATCTTCTTGGATATTAAGAATATTCTTGTCCTTGTGCGGCGCAAGAATAAAGACACTTTTATGTTGCAACAAGATGGAATACTTTTGACAAGTGGTGATGCAGAGATAGATCGCAAGGCGCAAGGACACTTTCTTGCTGATTCTAATCCAGATCCTACCGCGCGTGAACTCCAAGAATTTGTGCGTAGTGGCAAGTCAGGATTGGTAAATTACCACACTATCCGCACCAAACAAGATGTATTTTTAATCGTAAAAAACTTTAAAGTTTGCACAAATATTAAGAATGATAGCTCTGATTTTAAATGGATAATGGCACGCTATATCCTCCAAGAAGATGTCTATAGCATTTCTCGTGAAGTCTACACCATTATCTCCATCGCCTCAATTATCATCATTGTCATCTTTACTGGGATTGTCCTAGTAATGGTGCGCCATTTTGTCGGGCAACCCATTACAGATCTTTCTGAAACATTGAACGCCTTTTTTAATCTGCTCAATCAACGAGATGTGCACACAAAGATCGTCGTCAAACCAGCTGTAAGCTACGATGAAATTGGGATCATGCAACGCTCCATTAATGAAAATATTCTTAAGATTCAAGAGCATGTCGAAGCAGATCTACTATGCATGGAAAATGTTTCTTCCGTTGTGCAATCTATTAAACAGGGAGATTTTAGTCGCGAAATTAATAGCACACCCGCTAGTGCAGATCTTGTCCAGCTCAAGCAGTTTTTCAATGAGATGATTCGCTTTTTGCGTGAGCGTATCGGAATGCATATGCAAAGCATTAATGAAATATTTACTCGTTACCGCGATTTGGATTTCTCGCAAGGTATTGCGCATCCTTCAGGAGAGATGGAATACACCCTAGATGCGCTAGGAGTTGAGATTAAAAGAATGTTGCAGACCTCTTTACAATTTGCTAGCGCTCTAAGTGGCGAGTCTAAGAATTTAAAAGATTGTGTGGGACAACTCAAAGAGAGCGTCAATCAACAAAACCATAGTCTGATCGCCACTTCCCAGTCTATCGCAGAAATCACTGCCAGTATTCAAGAGATTAGTGTGAAGAGTGAGGCGATGATCGCGCAAGGTCAGGATATCCAGCATATTGTAGAAATCATTAAAAACATTGCCGATCAGACAAACTTACTCGCGCTCAATGCCGCCATTGAGGCAGCGCGTGCGGGAGAGCACGGCAGAGGCTTTGCGGTGGTGGCCGATGAAGTGCGCAAATTAGCAGAACGCACTCAAAAATCCTTAGGTGAGATTGAGAGCAATATAGGTGTTTTAGCCCAAAGTATTGGAGATACCAGCGAATCTATCCGCGCCCAAGCGCAAAATGTGGAAAACATCAACACCACTTTAGACGCTTTTAAGGCAGATGTTACGCATAATTTAGAGATTGCGCACACCTCTTTAGAGGTGAGCAATAATATTGATCGCATTTCCTCAGACATCTTGCAAGACGCTAACAAGAAAAAGTTTTAAGGCATGGTACAAATCCTAAGAAAAGTTCTTTGGGTTCTCTTTATTTTACCCGTGCTCATTGGAGGGGTTGTGGGTGGGGGCTATTTGCTCTTTTTATGGGGGGAGGCAGGAGGAGAGGTGCAAAAAATCGTGCACTATAAACCCGATCTAGCGAGCAAGATTTTAGACGCTAAGGGACGCTTAATCGCTAATCTCTACGATCGAGAGTTTCGCATTTACGCCCCATTTGAGGAAATTCCTCCCAAAATGATCGAAGCTTTGCTTGCGGTTGAAGACACTTTATTTTTTGAGCACAATGGAATTAATTTAGACGCTATTATGCGCGCTTTTTTAAAGAATTTACGCCATCAAAAATATAGCGAGGGGGGGAGCACCCTTACCCAACAACTGGTGAAAAATATGCTTCTTACGCGCGAAAAGACTTTGGATCGCAAGATTAAAGAAATGGTGCTTGCGCTCAAACTAGAGCAAAAGATCAGCAAAGAAGCGATCCTAGAGCGTTATTTAAACCAAACTTTTTTTGGGCATGGTTTTTATGGGATAAAAACCGCTAGTTTAGGTTATTTTAAAAAGCCCCTCAAGGCTTTAACTCTCAAAGAAATCGCCATGCTCATGGCACTCCCTAGAGCCCCCTCTTTTTACGATCCTACTAAACATTTAGATTTTTCTCTCACACGGGCTAATAGCATTGTGCGGCGCATGGCCAATTTAGGTTGGATCACCAATCAAGAGATGCAGAGCGCCTTGGCCGAAGTGCCCAAAGTTTATCGCACCACCACGACCCAAAATATCGCCCCCTATGTGGTAGATGAAGTGATGCGCACTTTGGGCTTTTTGCCCGATCTAAAGACAGGGGGCTATACGATTAAGCTCTTTGTGGATTTGGATTATCAGGACTTAGCCCGTCAGGCCCTCATACATGGTTATGAGAGCATTAGCTCTAAATTGCATGAAGAGAGCGATGACACTCTCAATGGCGCGATTGTGGTTACAGATTCTAAGAGTGGACACATTTTAGCGATGGTAGGAGGCGTGGATTATGCTAAAAGTTCTTTTAACCGTGCCACACAGGCTAAACGCCAATTTGGGAGCAGCATTAAACCTTTTATTTATCAAATTGCCTTTGAACATGGGCTCTCAAGCGCATCTTTAATCCCAGATGTGGCGCGCACTTTTAACAGCAGTGCGGCTAGGAATTGGCGGCCTAAGAATTATAATCATAAATTTTCTGGCTTTATCACTCTTAAAAAAGCTCTGACCAATTCTGTCAATCTCGCCACAATCAACCTTGTAGATACGATTGGGTTTGACACCATTTATCAAGGTCTCAATAGTTTTGGATTTGCGGATTTGCCTAAAAATATGTCTATCTCACTGGGCAGTTTTGGAATCTCACCCCTAGAAGCGAGCATGCAATACTCACTATTTTCAAATTATGGCACTCTCTTAGAGCCGGTTTTAATTTCAGAGGTGATCGATGCCCATGGGGAAGCCAAATTACTTCAAATGATTCCCCCTAAAAAAGTGCTTCCCCCAGCTCAAGCCTTTTTAACTCTTTCCATCCTTAAAGAGGTCGTGCAAAGAGGCACGGGCAAGAGGGCGCATGTGCCCGGCATTGAGGTTGCCGGCAAAACGGGCACTTCTAACAACTACATAGATGGGTGGTTTTGTGGGTTTAGCCCTAGCTTGCAAATCATTGTATGGTATGGACGCGATGACAATAGCAGTATTGGGCAGGGAATGGGAGGGGGTAATGTCGCCGCTCCAGTTTTTGCGGACTTTTTAAAGAACGCCTTAAAGCTCAACCCAGCTCTTCCGCGCCATTTCTTCGTTCCAGAAGGCGTGATTAAGCAGAATATTGATGGGGAAACTTATTATGGCACATCTAAAACTCCCATCCAGCAAAACCAACAAACAGAAGAAACCACAGCCCCCCTCCTTTTCTAATTACTTGGCGACAATTTGTTTGTATGTGCCCAAATTAGGATCAAAGACTAAAAAGCGTTTGAGTTGATTTTTGTACTTAATAAGAGCTCGGTTAAAATCTTCCACGTTGCGCACGGCGATCATTTCAATCTGAGTGATCACATCTCCGCGTCTAAACCCAATCTCTTCTGCCTTAGAATTGGATTTGACATCTTCAACAAAGACTCCTTGAATTTCCTCAGGGAGGCGTATGCTTTTACGCATTCTTGGAGTTAAAGTTTGCACTTTGAGGCCACTGAGTTGCCCGCCCGAACTCTCATGGGGCGTTTTTGTTTCTGTTCGATTGGGATTTTTGCGCTCGCTCAAGACAAGACTAATGAGGTGATCTTTTTTGTTGCGGATAAATTTAAGTGTGATGCGTTGGTTGGGACTGAGCGACCCAATAGTGTTGCGCAAATCGGCATCGCTCTTGATCTTCTTGCCATTTACCTCTGTGATCAAATCCCAAATCATCAAACCCGCTTTTTGGGCCGGCGAATCTTTCTCAACGCCCACGACAACCGCGCCCTCTTGGCCATTATAGCTATTAGCCAATTCATTACTCACGCTTTGAACACTTACACCTAAATAGCCCCTATGGATAGTGCCGGTTTTGATGAGCTGGGTTACCGTGCTTTTGACGGTGTTAGAGGGGATCGCAAAACCGATGCCATGGTTACCTCCTGTATTGGAAAGAATGGCCGTATTGATTCCTACAAGTCCGCCACGGCTATCAATGAGCGCGCCTCCTGAATTACCCGGATTAATGGACGCGTCAGTTTGGATAAAGTTTTCGTAATTGTTAATACCAATGCCACTTTTATTCAGAGCTGAGACAATCCCCTGCGTAACCGTTTCACCCACACCAAAGGGATTGCCAATCGCAAAAACCAAGTCGCCCACTAAAATATCGCTACTATTGGTAAATTTAATAAAAGGGAGGCCGGTTTTTTTGATCTTGATGACAGCTAAATCTCCCTCTGCATCTGTGCCTACTAAAGTGGCGATGTATTCTTTATTACTACCGGGCAGAGTTACCGTGATTTTATCTGCCTTATCAATCACATGGTTGTTAGTAACGATATAACCATCAGCAGAAATGATCACCCCACTTCCCAAAGCCCTCTCCACGCGATCCTTAGGGATGGCATTATAAAGGTCGCCAAAAAATTGCTGGAAAAAAGGATCGTTGAACAAGCCTCCACCCACAAAACCACTTTTGATCTTTTTTTGTGTGGAGATATTGACCACAGCCTTAGTCGCTTCTTTGACGGAGGTATTGTAAGAATAAATGGTGTTAGAGCTATTATCTGCACCTATGCGCTTTTGCACTTCTGGCATGTTTTGAATCTGAATATTCCCCCCTCCAACCGCATACAAGCTCGCTACTAACGCTACGCTAATTGCCATCAACCGCATAAAATTCCTTTTGAAATGTGAGTGTAGGGGCGCATTGTATCTAAATTTTGCAAACTAAAGCCCCTGCTGGTGCTGGTAGCCCCATTTGTCTTTAGTGAGATAATAGCCCACATAACAAAAAATAGCATACCCGATTGTTAGATACGCTCCGATGCGCTGTTCAGGGTCCATGTAAGCTCCAATGACCCCGACAATAGACCCACTAATCCCTACTAATTGGATAAGGGGTAAGAAGGGCGCGCGGTAGGGCAACTCGTCTAAAGATTTGCCTGAAGCCACAAACTGCTTTCTAAAATTATATTGTGCCACGCTCACGCTGATCCACACGATGATCACGCTAAAGCTAATGGTATTAATGAGGGCTTGAATAATCTTTTCAGGCGCATATGTTTGAGTGAGCATGCCCAAAAGTGTAAAACCCATGGACAAATACATCGCATAAATAGGCGTGCCCTGCTTGTTGAGTTTGGCAAAGATGGGGGGGAACATTTTCTTTTTGGCCAAACCATAGACCATCCGACTAGAGGCATAGACTCCCGAATTGGCTGTAGAGAGTATGGCAGTGATGATGACAAAGTTCATAATATCGGCCGCATAAGGAATCCCCGTGCCTATGAAAGGTAGAGGGATGCGCTCTAGCGTGCTCACAAAAGGACTTTGTGAAATGCTCGAATCTGTCATGGGCAAAAAAACAGAGATGACAACAACAGAACCTAAAAAGAAAAACACAATCCGCCATAAAGTGGCTTTAATGGCTTTGGGCATCGCTACGCTGGGATCTTTGGCCTCCCCAGCAGCCACGCCTACGATCTCTGTGCCTGTGTAGGCAAAGATCACCGCTAAAATCACCCCAAAGACGGCGTAAATCCCCTTGGGAAAAAATCCAGCTTCTAAACCTTGCGCTGGGTTGGGATGTGCGGTGTAAAAATTCGCCAAAACATGGCCTAATCCATGCAAATAAATTTGATAGGCAATGCCAATCAAACCCAACACAATAAAAATAGCCACGGCCAGCACTTTGATAGAGGCTAGAAAAAACTCCCCCTCAGCAAAAATTTTGACGGAAAAGGCGTTCAGCACAAAAATAAGGGCAATGCAACACATCACCCAATCTTTCACAGGCACATCTGGAAACCAGCGTTTCATCAAGAGGCCTACTGCGATGTATTCCACTGCCACAGTGATGATCCAACCTGCCCAATACATCCAAAAAACCATGTAGCCTGTCGCTGGGCCAATAAAACGCGTAGCATAATCCCCAAAACTCCCCGTGCTAGGATAAACGCTGGCTAGTTCCCCTAAAGAGAGGATAATAGAATAGACAATCACTCCACCTACAATGTAGGCTAGCAGAGTGCCCAGGGGGCCAGCATTGGCGATATTGCCCCCTGTGCCTACAAACAGCCCCGTTCCAATTGTCCCCCCCAAAGCGATCATTAAAACTTGCCGTAATTTGATGTCCCGTTTTAAATGTTCCTGCTGTCCCTCTTTCATAAATTTCCTTTTATACAAAAACCTTTTATTGAAGCGTGCCCGAGCCGTTTTAAATCCGCCTTGATAGGGTATGCCAAGCAAAGAATTTCAGGTAGTGAGGGGGTAAAATTGTGTAGTCCGCACACATGCTAGGCAAACCACATCCATTTAGCACAAATCACAATCCCCACACCCAAAGCTAGTACAAGAGGATGGATAATAGGAGCTAGAGGATTAGCTCGTTTGAAAAACTTACACAGCAAAGAAAAGATCACTAAGGCAAAAATAACACAAGCTAGAGTTACCTTGAGCAAAAGAAACTTTTGAAAGGGGGTTTCTAGCCACCCCTTCTCTCCTCCCACATAATTGCTTAACATCATCCCGCCTGTGAGCAAAAGAAGTAAAACGCAAAGGGGCATAATTTTAATCGCATGCGATCCAATCGCTTCTTCAATGCGATTAGCCAAATCGAGAGGAAAATGCTTTTTGGCCCGTGAGAGAATGACTACATCAAAGAAAAGATAGCCAATAAACACAATCGCACAGAAAAGATGGACCACCAAAACATATGGGTAAAGAGCTTGCATGACAAAACTTTAGCTTAAGATAAAATCAAACACCGATTATATCCTAAAAAATTGGCTAATCTTGATCGCAGTAAAAGATTGTGATATAATAAAAAATACTTTCTTGTAATACTTTACTTAAGGGATAATGGGCTAATGATAGTTAATAACTCTATGCGCGTATTATCAAAAGACATTTTTCTACGCTTTAGTCTTTGTGCAGCATTAGGAATAGGGCTTCTGCCTGCAGAGAAAAATGCAGGATTTATTGGAATTAGCTTACAAGTAGGACGGGCGGATAAAAAACTTGTGGGGGAGAAAAATGGGAAGATTTTTCAAATTCCTCAAGGCACGGTTGTTCTCACTGCAGCTAAACCAACGGAGGCCTATAGTAGTAGTAGTAGTAGTAGTACATTTAATGGAAGCACTGGGGGCAATGATTGTAACCCGGGGAATTGTAAAGCAGAATGGGATACTAGCGCAAACATGGCTAGCGACAATGCCAAAACCCCACAAGGTGCAGAAAACCCAGGGAGAAACGCGCCCATGTTTGGGGTGGGTGTGATTGCTGGCTACAAACAATTTTTTGGCAAAAAAAGGTGGTTTGGTCTGCGTTATTATGGCTTTTTTGATTATGGGCATAGCAATTTCTCTAACGCCACCGCCTCTAATTACACCAGTGTGTTTTTCCAAAATGACGACAAGGTCAATATGTACACCTATGGAGCAGGCACAGACATGCTCTTTAACATTATCAATAAAGATAAATTTAGTTTTGGTTTCTTTTTAGGGGTGCAGTTTGCAGGCAATACTTGGAATAGCAATAAGGTCAGTCGTTTTAATCAAGGCTACATGATTGGCACGGTGTCTGGGGTGTGCGCCTATATTCCAGATAGTGGGAATCCTTGCCAGTCTTCAGGAGGTGGAGGAGGTGGAGGAGGTGGAGGAGGTGGAGGAGGTGGAGGAGGTGGAGGAGGTGGAACGCAGACGGGCACAAATGGGGTCGTCAATCCTAATAGTCTTGTCACCACTGGAGCTCTTGCAAGCCGTGTACAAAGCACGCATTTTCAGTTTTTGGTCAATGTGGGGATTCGCACCAATATCATTGAACACCACGGGGTGGAGTTTGGCATTAAAATCCCCACCATTCCCCTCCTCTACTATCAAGGAAGTGCTAATAAAACAAGTAGCACCTCTAACGATGTATGTCCTAGCGGTTCATGTACTGGTAAATACACTTTGAGCGAAACCTTTAGACGGCAGTACTCCATGTATTTGCGCTATATTTATAACTTCTAGCGCAGTTGGTAGCCTAGAACCTGGCTCAATACTTGGCTACTGGATTGTAAAAATTTATCCATAAACATTTCCAAGCGATCTTTTTTAAGCCAAATAGGGTTTTTAACCTGAGTGAGCTTTTGCAGGGCGTAGACAGCCTGATCGTAAGTGCCCACATGATCGATGAGGTGCAAGTTGGCCGCTTGTGTTGCGCTAAAAATCTTGCCCTCAGCAAAGATATTAGATTTTTTAGGGTCTAAACCTCTAGCTTTAGCGACATCGCTCACAAACATATTGTATTGTTCGCTAAGCAAGTCCCCCAAAAACTGCTTTTCTTTATCTGTCCAAGCGCGCGTAAAAGTCCCCACCTCTTTATACTCTCCCTTAGCCATACCTTGCGATTTGATTCCTAATTTGTCCATCAAAGCGGCAATGTTAGCTCCACTAAAGATCACCCCAATAGAGCCCACCAACGCGCCCCGATTAGCATAAATCAAATTAGCCTGCATGCCTGTATAATAACTCCCACTAGCCATCACTCCCTGCACATAGGCGACAACTGGCATGGTTTTTCTAAGCGTAGCCACTATGTCGCTTAACTCCACACTTGCACTAATGCTCCCTCCGGGCGAATCGATGAGCAAGAGCACCCCCTTAATGCTAGGAATTTTAAGCACTCTATCTACCTGATCGCGAAAACTCTCGCTCTCAAAAATGGGGCCATGTAGGTAGATTTTGGCTAAATTTGGCTGGGCATGCCCCTCATCTTTGTTAAGCGAAAAAGCAAAAAAGAGAAGACTCAAAAAAACGAAAGTTTTAAAATACTTGGTGATAAAATCCAAGGGAGCGGTGATGATTTTGAATATTTTAGACATAATTTTCCTTAGTAGGGTGGATTTAAGACATGCTATAATAACAAAAAAAGAGATGATATGGCATGTAAGTTCTGTCCCAAGATTAAAGGGAGCGATCTCTTATTTGTGCTTGTGGCCGGAATCGCTTTTTATGGGGTGTATACCTACCAAATGCGGCAAGTTGAAAAAGAAACAGAAACCCAACGCGCGCAAGCGTTTAAAAAATTACAAGAAGCCTGTGTTTTACAACACAACAAAGAAGCATGCCAAAAAGTCTTCCCGGGCAAAGGACCTTAGTTGTTTAAACAAATTCTCCCTCTTGTGTTCGTTTCCTCATTACGCTTTTTAGGCCTTTTTATTGTCTTGCCCGTTATTTCCCTTTATGCGGCAAGTTTCCAAGCGTCCGCCTTGATGATGGGTTTAGCGGTAGGCGGGGCTTACCTCACCCAAATCTTGTTACAAACTCCTATTGGAATGCTCAGCGATCGTTTCAGCCGTAAAAAAGTCGTGGTGTGGTGTTTAGGGGTCTTTGTATTAGGTTCTTTGATCTGTTTTTTTGCACAAAGTGTAGGTTGGCTTGTAGTGGGGCGTTTTGTGCAGGGAATGGGAGCTGTAGGAGGGGTTTTAAGCGCGATGGTCGCTGATGTGGTGGAGGAGGAAAAGCGCACGCACGCGATGGCGATGATGGGGGCGGGGATTTTCTTGAGCTTCACTGTGGCGATGGTGGTGGGTCCTAGCGTAGGCGTGGCTTTTGGGGTAGAGTGGTTATTTTTTATCACAGCTATTTTAAGTATTTTTGCGATGATTCTTATGGCTTTTAGAGTTCCCGAACCTCCTAAAATTCTCTACTCTCTCAAAGAGAAACCCCGTCTCAGCGATGCGCTTAAAAACAAGGACATTTTTATTATTAATTGTTGCTCCTTTTTTGAAAAGTGTTTGATGACCCTAATTTTTGTGCTCATCCCTCTAGCCATTGTGCATGAGTTTAAAATGGATAAAAGCGTGCTTTGGAAGATTTACACAGCTGGAGCAGTGCTGGGCATGGTGAGTATGGCTCCTGCGGCCATCATTGCGGAGAAATTTGGCAAGGCGAAGGCGGTTGTACTAGCTGGGGTGGCGTGCTTTTTATTTGCCTATGCATGCCTAGCCTACGCCGATCGCAACACCACCTCTCCCATCCCTTGGCTTTTCATTATGGGAATTATGATTTTCTTTGTAGGTTTTGGTATCCTAGAGCCCATCATGCAATCCTTGGCGAGCAAATTTGCCAAAGCGCACCAACGCGGGCTGGTGTTAGGCATGTTTGTAACCTATGGCTATACGGGCTCTTTTGTGGGAGGGCTTTTAGGAGGTATAGGCTATACCTATTTGGGCGTGGAAAAATCTGCTTTTATTATCATGGGGGCATGCGTGCTTTGGGCTGTGCTCGCTCTTTGTTTGAGCAACCCTAACAAACAACAAAATGTTTATTTTCCCTTAGATGCCTTTGAACGCCAAAAATTTAGCGCGCTAGAAGAATTGCCCGGAATCCTAGAGTGGTATGTTAATGAAACGCAAAATACCATCATTGTCAAATATGATGCCTCTTTGCTCAGCGAAGAGCAAATCATCCAACACTCTCAAGCATTTAGAAAACCCTATTCTATTTAAAAAAAGGACACTTATGCCCTACACCATCAGTAAAAAAATTCTCAACACAGTTGGGCGCACTAACGCTACTTACAATCTCATCAACGAGGGCGATCGGATTTTAGTGGGTCTGAGCGGAGGCAAGGATTCGATCCTACTCTCTTGCTTGCTTGCGCGCATGAGAGCGCATGCTCCCTTTAACTTTGAGTTTAAAGCCATCACCGTGCATTATGGCCTTAATGAAGACTTGGAATGGTTGAGTCAACTTTGCACTGAGCAAAATATCCCCTATGAGATTGTGCGCACCAACATCGCCCAAACCATCCGCGAGAAAAGACGCGAACAGAGTTCTTATTGTAGTTTTTGCTCGCGTATGCGCCGCGGAGTGCTCTATAATTACGCCCTAGAAAATGGCTATAACAAGCTCGCCCTAGCCCATCACCTCGATGACGCGGTAGAAAGCTTTTTTATGAATTTTACCTATAATGGCAGTCTGCGCAGCATGCCCCCCATTTACAAAGCAGAAAATGGGCTTTTTGTGATCCGCCCGCTCATCCACATCCGCGAGCGCCAAAGTATTGACTTTGTCAAATCCCAAAACATCCCCACAGCTCCTGATTGTAATTGCCCCGCCAAACAACCCGACTCAGACAAGCCTCCCATCGCTAGGTCTGCGACTAAATATTTTTTACAAGAGATGGAGCGCAACAACCCTACCCTCTTTACTTCCCTTAAAAACGCCTTTTGCAATGTGCATGCCAATAGTTTTAGCGATCAAATCTTCTTAGACGCACAAGGAGCCTAGCATGGGTTTAGACCTCATTGTTTTTATTGTATTTATGGTGGCTGCATTGGTGATTGACTTTAAAGCGCACCAACAAGACCAAGTCGTTACTCTCAAGAGTGCGGGACTTTGGTCCATCTTTTGGGTAGGAACAGCCTTAGTCTTTGCGCTCTATTTATTTTGGCATGATGGCAAAGAAAGCATGTCCCTCTTTTTAACCGGGTATGTGTTAGAAAAAGCCCTCTCTGTAGATAATCTCTTTGTAATCATGGCGATTTTTAGTTGGTTTAAAATCCCAGATATTTATCGCCACCGCGTGCTTTATTATGGCATTTTAGGCGCGATCATCTTCCGCCTTATTTTTGTCTTGATCGGAAGTGGTTTAATGCACCTCTCAGGCTATGTAGAAATTCTCTTTGGTCTGTTGGTGGGCTATAGCTGTGTGGTCATGCTCAAAAACCAAAACCAAGAAGAATCCGAGCACAAAGAGGAAGATTACTCCCAACACATGGCCTATAAATTGGTCTATAAATTTTTCCCCGTCTATCCTAAATTAGTCGGTCATGATTTCTTTATCAAAAAGTCAGAATTGCAAAATTTGGAAAAAAATTTAGAAGGCCAAGAGGTGAATGCCTTCCACCACCAAAGCGCTTTTGAAAAAGCTAAACTGATCGCCACACCCTTATTTCTCTGCTTGGCCGTGATCGAACTGAGCGATGTGATGTTTGCTTTTGATAGCGTGCCTGCTGTGATTGCAGTGAGCAAAGAACCCTTGATTATTTACAGCGCGATGATGTTTGCGATTTTGGGGCTAAGAAGCCTTTATTTCGTCTTGGAAGTGCTCAAGGGGTATTTGGTGTATTTAGAAAAAAGTGTCGTGGTGGTGTTGGGCTTTATCAGTCTCAAGCTCATTTTAGGCGCAACCAAGCATCTTTTTGGCTTTGGTTTGGAAATCAGTCCCACCATTAGCCTTTACATCGTCTTAGGAGTGCTTGGTGGGGGTGTGTTGCTCAGTGTGCTTAAAAAACAAGAGAGTCAAGAAAAAACCCCGCATACAGATAGCAAATTTGAAAATTTAGAACAACGCTTGAGCGTGGTGGAGCAAAAATTAAAAGATTTAGAGGGCAAACAAAAAGATTAAAAAAGGAGTTGCATGCAGAGGCTGAAAAGGGTTCTATTCCCGCTACTAGGAGTCTTTTGTCTGTGCGCCCACGCTACAGAGGTCTATGATGCCCAAAAAATCGCGGATATTTTTTACCGCCTCAATGGCGAGGCGACTCATCCGCACAAAAAAATCAACCATGCCAAGGGATTTTGTGCCACCGGGCACTTTACTCCCAAAAATGCCGCGTATTTTGATATTCCTCTCTTAAAACAAACCACCCTAAAAGCGCAGGTGCGTTACTCTCTGGGTGGGGGTAACTTACAGGCTAGCGATGCCTCTAAAGCGCGCGGAATCGCGCTAAGCTTGCAAGGAGCCAAGCAATCCTGGACGATGGTCATGCTCAATACAGAAATCAATTTTGCGCGCACTCCTGAGGAATTTGGGCGTTTTTTTGAGATGCGCATTCCCAAAGAGGGCAAGCTCGATCAAGCCTACATTAAAGAGAGGATGCAAAAAGTCCCCTCTTATGCTAATTTTGCGCGTTATATGCAAAGTGTGGGGGTAACTTCTAGTGTAGCACACACGCCCTATTACAGCATCCACACTTTCTTTTTTAAAGATTCTAAAAGCAAGCTTCTGCCTGCGCGCTTTGCCCTTTTGCCTTTAGCTAAAGTGCGCACCTTGAGCCCAGAAGCCCTAAAAAAAGCCAAAACAGACTTTTTAGAGCAAGACTTTAAAAAGCAAATTGCTAAACACCCCATAGGCTATAAAATGGTGCTCATCTTGGCCAACCCGGGCGATCCCATCGATGACACCACGCAGTTATGGCATGGAAAACACAAAGAAATAGAGCTAGGACGCTTGGAAGTGGGCACATATAGCGGGCATGGATGCAATCAAGAGGTTTTTATGCCCAACAACCTGCCCGATGGGATTGAACCACCTAAAGACCCTCTTTTTCAAGTCCGCAATGAGGTTTATGCTCTCACTTTTGCAAGGCGGCAATAAGTGTTAGAACTTGCTCTGAGCAAAACACTTACAGGCGCGCAGGGCCCCTTTTGTTTAGAGGCGCATTTAAATTTGCCTGCAGAACAAATTAGTGCTATTTTAGGCCCTTCAGGTGTGGGTAAAAGCACGCTCTTACGCCTCCTTGCCGGCTTAGAGCAACCCGATCAAGGTCGCATTGTTTTTAAAGATCAAGTTTGGCTAGACACCAAGACTAAAATTTGCCTACCCCCCCAACAACGCCCTCTAGGTTTTGTCTTCCAAGATGGCGCGCTTTTCCCCCACTTAAATGTGCAGGAAAATATCACCTTTGGAAACAAGAATCCGCACACCTTTAAAGAAGTGGTAGATTTAATGGGACTTGAAGGGCTATTAAAACGATCTATTCACACTCTTTCAGGGGGGCAAAAACAGCGCGTAGCCCTTGCGCGCGCTTTACTACGCGCGCTTGGAACTAAGGACGCGTTATTGTGTTTAGATGAACCCTTGAGTGCCTTAGATGCGCCCAGTCGCCATGCGCTCCAAGAGGAACTAAAACGACTTAGTCAACATTTCAAACTCACCATATTGTTAGTTACCCACGATCTCCAAGAAGCGGTTGTTTTGGCCGACCATTTGGTCCATATCCATGTCCATGAAGATAAGCATTTTTGCACATCAGGAGATTTAAAAACTCTTTTAAACGCTCCGGTATCCCCCTCTTTGCTTGGGCGTGTTCTCCGCATTCAAGACAATATGTTAACCCTTGCCTTAGCCCAGCAACACCTCCAAGTGGCTTGTCCGCCAAAGTCCATCTTAAATGTAGGGGATTGGGTATGGCTGTGTTTTAAGGACTCTTCTTGGAGTTTGCGCAAGGCAGCCTGATGAATGTTCATGTGCGCGAAGTCAATGCTGAACTTTTAAGACAACTTCAAAAAGCTTCTCTGTCTATGTTTATGAGAGGTTGTTTTAGCATTTTCAGAGGCTCTATTTCTGCACGCGTGAGCGCGCGCCGCTTCGTTATCAATAAAAGAGATGCAATTTTTGATAGTTTGAGCGGAGATTCTTTTATGGTTGCCCAAGACACGCCAGATTATCGCTGGCAGGAGGCAAGCAAAGATACACCCATCCATGCACGCATTTATCAGGGGTGTAACGAAGCGCGCTTTGTGGTTTACGCCCGCCCGCCCTATGCGATCGCCTACTCTTTAGGCCATACACGCCTTGCACCCTTAGATTATATGGGGCGTACCCTTTTAGGAAATACAATCGAAATTTACGACCCAAAAGGTTATGGGGAGTGGCAAGAGCGCGCCCCGGCAGATATCTTGCGCCACTTGCAAGAGGGCGCGCGCAACTATATTTTTATTAAGGGATGTGGCATAGTGGCTTACGATCGCGAATTGCCCGGTCTATTAAAAACCCTTGATCTATTAGAGAGTAGTTGTCAAATTCTCCAACTAGCCGGTATGATGGATCATAGTTATGAAAACGATAAACGATTTGAAGTGTGAGGCACAGATAAAAAATGTTCCTGCACAAGTCAAAACATAGCAGAAAACCTCAAATAGAACAACACGCCAAAAGACTCAAAGGATTTCTGCAATAAGAAAAGAAAACTCTAAAAAACCTACAGAACAAGGGAAGAGCACCGCTCATCCCCAATAATTTGCTAAAACTAACGCCTAGGATTGGCCTCTGTAACGCGGATTGTGCGGCCCATAAAATCTGTATTGTCTAACGCGCTGATTGCCTTGGATGCGTCAGCATCTTCCATCTCTACAAAACCAAAACCTTTAGGTCTTTTGGTTTCGCGATCCTGAATAAGCTTCACGGAATGCACCGCTCCAAACTGACTATAAAGTCCCTCAACTTCCTGCTCTGTCGCGCTATAAACCAAGTTCCCAACATAAATATTTTTCAAGGGCTATCTCCACCAAATTTCTCGCCAGTCTAAGACCAACAGACTCCCTATTTTATTATAGTCTAGCTTAAATTACCCTACTCATTGCGCAAAACAGCGAGGGCATCTACACTTGCTGCTTTGCGCGCAGGGTAATATGAGGAGAGTGCTACAATGCACAATGCGCCTACTAGAGTGCCTGCAAAATCCACCATAGAAAGATCGAGGGGTAATTTATCGATTCCATAGACATCAGCAGGCAAAGAGATAATAGGAAAGGTGGCCAATATCCACATCACAATAAAGGCTAAAATTACGCCTAGAATAATACCCCCCACTCCAATCACCGCGCCTAAGTAAAAAAAAGCCCCTCTAATCTCTTGGGTGGTCGTGCCTAGGCTGAGTAAAAGGGCAATCTCTTTGCGCCGATTCATTACCACCATGAGTAAAGAACTAATAATATTGAGACTAGCCATTAAAATAATGAGCATCAATACAATAAAAAGTGCGCGTTTTTCTAGTGCCATCGCGGAAAAGAAATTCCCATTTTGTTGCCACCAGCCCTCAATATCCGCCCCATCATTGGGGATACTTTTGAGCGCTTCTTTAATTTTTGGCATATCCTCCATAGCATGGGCAGAATAGATATGCACCCCATCATAGATTCCCGGGGGCAAATTACGAATCGCGCTCAAAGCCTCTAAACTTGTGTAAAGATAGCTATTGTCATAGGCGTGCAAGCCCGATTCAAAAAAACCATCGACCCTAAAGCGTTTCATCGTAGGGGAGAGCACAAAGCCGGTAGGTTCTAGTTTTGTAAAAAAGAGATCAATTTGAGTGGCATGTCCTAGTGAGAGAGATTGGGCTAAAGTCTTGCCTATGACAATATGAAAAGGGTTGCTTTTAAAAGATTCAATTTGTGTTGGGGAAAGTCCCTTTTTTAAAACACTATTGAGCTGCAATTCTTTATCCATATCCACGCCAAATAGCATGCCCCCATTCACCATGCCCTGCGAGCGCACCACCACTTGGGATTGCAAATACGGGCTAAAGCGCAAGTTGGGGAATTTTTTCTCTAACGCGTTTAGAGTATTTTGTGAAATGCCAGAATAGCTAGTGGTATAGAGAGTGAGCGGATAATTCATGACAAAAAGCTTGTCTTCAAATTCCTTACTCATACCATTCATGATCGCCATCGCAACAATCAAAACCATCACTCCCACGGCGACCCCAAAGAAGGCCAAAAGGGCGGTGATACTAATAAAAGGCTGGTTTTTATCAAAGCGCAGGTAACGGCGCACCAAAAAAGAGATCAGGGCATGGGTTTTCATTCCGGTTTGGCGAAAATCCCTTTCTTGGGCCCGCTTTTGGCATGGCAATGTTTATATTTTTTGCCACTCCCACAATAGCAGGGGGCGTTTCTAGCAATGTTTTTAGGCGCGTTTTTGGATTCCATCTCCCAGTTGCTCAAGCCCAATTCGATCTCCGAATCGTTAAAATTAAGTTCCTCGTGCGCTTCCTCTAGGTCAGTAAAAAAGCGTTCTGTCTCCTCATGGCTGCGCGCGCCCAATTCCAACTTATGAAAAGTCTTGATCGCCTCTAGTTTAATGGAGTCGATGAGCTCCAAAAAGAGATTGTAGCTCTCTTTTTTATATTCCACTAAAGGGTCTTTTTGGTTATACCCTCTTAGACCTATGCCAGTTTTAAGATTGTCCATGGTGTAGAGGTGCTCGCGCCAAGCGTTATCTAAAATTTGCAAATAGATAATGCGCTCAATCTTGTTACGATCCTCAATATCTTGCATTTTAGTTTCGTATTCTCTCTCCAACGCCTCCACAATAAAAGCCTCCAAACCGGCCAAGCTAGCATCTTCAAGAGCTTCAAAATCAAGATGGGTGTTAAACTCCTCTTGCAAAACATGGGCGATACTCTCTAAATCTTGTTCACTAAACTCTTGGGCTTCAAAGGCTTGTTGAGCCTCTAAGATTTTCATCACGGCATATTGGCGATTCTCTTGAATGCGCACACTAATATCGTAAGTTTCATCTAATAATTCGTTGCGGAATTTATACACCGTCTTTCTTTGCTCATTGGCCACATCATCGTATTCTAAGAGATGTTTACGGCTTTCAAAATGCAGGGCTTCGACTTTCTTTTGAGCGTTCTCCACAGAGCGCGTTACTAGCCGTGATTCGATAAACTCCCCATCCTTAAGACCTAATTTCTCCATCACCCCCTTAATGCGATCGCTCCCAAAAATACGCAATAAGCTATCCTCAAGGCTCAAGTAAAATTGACTAACCCCCGGGTCTCCCTGCCGCCCGCTGCGTCCTCTAAGCTGGTTATCAATACGCCGACTCTCATGGCGCTCTGTGCCAATGATATACAGCCCGCCTAAAGCCTTGATCTCCTCACTCAGCTTAATATCCACCCCGCGCCCAGCCATGTTAGTAGCAATGGTTACCGCTCCCTTAAGCCCAGCATCTTTGATGATTTCAGCCTCTTTGGTGTGTTGTTTGGCATTGAGCACGGTGTGGGGAATACGCTCTTTTTGTAACAGGGCGTGCAAGACCTCGCTTTTTTGAATGCTCGCCGTGCCTACTAAAACCGGTTGCCCATTGGCGTGCAATTCCTTGATTTTGGCCACCACCGCTTCAAATTTTTCCTTCTCACTTTTATAGATGAGATCGTTTAAATCCTTGCGCTGGATGGGTAAATTTGTGGGCACAGAGACCACTTCTAAATTATAAATCTCTAAAAACTCGGTCGCCTCTGTTTGGGCTGTGCCCGTCATGCCCGCTAATTTCTCATAAAGCCTAAAGTAGTTTTGAAAAGTGATGTCGGCTAGGGTTTGGGTTTCCTCCTTGATGCCTACTTGTTCTTTAGCCTCTAGGGCTTGGTGTAAGCCCTCACTAAAACGCCGCCCCTCGCTCAAGCGCCCGGTAAACTCATCTACAATCACCACCTCACCATTTGCTACGACATAATCTTTATCCCGGGCAAAGAGATAATGGGCTTTTAAAGCCTGATCTAAATGGTGGGAGAGAATCGCATTTTCTAGGCTATAGAGGTTGTCTACCCCAAACAGCTCTTCAGCCTTTTTAATGCCCTCTTCGCTGATGAGAATCACGCGATTTTTTTCATCAATACTAAAATCCTGCCCGGCTTGCATGTTTTTAGCGACTTTGTCAGCCCGCTCGTAATTTTCCATGCGCTTGTTCACGGGCCCAGAGATGATGAGCGGGGTGCGGGCTTCATCAATTAGAATCGAATCTACTTCATCGATGATCGCAAAGACATGTTCTTTTTGCGCCTTTTGCTCTAGGGCGTATTTCATGTTATCGCGCAGATAATCAAAGCCAAATTCATTATTTGTGCCATAGACAATGTTATGGGCATAGACCTCTAGGCGCGCTTCATCAGCAATCCCGGCTGTGACAACCCCCACGCTATAGCCCAAGAAATTATAAAGAGGCTCCATCTCTCTAGCATCGCGCTGGGCTAGATAATCATTCACGGTTACTACATGCACACTGCGCCCACTCAGCGCATTTAATGCCACCGCTAAGGTAGCCACTAAGGTTTTCCCCTCACCTGTTTTCATCTCAGCGATCTTGCCCTCATGCAAGACCATCCCCCCGATGAGTTGCACATCAAAATGGCGCATGCCCAAAATACGTTTAGAGGCCTCGCGCGTGATCGCAAAACTCTCAGGCAAAACCTCTTGTAAGCTTTTTTCTTCATTTCTAACTTGGGTTTTCAAGTTTTCAAACCGGGTGCGTAGTTGGGTATTGTCCAATGCTTGGATTTCTGACTCTAGGGCATTGATCGCCGCTACGCGTTTTTGATAGACCTTAAGGGCACGCTGATTCTTAGTGCCAATAATTTTACTCACAAGACTTTTAATCATGTTCACCACTCATGTATTTGCGTAAGCGAGGATTTTAACAAATTTTTATACAATCGCGCCTAAAAGAAAAGGGGCTCTATGGGTTGGGTTTTGGCCTTTTGCTTGAGTGTGGTCAGTCTTTGGGGAGTGGAGCTGCATGTCAAAACTTTCAAGGCACATTTTAAGCAGGTGGTCATAGGTGAGGGACCTATTAACCCTGTTTATGAGGGCGAACTCTTTGCTAAGATACCCGATGCTGCTAAGTGGGTCTATAACAAACCCTCTAAGAAAGAAATCTACATGCGCGATAACCATGTCTTGGTGTATGAGCCACGATTAATGCAGGCTACCCTCACTAAATTAGATCAATCTTTAGATTTGTTTACTATTCTCAAAAAGGCTAAATTGCAAAAAGACGGTCGTTATAAGACCAAAGTCAAGGGCACAACCTATTACTTCACCCTGCAAGACCAACTCCCCCACACCCTAGAATTTAAAGACAAACTTCACAACAAGGTAGAGATCACCTTTAGTGCTATCCAAACCGACATGCCCTTAGAAGACTCCATGTTTATCTTCACTCTGCCTCAGGGCGTGGATTTGGTGCGTCAATAAATCTTTTTAAAATCCTCAATCACTTCTTGATACATCGCTAGGGCTTGCTCAATCGCCTTATCTAAGGTGTAACGCGTGGCGTTTTGCACATAGCGATCCTCTGCTTGCAAGCGTTCCTCTGGGTGATCTAGCCACCAATCAATTTTATCTGCCAAATCTCTAGGATCGTTGGATTTAAACAAAGAGCGATCGTCCAGGGCAAATTGATTGGTCGCGCTGATCTTGCTATCTGAGATAATGGGCACAATCCCGCAAGCCATCGCCTCCAAACACGCGATCGCCTCCCCTTCCACATCGGCCGTGTGCACATACAAATCGCATTGATAGAGCAGTTTCACAAGCTCGTCAGGCTCTAAAAAGCCAAAGTCCACCCGGTGGGCTAATTTACTCGCATGTTTTTGCAAAGAAGCAAGCTGAGGTCCCTGCCCCTTGAGATGTAATTGGATTTTTGCGGCGTGTTTACTTAAGTGAGCGGCTTCTATAAGGACTCGCTGGTTTTTCTCTGGAGAATAACGCCCCACCATCGCAATGTGATAGAGATCATCGCTTTTAGTGTTGTGAGGGCGAGGAGCGTACATAGGATCAAAGCCATTGGAGATAGCGTATTTTTTTCCTCCATAATTGTGTTTGATTAACTCAGACTTGATAAAAGGGGAGGGACAGTGGATATGTGTGAAGTGCTGGTAATAACTCTGCTTGAACCACCAAAAAAGCAGTCGATTGAGCCAACCTAAATTTTGCAATCTCATGTTATAGGTGATATGCTCGGGTTGGAGGTGGAAAGCCCCTACAAAGGGAATTTTCATCGCGCGCGCCACTTTAAGAGCCACTTTTTCTAGCTTAAAGGGTAAAAAAAGATGCACAATATCCGCCCCCTCAAAGGCTTGGCGCAAAGTTTTTTCATGGGGTTTACCAAAAAGAATATGTTGTTTGTGCGCTAATTTAGTAACCAAAGGGATATAGCGTTCTTTGAGGGCATAAAACCCCTCTCCCTGCACAAAGGGGGCGACCACGCGCACACTGTGCCCATGCTCTCTTAAGGCCTTGCAAAAACGCGCAGCGGTCATGGAAGTCCCATTGCTCTTATTTTCAAAGCTATCCACAACCAAAACAATAACCACTAATCTTCCTTAAAATTAAACTTAAAGGGGCGTTTTTCAAAGACTAAAATCTCAAAATCCCCCTCAAAAACTTTGATCTCCATAAACTCTCCCTCTACCCGTATGGTGGATTTTTTAGAACTGGTGTGGGTAATGGTGGCGTTAAAGTAAATCTCTTGTTTTATCTCAATGGGAGCTAGAAGATTGACCTTCATTGAGGAAATCAAACTATTCTTTTTGTTGAGCGCGCATAGGGCTGCAAAACTCGCCGCGCCCACGATAAAGCCTGCATGCACGACATCGTCTTCACAGAGCATAAACTCCTTAGGGGTCAAACAAACCGTGGCCTTACCCGACCCAAAGGAAATCAATTCTGCGCACAGATTTTGATCTAATCTCGTGCAAACTAGCAACCCTTCTTCTAAAGGAGCATCTGCCATATTCATCCTTTTTGCAAAATAAAATACCCCCTACAGGGAGCAGGATAACCCTCCACACTCTTAGAAACATCGCTAGAATCTAAAAAAGACTCCAAACTCAAACCCTCAATCCAGATTGTTTTGCGCTGTTCTTCTAAGGTAGTTGGGCACTTTGTTAACATAACACAGCTAGTAAAACCGGCTTTAAAAGCCCAATTCTCTAAGGCCTTAGGGCTGGGGATAAAAAAAACATTGCTCATTTTAGCATAAGTGCGCGGGCACAAGGCGATTTCTAGGGAACTTTCATAAATAAGAGTGTCTAAGATCAATACCCCTCCTTTTTTCAAACCCATGTGCAAGGCTTTAAGCGCATTATGGGGGTCTTTGCGATGGTAGAGCACTCCCAAACAAAAGATCACATCAAAACGCTTGGGGTAGGTGCGCAAATCCTCCACCCCCAAACTTTCATAAGTAATAGGAAGTTTTAAGAGATTATTAATGAAATCAAATTGGCGTTGATACAGCGCGCTAGGATCAAAGCCGGTCAAACTCTTAGGATTTTCTTTAGCCATGCAAAAGAGATGGTAGCCATTATTACAACCCACATCAGCGACATCCTTATTTTGCAAAGAAACCGCGCCTTTAAGAATCTCCCATTTAAAATCACTGCGCCACTCACTATTAATTTTAAAGCCTCGATCGCCCTGTTCAATCATAAAGGGACCTTTGCGCCAAGGCCGCAAGCTCCACGCTTCCTCATAAAGATCGCGCTCAAAATCCTCTACAAAAAGGCGAATGCCCGATTCAACACTAAAATTTGCCAAATAGACTCTTTGAAGCGTGTTTAAAAGCAAGCAGATGAGGGATATTCACATCGCCAAAGATTAGCCCCAAAGAAAATGGTCGGAGCAATAAAGTTTTAAGATGATCCAAATCTTCATAAATATGGCAGGGAGTGTCTAAGGGCACAGGGCTAAAAATTTGCACCACATGCCAGGGGGCTAAGTTATGGATATACTCTAACAAAGCTTGCAGACTCTCCACCTCTAGCCCGCCAACTAAAATCTTATGCCCTTGCGTGCTGGGTTCTAGGGCATCATTGACATAAAAGGGGCGCATCAAGGCTAAAGCTCCCAAGTGTTCTAGGCGCGCTTCTAACCCGAGCACTTCACAGGCAAACAGGGCCTGCGCTAAATCAGGGGCATAAAAACTAGGTAAATGGAGGTCTAGGCGTTGATCTTTATAGAGAATACTCAAAGAGAAAAGTTGTTCTAGCAAGATATTAAATGGCTGATGTATTGGCAAGGTGATCTCTTGTTCAAAATAGCGTTTTAGTTGGGGATTGTAAAAGATCACATGACCCATTTGATCTAAATCAAGATTTAAAAGTTCCACTTCTGCGCCCTCAAAAAAAAGCACTTTGGGATTTTCTACAATTTTAGAGAGGATGGTAAAAGTGATTTTAGAAACACAGAGCGCACAAACTCCCAAAAGGTGGTAGCGCAACAATCTAAAGAGGGCCTGATCCAAATTAGAAACATAAATCCAAGCAATCTCAGGATCGCTAATTTCCATGTTTTGGTCGTATAAAACTCCATAAGCTCCATTTTCTATTGCTGTTTGAATATCTTGGGACTGCAGGGCTACAAAAAGCGCGCCCCTTGCCCTCTTTGGGTTGGTCGTAGCGTGCGCAAAGGCGCGGATATAAGGCGTGCTTTGAAGCACGCCCCTAGTGATCTCTACCACCTCAGCCACATACACTAGCTAATAGAACTCCCCTCTTTAACCGCGCTACAAGGGGCGATGAGGTGCAAGCCTTCTTGATCTTGTGCGCTTAAGATCATCCCCTCACTCACCACACCTAACATTTTTCTAGGCTCTAAATTCAACACCGCGCAAACCTGCTTACCCTCTAAATCTTGTGGTTGGTAGTGCTTGGCAATGCCTGATAAAATGGTGCGCGTGCGATCTCCAAAATCTACTTTCAATAACAAGAGTTTATCACTTCCTTGAAGCCTTTCTGCCTGCAAAACGCGCCCCACGCGCAAATCTAACTTTTGAAAATCCTTAATGCAGATGGTGGGCATGCTAGAAGCTGGGGCGGGGGCAGGGGTTTTAGGGGGCTCTTGGCGGGGGAAGAGGGGCGGAGTTTTTTCTAACACAAGGGAGAGGGGCTTTTGCTCACAGATCGCACTAAAGCCTTTAGGACTCAATTCCACACCCAGCAATGTGGCTAATTTTTGCGCACTCTCTGGGATAATGGGGTAGAGATAGTAGACAGATTTAACTAAAAGCGTGGCTATCAAACCCAATAACGCCATGATCTTTGTTTGATCTTGCATTTTCCAAGGCTCTGTGCGCGCAATTAAGGCGTTCGCGCCCTCAAAGACCTTCCATAAATCCTCAAGGTATTTATGCGGTTGCATCGCCTCCATATGCCCATCTAAGGGGGCAAAAAGCGCATGCAAAGTTTCATAGTCTTCTTTGTAGTGCTCAAGGGTATGAGTGCTTTGCACACGCCCCTCAAAGTAACGCCCCGCCATGCCACTCAGTCTTTGCACTAAATTGCCTAGCGTGTTGCTTAAATCCGCATTGGCACGGCGCAAAAGGGCTTCTTGGGAGAAATCCCCATCTTGTCCTAAAGGCACTTCGCGCAAGAGAAAATAACGCAATACATCCCTGCCATAGGTTTGCGCTATGCTTTGAGCACAGAGCACATTGCCAATACTCTTGCTCATTTTCACCCCCTCAATGGTCCACCACCCATGCACGCAGAGATGTTTAAAAAGAGGGAGTTCTAAACTCATCAAAAAAGCGGGCCAATAGATGGCATGGAAGCGCAAAATATCCTTACCCACAACATGGATTGCATGATCAAAATAGCCCATTTTCCCCCCATTAGGGTAACCCAACGCGCTTACATAGTTTAGCAACGCGTCCAACCACACATAGACAACATGTTTAGGATCGTTAAGATTCTTGGGCAATTTGATCCCCCATTCAAAACTTGTGCGTGTGATCGAGAGATCGTGCAAGCCCTGCTCAATGAAGCGCAAAACCTCATGCGTCCTATAGGTGGGCAAAATGGTCTTGGGATTTTTGGCATAGAAATCCAAAAGGCGATCTTGATACTTGCTTAGGGCAAAAAAATAACTCTCTTCTTCTAAGATACTCGTTTCTCTCTGACAATCCGGACAGCGCGCCTCCCCAGTTACAAAGCTCTCACAGCTCACACAATAAGCCCCCTTGTAAGTGCCTTTGTAAATATCCCCCCGTGCTAACATCGCCTCAAAGGCATACTGCACAGCAAACATATGAGAGTCATCCGTAGTGCGGATAAAGTGATCATAATCAATTCCAAAAAAATCCCATTGATCGCGGAATTTAGAACTGATCTTGGAGGCGTATTCTAAAGGGCTTACTTGGTGTTTGAGCGCGCTTTGGGCGATCTTTTGCCCATGCTCATCAGTGCCAGTGAGTAAAAAAACATCATCAGCGCGCAGGGCATAATATTTTTTGAGCATATCCGCAATAAAAGTTGTGTAAGCATGTCCTAAATGTGGGACATCATTGACATAATAAATAGGTGTAGTAACGAGCTTTTGCATGCACTTCCTTAAAGTCTAAAAGGCTTATAATAGCATAAAAGGATGCGCAAATGTTAGCCAAAATGCTACTAAAATCCAAACTCAAAGCCTTTAAAAATGGCGATTACCGCGTGATTTTTTGGGATAAAGAGGTTTATACCAATGGCACCAAAACCCCAAAATTTACCATCAAATTTAACCGCCGCCTTAAAAGAAGCGACATCAAAAAGGACATGTCTTTAACTATGGCTGAGGCCTACATGGATGGAGTGATTGATATAGAGGGTTCTATAGATGAATTGATGCGTGTTCTTTATTTGCACACTAATTACGCGCATTTACACAGACATGACGGGGCTATCCCCATCCAAGCTTCCGCTAAAGAGAGCGCTAATATCCAAAGCCATTACGATCTGGGCAATGATTTTTACCGCCTTTGGCTAGATGAAACTTTAAGCTATTCTTGCGCTTATTTTAAAACCCCAAAAGACACTCTGCAGCAAGCCCAACTCCAAAAAATCGATCACACCTTAAAAAAGCTCGACCTCAAACAGGGGGAAAAGCTTTTAGATATTGGCTGTGGTTGGGGCTATCTCTCGATCCGCGCTGCACAAGAATACCATGTTGATGTGGTGGGTATCACTATTTCTGAAGAACAATTCAAAAAAGCTAGCCAACGGGTAAAAGATATGGGGCTGGAGGACAGCGTTACTATCAGATTGCTCAATTACCAAGATTTAGATGGCATGCATGAACGCTTTGATAAGGTCGTGAGCGTGGGCATGTTTGAGCATGTGGGTAAGGAAAATCTTCCCTTCTATTTTAAGAAGGTGAAGGAAGTTTTAAAAGTGGGAGGGACTTTTTTACTCCATAGTATCCTGTGCTGTTTTGAGGGCACTACCAACGCGTGGATGGACAAATACATTTTTCCGGGCGGGTATCTCCCCTCTCTTAGAGAGGTGATCTCTATCACAGCTGAAAGTGATTTTCATTTAGTCTTTGCGGAGAGTTTGCGCCTACATTATGCCAAAACCCTAGATATTTGGCTTGAGAATTTTCTCCAAAATCAGGACAAGATTGTGCGCATGTACGATCAGAGATTTGTGCGGATGTGGGAGCTCTACCTTAAAACATGCGCTTCGGCTTTCCGCGTGGGCAGTGTAGACCTCTATCAACTTCTCTTCACTCACAGCGTGGATAATAGTATCTCCTTAACTCCCATTGAACATGTTTATCGTTAAACTCCCATTCATACGCATTCTTATTTGAACAAAAAGATATTAGGGTCTCTTGCGCTTCCATAATTTTTTATGGAGCTTTTTGAGGAGGAGTTGCAGATGTTCTCTTCCAGAGCATGCTTCTAGCACGGTGTCGCGGCTTGGATGCCGATATTTGTACACACTGTTACTAAGTACACGGACCTGCTCGTGATAGTTATGCGGACTTTCTATCGCATTGACCAAAAAGTCTAAGATTTTCTTAAAACTCAAATCATGGCAAAATTTCGGTTTGCCTTCCACAATGCTAAGCGGGTGAGCATGGAGCATTTCTAAATAGGCATTGTCATGGGTGTCCAAATAGTGCACAAAATCGATCGCCTCATCTAGGTTGGCAAAATCATGGACATTCACAAAACTTTTAGGGTTAAAATCCAAATGCACTAACGGATTACCCCAATAAATAGGAATAGTGTGGGCAAAATAAGCATCCACAATTTTCTCAGTGGTATAACCCATGCCACAAGAGTTTTCAAAGCACAAATTGAACTTATATTGGGCTAAAAAGTCATGTTTATTAGATACGGGTTTTCCTATAGTGTTAAACACTCTCCCACCCCCAGCCACAGGGCGATACTCGTTGAGTTGCTGGTAAAAATTATTGCGCATGGGGGCTCCCCAGTTGGAAGCCACAAAACTAGCAAACTCTCGTTCAAGAGGATTTTTCTGTTCTCTAGCTAGGGCATCTAAATGAGGGTATTTGTCAGCAAAAGAAATTTTAGTGCATGTGGAGTTAAGGGGTAGATGGAGTGTCAAAGGAGAGTGTAGCATCTCGTGCGCTCCATCCAGTCTAAAAGGAGGATTAGACGCATGAGTAATGATGTGCAAGAACCAATGGAGAGACTGGTAATAAAGAGGCACGCGCAAATAGCGATCTCCAAACTCCAAATGATCAAAACTCATGGCAAAGTCGTAGACATTAAAATCAATGCGCTCATTTTCTCCCATAAACACAAGACGCTTTTTGGGATTAGTCAAGGCTTGGTACAACTCTTCTAGTGTTCTATGGTGCACTCCAAGGAGGCAATCACAATCCGCCTTTTTATAACGAAACATGTATTGGTGCGGAAAATGTATAAAAAACCACCCTTAAAATCATTAAATCGCGATCATTGTAGTCTAAATTTAAAGCTTTTTGTGGGGGGGGGGGGGGGGGGGTAGCTTGGTGCTCTCAACAAAGGCATCTAAGAGGGGTTGGAACATGAAAAACCTTTATAAAAATTTTCTAAAACTTCTTGCACACAACACACTAACGCGCGCATGTCCTTTTCAAAAAGCGCGTAGACATCTAGCACCACGCAATCAGAGCGCACCACTCCAGCTACGCCTCTTTTATAGAGGGCGTGATAAAGGGCTTTGCAATCTATATTAGCTTGTAATTGCACCCCAAAACTCTCTAAAGCCCCCATCTGCACGCCCCCGCCTACGCGCGCTTGCGTGGGGATCACAAAGGCTTTTAATCCGGTTATCTGACTTAAAGCGCGGTGTAATTTCAAAGCTTTATTCAGCAAAGCATCTTTATCTTGCTCTAAAAGAGTTTGCAGAGGAGTTTTTTGCCCTTGTAAATAGTCTTGTAAGCTCTTGGTGAGTAAAAAAAGCGTGATTTTATCCACCCTAAAAGCACGATAAAGCGGGTGCGTGCGCAGGGCTTCTATATATTCTCTTTCCCCTAGCACAATCCCAGCCTGCACGCTTCCTAGTAACTTATCCGCACTAAAGCTCAATAGATGCGCGTTCTTAAGGGCTTTTTTAGTGTGCTCTAAACTTTGCACACTCCCCAAATCCTCATAAAAGATCAAACCTCTTTCTTGGGCTAGGGCAAAAAGAGATTGAGAAGACGCGCTGGCTACAAACCCCTGCATAGAAAAATTGCTCCAATGCACGCTAGCAATTAGTGCGCTGGTATCATTACAAGCATTCTTATAATCGCGCAAATAGGTTTTATTGGTGCTGCCCACTAATTTAAGATGAGTCGCACTCTCTAAGAGTTCATGCGCTCTAAAACCTCCCCCAATTTCTACCAACTGCCCATAAGAGAGCAAGGTTTGTTTGCGCTTAGATTTAGGAGCAAATGCGCTCGCCACCAACACTAACGCGCTGGCGTTGTTATTGAGAATGAGCGCATCTGGGGCGTTAAAAAGTGCTTTTAAAAGATTTTGCGCCTGAAAAGCGCGCTCAAAACGCGTAGCGCGCTCCAAATCTACCTCTAAATCCACATAACCGCTTAAAATTTCCAATTCTCTAAGCGCGCCACTCTCCAAAGGCGCGCGCCCTAAATTGGTGGAGAGCAACACCCCCGTAGCGTTATAGACCTTTTTAAAAGGGGGGGCTAGCAGGGCTTCATAGCGCGCTTGGAGCGCATTACACCACTGGGCTAAGTTTTCATAAGTGCATTGATTTAGCCGACACTCCTCCAGTAATTCATTAGCCAAAGCCTTTAGAATCGCGCGATCGTAGTCTGCAAAACAAGGAGCATTTAACAATGTGTGCATAGCGGGTAGGGATTGCATGGGGGGCATTGTAGCACAGATTCCTCGTGCTTTTGATTTTGTTCGCTTAAAAGAAATGATTAATGCTTGTTGGCATAAAACACAGTAAAATCAAATTCTCAATTTAATCTCCAAAGGAGAATCCATGCATTTGTCTAAATCTAAATTTTTAAAAGGTATGCAGTGTTCTAAAATGCTGTGGTTAGATAAACACAACAAAGAAGCGTTGCGAACTAACCCAGCGTTTTTGAAAAAAGCACAAAGTGGGCAAGAAGTGGGGCAACTGGCTCGGGATTTGTTCCCCGGTGGCAAAGAGATTGCCTATAATCCAGATGATATGGCGGGCATGGCAACGCGCACAAAGGAATTGATTGATCAGGGTGTTAAAATCATCTACGAAGCCACCTTTGAATATCGAGGGATTTTTGTGATGGTGGATATTTTGGAGATTGAGGGCAATCGTGTGGTGCTCAATGAAGTGAAAAGCTCTACAAACATCTATAAGGACAGCAGGGCGCAACATCCCAAAGAAGAATATTTGTGGGATTTGGGGATACAATATTATGTTTTGGCAGGTTTGGGTTATAAAGTTGAGGGGGCGTATTTGATCTGCCTGAACAACACTTACATTAGAGAGGGTGCGCTAGATTTAAAAAGTTTGTTCTTAAAAAACGACTTGTTAGAGTTCGTTGAGGATTTCCAAAGTGAAATCTCTGAGCATTTGGCACATATGGAACAAATCCTAGCAAACCAACAAGAACCCAAAATCGCCATTGGCAAACATTGCAACGCCCCCCATGAATGTTCAGCTAAGTCTTATTGTTGGGAAGAACAGCAGGGGATTAAAGGGCATGATCATATCTTTGCCCTTGCAAGACACGCATTTAGTGATAAAATTATGAAGCTGTATCAAGACAAAAAAATCTTTTTTAAAGATTTAAAAGAAGAAGACATCCAATCTTTCACCTTTGCTCAAAGAATGCAGATAGAATACACCAAGACAAACACGCCACACATACAGAAAGACGAAATCAAAGAATTCTTGGCGACTCTCAAGTATCCCCTCTATCATTTGGATTTTGAAACCTATCAGTCCGCCATCCCTCCATTTGATGGGGTGAAACCCTATGAGCAAATCCCTTTCCAGTATTCGATCCACATAGAGCATGAGGATGGGCGCATAGAACACAAAGAGTTTTTAGCAGATTGTGGCACAGATGGGCGTTTAGAATTAGCCCAAAAGTTAGTCGCCGATATTCCCAAAAATGCCTGTGTGTTAGCCTACAACTCTGGTTTTGAAAAAAGCGTGCTTAAAGGGTTAGCGGATTTGTTTGCCACTAACGCAGGATTTAAGATAGATAAATTGCGGGATTTGATCGATTTTTCCGACACACAACTCCCTCAAATAGTCAAGGATCTATTGCAAATCAGAAGCAATGTATTAGATTTAATGACTCCATTCCAACGGGGGCATTACTATGATCCAAAAATGGGTGGGAGTTACTCCATTAAGAGCGTTTTGCCCGCTTTAGTGCCCGACTTTGAAAAGGCTTATAAGGATTTGGAGCTCGTGCATAATGGCGAGGAAGCGATGGAGGCTTATGCTAAAATGCCTCACATGTCTAAAGCCGAGCAAGAAAAAACCAAAAAAGCTCTTTTAGAATATTGCAAGCTGGACACTTTGGCAATGGTGAAGGTGTTGGAGGTGTTGAGAAGAGTTGCGGCGTAAGGTTTTGCTTTTTAGGAGGGGGTTTTAGTTCCAACTCCCATCCTCTTAACTAGGCTTTTTTTGCGCGCTCCTGGCTGTACGCCTAAAGCACTTCGCTCCACTCAGCGCGTTTGGCTAAAAAGGCGCGCGCTAAGGTTTGTGCGCCCTCTAAGGTGTGGTTAGCTGCCCAACCACATTGTTTCTCATTGCATGCAGGCACTTCTTTAGCTTTGAGCACATCTCGCATGGTCTTTTCCAAGAGTTCTAAAATTTCGTTGTAATTGTCGTGGTTGAGCACCAACAAATAAAAACCCGTCTGGCAACCCATAGGCGACCAATCTAGTATATAGTTGGCGTGGTTGCGGATGAGTTCAGCGACCAAGTGTTCCAAAGAGTGCAAACTGGGCATGTCCATGTGCTCTTGATTGGGCTGTTTGAGGCGCACATCGTATTTAACAATCATATCGCCATGTTGTCCCCTCTTGCGATCGGCTACACGCACATAGGGGGCTTTAACTTTAGTGTGATCCAAATTGAAACTCTCAACATTCATTTTCATAAATTACTCCTTTAATCCAGTTTAGCAAGGGCTTGCTCTAAATCCTCTAGCAAGGGGGGGGGGGGGGGGGTAGCTTGGTGCTCTCAACAAAGGCATCTAAGAGGGGTTGGAACATGAAAAACCTTTATAAAACTTTTTAATTATCTATAAGCATCCGTATGAGAATTGCTTTAAATGCGTTTTTACTCTAAAATTCTTACAAAGAGGTTTTATCCCTGATACCCTCCCATAAAAGCTAGGAGATTCTACCTCTAGTACAAATCGTGGCCTCAAACAAACAGCGCGCTTAAAATCTGTTCTCTATTGCTAAGGTTAATGCCCCAAGGGTATTACCGTGCTTACCCTATAAAATCCTACAAGGTTGAGATTTCTCAAAAGCTTTTGCATGTCCGCAAGCATTAATAGCAAACTCTGCTAGAGGCAACGCTTTTAGTCGCTTAAGCTTTAGCTAGGGGCTTTAGGGTGCGCTAGATACTTCCATAAACCACCACTTCCTAAAAGAGGGAGGCTAAACAGAAATTAGATTTTAAGCTGACTTTTGCTGTTTATGGTCCGCAAGGCTAGATCCACTGATAGATGGAGATTAGTACTAATTGTCATTGCGCTTAATTGAGTGATCAGAATGAGCGTATTAGCTCTTAGCACTGATGGCAAAGTTTTGCGCGCGGATGGATAAAGTCGCTGCTTTAAAGAAATGATTTATAGCGTGGATAAAAACTCTTTTAGTGTTGGGTTGAGTTTGAAGGATTTTTAGGACAACTTGGTACACTTATGCTACAATAGCCCCTTAAATTTCACAAAGGAAGAGGAATGGTTTTTAGCAAACGTGGCGCGTTTCTTTCTGTTTTTTTTTTAGGAGGCTTAGGGTTTTTGGGCGCAGAAACTAATGGTGCTTTTTTGGGGGCAGGGTTTCAGTATTCTTACTTAGCCGGTGCTGATCACTACACCAAACTCAACACCACTCAAACAACTCCTTTTCAAGTAGATGAACTAGCTATTGAAAGTAATTTATATGGGGGGGATTTACAGGTAGGCTATAAGCAATTTTTTGGCACAAGCAAGCGTTTTGGCTTGCGTTACTATGGCATGTTTAGTGGACACACGGGCAATTATTATAAAAGTGGTTTTAACACGTCAGCGCAATATATGGCGATGACCACAGTAGGTAGAGCCACAAACTTTTTCTATGGGGTTGGCATGGACGCGCTGTATAACTTTTATGAAAACAAGGCTAAAGAGCGTTCTTTTGGAGTTTTTGGGGGCTTTGTGATTGGGGGAAGCAGTTGGTATTTAGATAAGGGTTATCGCAATTCTCTATGTCTGACAACCTATCTTGGAAATCCTGCAAGCTGTGTATCTGTCAATGCATCTTTGGGGGCCAAATACAAGGACACACAAACTAAATTTCAGCCCACCTATGTGCAATTTGCCTTTAATCTAGGCTTTCGTTTGAACTTTAGCAAACATGTGGGGGTGGAAACGGGTGTGCGTGTCCCTGTGATCAATGATCCCTTCTTTAAAGGCAAGAATACCACAGATGATGGTGAGATTCCTGGAGGCAATGGTTCAACAGAGGAGTTTGCCTTTAGGCGTACCATTGTCTTTTTTATTAACTATGTCGCTAATTTTTAACTTAACCAGGTGTCTAGGGCATAACTTGCAATATCTTACAAGGCACGCCTAAGGACTCCCCATCGCCCAAACGCCCCCGTAAGGGTAGCAGAGATAGGTAGAGTGGCTAAAGCAGTGGTTCCTACAAGCCACCGCCCCGCTAAAGCACTGCTAAAGGTTAAAAGCACTCAGCGCGCCACTCTCCAAAGGCGCGCGCCCTAAATTGGTGGAGAGCAACACCCCCGTAGCGTTATAGACCTTTTTAAAAGGGGGGGCTAGCAGGGCTTCATAGCGCGCTTGGAGCGCATTACACCACTGGGCTAAGTTTTCATAAGTGCATTGATTTAGCCGACACTCCTCCAGTAATTCATTAGCCAAAGCCTTTAGAATCGCGCGATCGTAGTCTGCAAAACAAGGAGCATTTAACAATGTGTGCATAGCGGGTAGGGATTGCATGGGGGGCATTGTAGCACAGATTCCTCGTGCTTTTGATTTTGTTCGCTTAAAAGAAATGATTAATGCTTGTTGGCATAAAACACAGTAAAATCAAATTCTCAATTTAATCTCCAAAGGAGAATCCATGCATTTGTCTAAATCTAAATTTTTAAAAGGTATGCAGTGTTCTAAAATGCTGTGGTTAGATAAACACAACAAAGAAGCGTTGCGAACTAACCCAGCGTTTTTGAAAAAAGCACAAAGTGGGCAAGAAGTGGGGCAACTGGCTCGGGATTTGTTCCCCGGTGGCAAAGAGATTGCCTATAATCCAGATGATATGGCGGGCATGGCAACGCGCACAAAGGAATTGATTGATCAGGGTGTTAAAATCATCTACGAAGCCACCTTTGAATATCGAGGGATTTTTGTGATGGTGGATATTTTGGAGATTGAGGGCAATCGTGTGGTGCTCAATGAAGTGAAAAGCTCTACAAACATCTATAAGGACAGCAGGGCGCAACATCCCAAAGAAGAATATTTGTGGGATTTGGGGATACAATATTATGTTTTGGCAGGTTTGGGTTATAAAGTTGAGGGGGCGTATTTGATCTGCCTGAACAACACTTACATTAGAGAGGGTGCGCTAGATTTAAAAAGTTTGTTCTTAAAAAACGACTTGTTAGAGTTCGTTGAGGATTTCCAAAGTGAAATCTCTGAGCATTTGGCACATATGGAACAAATCCTAGCAAACCAACAAGAACCCAAAATCGCCATTGGCAAACATTGCAACGCCCCCCATGAATGTTCAGCTAAGTCTTATTGTTGGGAAGAACAGCAGGGGATTAAAGGGCATGATCATATCTTTGCCCTTGCAAGACACGCATTTAGTGATAAAATTATGAAGCTGTATCAAGACAAAAAAATCTTTTTTAAAGATTTAAAAGAAGAAGACATCCAATCTTTCACCTTTGCTCAAAGAATGCAGATAGAATACACCAAGACAAACACGCCACACATACAGAAAGACGAAATCAAAGAATTCTTGGCGACTCTCAAGTATCCCCTCTATCATTTGGATTTTGAAACCTATCAGTCCGCCATCCCTCCATTTGATGGGGTGAAACCCTATGAGCAAATCCCTTTCCAGTATTCGATCCACATAGAGCATGAGGATGGGCGCATAGAACACAAAGAGTTTTTAGCAGATTGTGGCACAGATGGGCGTTTAGAATTAGCCCAAAAGTTAGTCGCCGATATTCCCAAAAATGCCTGTGTGTTAGCCTACAACTCTGGTTTTGAAAAAAGCGTGCTTAAAGGGTTAGCGGATTTGTTTGCCACTAACGCAGGATTTAAGATAGATAAATTGCGGGATTTGATCGATTTTTCCGACACACAACTCCCTCAAATAGTCAAGGATCTATTGCAAATCAGAAGCAATGTATTAGATTTAATGACTCCATTCCAACGGGGGCATTACTATGATCCAAAAATGGGTGGGAGTTACTCCATTAAGAGCGTTTTGCCCGCTTTAGTGCCCGACTTTGAAAAGGCTTATAAGGATTTGGAGCTCGTGCATAATGGCGAGGAAGCGATGGAGGCTTATGCTAAAATGCCTCACATGTCTAAAGCCGAGCAAGAAAAAACCAAAAAAGCTCTTTTAGAATATTGCAAGCTGGACACTTTGGCAATGGTGAAGGTGTTGGAGGTGTTGAGAAGAGTTGCGGCGTAAGGTTTTGCTTTTTAGGAGGGGGTTTTAGTTCCAACTCCCATCCTCTTAACTAGGCTTTTTTTGCGCGCTCCTGGCTGTACGCCTAAAGCACTTCGCTCCACTCAGCGCGTTTGGCTAAAAAGGCGCGCGCTAAGGTTTGTGCGCCCTCTAAGGTGTGGTTAGCTGCCCAACCACATTGTTTCTCATTGCATGCAGGCACTTCTTTAGCTTTGAGCACATCTCGCATGGTCTTTTCCAAGAGTTCTAAAATTTCGTTGTAATTGTCGTGGTTGAGCACCAACAAATAAAAACCCGTCTGGCAACCCATAGGCGACCAATCTAGTATATAGTTGGCGTGGTTGCGGATGAGTTCAGCGACCAAGTGTTCCAAAGAGTGCAAACTGGGCATGTCCATGTGCTCTTGATTGGGCTGTTTGAGGCGCACATCGTATTTAACAATCATATCGCCATGTTGTCCCCTCTTGCGATCGGCTACACGCACATAGGGGGCTTTAACTTTAGTGTGATCCAAATTGAAACTCTCAACATTCATTTTCATAAATTACTCCTTTAATCCAGTTTAGCAAGGGCTTGCTCTAAATCCTCTAGCAAATCTTGGCTATCTTCAATGCCTACTGACAGGCGCACTAATCCGTTCTTAATCCCTGCAGCCTCGCGTTGCTCTTTGGGAATGCTCGCATGGGTCATTAGTGCGGGCACACCTACCAAACTCTCCACCCCGCCCAAACTCTCGCCCAAAATGAATAAGTTTAAGCTCTCCACAAAGCGGATGGCTTGGCTGTCCTCTTTGAGCGTGAAAGAGAGCATCCCGCTAAAATTGCGCATCTGGATTTTAGCTAGCTCGTGGTGGGGGTGTGTGGGCAAACCGGGGTAGTAGACTTTTTGCACTTTGGGATGGGTGTTTAAAAACTCTGCTATACAAAGGGCGTTTTTTTGGTGCGCTTGCATACGCAGGGCTAAGGTTTTCATCCCTCTTTGCAAGAGCCAGCTATCCCAAGGCCCTAGCACTCCTCCAATAGCGTTTTGAAAAAAGGCAATCTGTTCGGCTAAGTCTTGGTTATTGGTGCTTACAAGTCCAGCAACCACATCGCTATGCCCGCCTAAGTATTTTGTCCCGCTGTGCACCACAATGTCCGCACCCAAACTTAAGGGGTTTTGGGCGTAGGGAGTCGCAAAGGTGTTATCTACAATCGTTAGCAAATGATGCGCTTTGGCAATGCCGCTACAAAGTTTCAAGTCGGTGATTTTGAGCAGGGGATTACTAGGGGTTTCTAAATAAAGGGCTTTGGTGTTAGATTGAATGGCCTTTTCTATTTGGGTGGGGGTAGTGGTGTCTATGATGGTGCAAGTAAGCCCGCACCTAGCGAGCACCTTGTCAAATAGGCGGAAAGTCCCTCCATAAATATCATCGCCCAGCAAGACATGATCGCCTTGTTTTAAGAGCGAGAACACGGCGTGAATGCCTGCTAGCCCTGAGGCAAAGGCAAAACCCTTGAGTCCACCCTCTAAGTCTGCAATCAACTCCTCTAGGGCAAAGCGCGTAGGATTGCCTGAGCGCGAGTATTCATAACCCTTATGCCCTCCTATGCCCTCTTGGCGGTAGGTGGAGGTCTGATAAATGGGCACGCTCACCGCCCCTGTTGCTCTATCCTCGCTGATGCCCCCGTGGATGAGTTTTGTTTGCATGCGCATGTGATTTCCTTTTTTCATAAATAAATACCCTTAGAGAGATAACGATCCGCCATATCAGGGAAGATTGTCAAAACCACGCTTCCCTTTGGGAGGCGTTGCACCTCACGCAAAGCTGCCACAAAAGCTGCCCCACTAGAGCTCCCCACCAATAAACCACTTTTTCTAGCCAACTCTCTCGTGCAATCAAAACCCTCTTTATCTGTGATGGTTTCAAAGCCATCAATCTCCAAATCTGCAAAAAAGGGCGGGATAAACTCCACCCCAATGCCCTCAATTTCATGGGGTCCGGGTTCTCCTCCATTTAAAATCGAACCCTCCGGTTCTACCCCAATAAGACGCAGGGAGGGGATTTTCTCTTTGAGATATTTAGCTGTGCCTGCAAAAGTACCCCCGCTCCCAATTCCTGCTACAAAGCTAGTAATCTGAGTGCCTAATTCTTGGAAAATTTCAGGGGCTAGGGTGTGGTAATAGGTTTGGGGATTGAGCGGGTTTTCAAACTGCAGGGGCAGGTAGCTATGAGGAATATTTTTAGCTAATTCCTTGCTTTTGGCAATCGCGCCCTTAATACCCTCCTTAGTGGGGGTATTGACAATCTCTGCTCCTAAGGCGCGCATAATTTGTTGTTTTTCTAGACTAAATTTTTCTGGGACAACAAAAATAGTTCTTAGGCGGTGTTCTAGGGCGACTAAAGCTAGGGCAATGCCCGTATTGCCCGCAGTTGGCTCAATGATGGTGGTTTTGGAGGTGATCTTGCCCGTTTTTAATGCCTCTTTTATGAGGTATTGGCCTAAGCGATCTTTAATGCTCCCTCCCGGGCTTAAGTGCTCCAATTTGGCATAAATGATCGAGCCTTGCGGGATGGGGTAATCTTGGCTAGTGAATTTAAAAATGGGGGTAGAACCGATAATGTCCGTCATTGCGGTGATGATCATGATTTTCTCCTATTAAAGAGTTTAGCCTATAATGCGGATTTTTAAAATAACATTAAGAGGCAGACCATGCTAGAGATCACTTGGAATACAGAACAAAGAAAAGCGTTTCAGGGGTTATTGCGTGAGTTCGTGCAAGCGATAGATAAAAAGGTAGCTAGCGGGGATTTGACAACAGGGGGCATGCAACCTAGCAAGTTGGCAGAAAAATTTGATCATGTCTTGTCTGATCTGCACTATAAAAGTGGGGTTTCTTTTGGATCGGGGCGCTTGGCTCAGAGTCCAGCGGTGATTTTCTGCCCCACTCGCATTCTAGGGGAAGGTTTTGTCAATGGAACAAAGCCTCAACAGAGTCGTGGGTTTTACATTTGGTTTGCCTATCATTGGAAAGATTCTGAGGAAAACTTAGAGTATGAAAAGGGTTTTCATTTGGCTATGGGCAGATCTGTGAATGAAAGCGGATTGGCCGCGTGCCAAAAGTGCCCGGCTTATCAAAAGATTTTTGAGGAGCTTAACCCCAAGTATGAAGTTTATGATAACTTAGAGGATGACTTAGAGAAAATCACAGATCATTTTTTAGAATTGGTGGCTATTTTCAATGCGATCCCCCCAGAGGACTTTAAAGGAGATGATATGGAAAAGATAGAGTGGAGCACAGAACAGAAATCAGAGTTTTTAGAGTTGTTGCAGGAGTTTGTGGGTTTAGTGGATGGAGCTGTGCGGGAGTGGGAAGCGCAGGGGAGGCGCAAAAACTCTAACCCCCCTTTGGAAAATGAGCGTGAGGTGCTTTCAAATAACCTTAATGCGTTTGCAAAGGAGTGGGGGTATCAGTCCTATATTCACATGGGTGGTCAGAATTTTGGAAAAAAGGGGTATGCAGGAATTGTCTTTTTTCGTGAAGAAATTTTGAAAGATGGGTTTATTAACACCGCCACAGCCACCCATCATCGGGGCTTTGATATTTGGATTGGTTACAATTGGCATGGCAAGGTAAAGGGTGTCCCTACAAAAGGATTTGTTTGTTGCATAGGTATAGATTGGTGGGATAAAGAAAACTTTGAAAATTGTAAAAAATGCCCAGCGTATAAGCATTTTTTTAAAAATAAAAGAAAGTCTATAAAGTCGCAAAAGTATTTTGATACTTATGACAACCTAGAGGACTTTAAGCAAAACATCACAGGCTACTTCCTAAAATGTGCTAATGCGCTTAATGCTGTCCACATAGATAACTTTAAAAAAAATCCTTCACAAACACCCCAAGAAAACCACAAAGGAGAACCTATGAATAATAAAACCCCCCTAAACCAAATCCTCTTTGGACCTCCCGGCACGGGCAAGACTTATAACACCATTCATAAAGCGTTGGAGATTTTGGACTTTACAAGTGATCAAGCCATCGTAGAGAAATTTAAGGCATTAGAAGAACAGGGGGAATTTAAAAAACAAATTCCCCAAGGAGATAGCGAGGAAGACAAAAGAGCTCGCGCTAAACTCTTGTTTGATTATTGCAAAGATCGAGGGCGTATTGACTTTGTAACCTTCCATCAAAGCTATGGTTATGAAGAATTTGTAGAGGGAATCAAGCCAGAGATGGCTAGCCAGCAGGTGTGCTACAGAGTCGAGGACGGGATTTTTAAGAGAATGTGCCAAGAGGCTCAAAAGGCTTTAAAACCTGAAAATTCAGATACAGGCGCACAAGAAGAAAACATGAGCACACAAGAAGACATGGACTATCTAGATCGTCTGCTCTGTAATTTTGTCCAATATGTGGGAGAAACCACGAATCAAGGCAAAGAATTTGCCCTAGATGAGGGAGTCGATAGATCGGCAACCATCAAAGAGATTACCGAGCGCAAAGGCATTAGCAAGATTACTCACAAAGAAGTCTCTATGTTTTCTTTCAAGCTTGGAGGTTCTGTCAAAGAGGACAGCACATCCTTAGGAAGAGGTATTATAGAGAGAGATTATTTTAAATTTAAGAGGGGAGAGATTGTAAATGCGCAGGCTATCAAACCTTGGGATGCAGGAAGCAAACAAGAAAGTCTAGGTAACAACACATACTATTATAAACTTTTTGAAAAAATGAGGGAGTTTGAACAAAACCACTTTAAAACACAAGCACAATCCCCCAAAGCTCCCCCCAAGCAACCCTATATTCTTATCATCGATGAAATCAACCGGGGCAATATTTCTAAGATTTTTGGCGAGCTCATTACCCTTATTGAGCCTAGCAAACGACTAGGTAGTAGCGAGGAATTGCGGGTTACTCTGCCTTATAGCAAAAAGCCTTTTGGCGTGCCCGACAATCTTTACATCATCGGCACGATGAACACCGCCGATCGCTCTATCGCCTTGCTAGATACCGCCCTGCGCCGTAGATTTACCTTTGTAGAGATGATGCCTGATTCTACTTTACTTAAAAATTGCGCAGGGGTTGATTTGCAAGCCCTTTTAGAAGCAATGAATGCGCGCATAGAGTTTTTGCTCGACCAAAACCACACCATCGGACATAGCTACTTCTTGGGACTAAAAGATTTGTCAGATTTGCAAGATTGCTTTAAAAACAAGATCATCCCGCTCTTGCAAGAGTATTTTTATGACGATCACGCCAAGGTTGAAGCAGTGTTAAATGGCAATGGCATGCTGGCGGTTAAAGAGGTCCAAAAAATGGGGGCTGTTTTAGGAAAACTCGTAGAGGACTTTGTAGATGCGGATAAAAAAGTCTATGACATGACAGAGGCTACGGGGTGGGGGGTTGCTGTTTTTAAAAAAATATACGAGACAAACAAAGATAACTCTATCAAGTCTGACACACAGCCCTCAGTAGATAATCCATGAAAACCACCCCCACGCTCTATTTAGCCGAATACCAAGCCTTTAGCGAGACGGATATTGCAGAGTGTTTAAAAGAACACAGGGCTAAAGCCCCTCGGATATGGGAGGCTTTGCTAGATTTTGCCCACCAAGAGGGCAACCACACCTTTTTGAGGTTTAAAAACAAGCGCACCCTCAAGACCCAAAACTATGTGGGCTTAATCCAAGTTCAAGGTTTTTGCATTGAGATACTGCCCAAAATTTGTGGACACGACCTAGATAAGGATCATGTCCCCGGGTGTCCAAAACAAATCCCCAAACTCGATCGCTCCAAGTTTCAAGATCAGGTTAAGAAGTTTGTAAAGTCGCAAGATAGCCTAGAGCCTCCACACAAACCCGATTGCCCCCTCTGCCATGCTAAAGCGGTGCTTTATAATTGCCTGATCACTCTCAAAGACGCGCCTTTTAAACAGAGCCAATTTTCCCAGCTCCATAGCGCGCATTTGCCTCTGCTAGATATCTTTGTGCAAATGTTTTTAGACGCGTGTGCCCAGCTCATTAAGCGGGGGTTGAAGCGGGATTATCTAGCTATCTCTGAAAATCGCCACTATCTTAAGGGTAAGTTAGAGTTCGCCAACCACCTCAAATATAATTTGATTCACAAAGAACGCTTTTACACCACTAGCGATGAATATAGCCTAGATAATCCGCCTAATCGCCTCATTAGATCCACGCTGGAAATGCTTAAAACCTTGAGCCTAAGCCCCAAGAGCCAAGAGAAGTTAAATAGCGTGCGCTTTGTTTTTGATGAGGTGCGTGTTAGCACCCACATAGAAAGAGATTTTGCTAAAAGTGCGCATGCTAGTCGTTTTAAGGAATATGAACATCTTTTGGCATGGTGCGATCTGTTCTTGCGCAAAAAATCTCTGACTCCTTATAGCGGGACAAGCCGTGCCTATGCGTTGCTATTTCCTATGGAGAAACTTTTTGAATCCTTTGTAGGGCATTGGCTTAAAAAAAGTTTAGAGGGCTATAGCGTGGGTTTGCAAAAGCAAAACCGCAAATATCTAATGTTGGATCAACAAAATAGAAGGTGTTTTGAAATGTTCCCAGATATTGTGCTTGAAAACGACACAGAAATTACCATTTTAGACACCAAGTGGAAGTTACTTAAAGTGCAAAAAGATATATCCCATGCCGATCTTTACCAGATGTGGGCGTATGCGAGCAAATACGCTTTACCTCAACAAGATCGACCCACGCGCCAAGTGCAAGTGTGGTTAGTTTATCCTCACCAAGAGACAGAAGCAATACAGCCTTTGACTTTTAAGGCCAGCGAGCTATTTAAACTAGGGGATATTGCGCTTTCTGTGCGTTTTTTCCCACTCCATATCAAAGGTGATTAGGCTCACTCTACTAATCTCCCCTTTTCTAAGATCAAGTGGCGTTTAAAATACTTTTGAGCAATGGGACCATCATGGGTGATGCAGATGATAGTGGTGTTAAAGCTTTTTTGATAATCCATGAGCACATCCATGATTTCATATTTTAGGCGTTTATCTAAAGCACTGGTAACTTCATCTAAGAGCAAAATAGGAGCTTGGGTGAGCATGGCGCGCGCAATTCCTAATCTTTGCCTCTCTCCTCCACTAAGTTCTCTAGGAAAACGACTTAAAAGGGTGGGTTTAAGTCTGGCGTGCTGTAAAATCATCTCTAAAAGATCATGGCTTTTAAAACGCTGGCACACACTGCTTAAGAGCGCGCTCACGCGTTTGGCTGGATTTAAGGCGTTGAATTGATCTTGAAACACATATTGAATTGTTTGTCTAAATCGTTTGTGCGGGATTGTAAGAATATCCTCATTTTGGTATAAAATCTGCCCCCCGTTAAAAGACTCAAGGCGGGCGATACATTTAACTAAAGTGCTCTTGCCACTCCCACTAGCCCCCATCAACGCCACAGCCTCCCCCTTGTGAATTTCCAAATGAATATCTTGTAGAATGCGCTCCTCCCCATAACTCTTTTGCAACCCCACTACTTGCAAGCTCATCCAAAATACTCTTTCTTAGACCCAAAATAAGCCATCTGTCCACTTTCTAGCACCAACACCTCTTGGCAAAGTTTGAAAGCCACTTCCTCATCATGGGTGATCACCACTCTTTGAGCATCCAATCCTAGCAGTAATTCTATAACACTATTTGTATTGGCACTATCTAGCGAGCTTGTTACCTCATCTAACAAGAGGATTTGCACCTCTAGGGCTAAATTGAGCGCAATTTGCACACGGCTAGCCATGCCCCGACTAAGCTCATAGGGGTAGAGTTGCCACACTTTAGTAGGGACACTCAGACGCTCAAAGATCCCAAACGCCTTTTCTAGCTTATCTTTTAGCACCATCTTAAAGGTGTCCTTAATTTTAAGATTGGGAAAAAAGCAACTGATACAATCCTGAAACACATAACCCGCGCGTGCATTTGTTTCTAATTTGGTGTAACTAAGTTTGAAGTGGGGGGGCAAAATGCCACAAATCGCCTTACACAGCGTGCTTTTACCACTCCCACTACTCCCCAAAATGGCTAAATGCTCAGATGTGCAAAAGCTCACCCCTTGTAAAATAGCTCCTTTGGGGGTGCTCACTTGTAAATGTTCAACTTTAATCATGCTCACTCACCCAATCGCCTGCCCAAGACAAGACAAACACCACGCTAAAAACCGCCAAACCCGGAACCAACACCAGCCACCACACCCCCGTAAAAATTGCTGCAGAGGCTTCATTTAGCATATTGCCCAAACTCGCCTCCCCCACCCTAAGCCCTAAGCCAAAAAAACTTAAGAGCGCTTCTGCGCTGATGGCATGCGCGCATGTATTCACAAAAAGCACGAACACGCTAGCCTTAGCCACGGGCAACATTTCAGAAAACATGAGCGCAAAACGCCCTGCCCCTAGTCCCTTTTCATTCAACACAAACTCGCAGGTGCTGATATTAGCAAAGGTATCATAAAGCACCTTTGCCATATTGCCCCACAAAAACAACGCCAAAAGCCCGCTCAAGGCTAGAATGCTAAAACCATGCGCGCTAAAGGCACTGAAAAGCAAAACGAGCAATAGATTTGGTAAGGACAAAAAGCCATCTAAACAGCGCAATAAGAATATACGCGCCCATTTGGGAGCGTTGAGGGTAGTGAACACGAACACAAAGGCGATCAATAACGCAAGTAGTCCGCTTAAAAGCCCGATTAAAATTGAGTTTCTTAAACCAAATAAAAGTCTAGAAAATTCGTCCCTGCCTAAAAAATCCGTGCCTAAGAGATAGGTGCTACTTGGGGGTAGTTTGAGCATGTCTAAATTGACCTGCGCAGGATCAAAGGGGGCGCAAAGGGGCAATAAGACAAGCACAACAAGCACCAAAAGACCATAGAGAATCATCTTTTTCAAACGCGCCATCTTGGATTTAAGATTTTTGCCACCACTTCCACAAAGAGATTAAAAATCACGACTACAAAAGTGCTTAGCAAAATGATACTTAGAGCTAGTGGGTAATCTTTGCTCAATAGGGCACTAATGGTGGTGCTACCCAGCCCTCCGATAGAAAACACGCTTTCTACTACATAAGTGCCCCCTAAAATCCCGGCTGCATTGCTCCCAAAATAGCTCACAATGGGCAGTAGAGAATAGCGCAAGACTAATTTAATGATATTGCCCTCACTCACCCCCCATGAGCGATAGCTGGTAATAAAGGGCTCTTTGAGGGTGTCTAGCACCACTGAACGCACTAAACGGGTGTAAATGGCTAGGTGCGAGAGAGTGAGCACGGCTACAGGGAGCACCATGTGGTGTATTAAATCGCCCAAACTCGGCTCAACTCCTAACTCATAGACTCCTGAGCTAGGGAACAAGCCCAAGAGCACGCTAAAGATCATAATAGCCATCAAGCCTAGCCAAAAACTAGGGATGCTAAAAAACCCCAAAGTGGCAAACATGATTGCCCTATCCCACAGAGAATCCTTAAAAAACGCGCTCAAGCTCCCTAATAAAATCGCTAAAATAAAGCTCAAAACAAAACTTGTCAACCCTAAAATGAGAGTGTAGGGCAGGCGATCTTTAAGAATGTCAACAACCCTCTCCCCACTAGCCAAGCTCACGCCTAAATCCCCATGCACAGCCCGCCATAACCACTCCACATAACGCACCAAGAGGGGGCGATTCAAGCCTAGATTATCTAGCATACGCTCTTTAATAAGAGGATTAGCCGCCTGAATGCTATCTCCATAGACCCCAGAGACCACACTCCCGCTAGAAAAATCCAGCATGACAAAGATTACAAAACTAAAAACCCCTAGGAGTAAAAATACCCCAACTACCCTTTTAAGAATAAAGAAACTAATCTTTGCTCCATGTAGCAACATCATAAGTAAAGCGCGCGCCGTGATGCCCTAAAATCGTGGGTTTTATGCCATGGACATTGCTCCGATAAGCTAAGGGATAGCGCAAATAAACAAGGAAGGCAAAGGGGGGGTTATTGTGCAAAGCCTGAATGAATTTGGCATACCAAAACTTGCGCTTAGAGTTTTGATCGGTGGTGCGCGCCTTTAGCAAGGCTTCGTCTACGGCTTTATCATGGTAGTGGTTGTAATTCCAGCCATTTTCATTAGTGCTCGCATCCATTTTAGAGCTAAACACCCGGTAAGTTTGCACATCCGGATCCAAAGGGCTGCCCCAGCCGATGATGAAGCTATCTACTTTATCGATTTCAAACGCGCCATGGTTTTTGATGATGGCGTTGGCTTTAATGCCGATCTTAGCTAGCTCGCTTTGCAATATTTTAGCTAGGGCAACTCGGAGAGGGTCGCTATTAAAGGCGTAAATGTCAAACTCTAAAGGCTTACCATTTTTATACAAGAATTTACCCTGTAATTTCCAACCCTCTTTGGCTAAAATCTCTTGGGCTTTCTTGGGGTCATAGGGGTAGGCTTTGGCATTCTTATCATTAGCCCAACTGACCTGAATAGGGTTATTGGCCACAAAACCATAGCCGTGTAAAATCTTTTGAGCGATGCGGTGGCGATTAATAGCATAATTAATAGCCTGCCTAATTGTCAAAGATTTTAAGAGGTCATTATGAAAATTAAACATCAAAGCCCGGTAATCCGCACTCTTCATGTCCATAATTTTAATATGGGGATCATGTTCTAAGCCCTTAAGCAAATTAGGCTCAACCAAAGCGACATCTAGCGCGCCGTTTTTAATCTCATAGGTGCGCACATTGTAATCGGGCACGATTTTTAAAATCATCTTTTTGGTTTTGGGTTTACCCCTATAAAAATGCTCATTGGCGACAAAACTAATAAAACTCCCCTTTTGCCACTTGACAAATTTAAAAGGACCTGTGCCGATGGGGTGTTGGTTATAAGAATCCGTATTTAAGTCTTTGCCCTCCAAAAGGTGCTTAGGCAACATGCCAATGCTGAGCGCGTCTAAAAGCGGTGGGAAGGGGGTTTTGAGGGTAATTTTTAGCGTGCAAGGGTCTAAAATATCTACACTCTTCACCTCCTCAAAACTTGCGCGTGCGGGGGCGTTGAGTTTGGTGTTTAAAGCCTGCTCAATGGTGAATTTCACATCCTGCGCGCTAAATTTTTGCCCATCATGCCAGAGAGCATCCTTTCTTAAATGAAAAGTCCAAGTTAAGCCATCTGGGCTAACTTCCCAACTTTTAGCCAAATCTGGCTCAATTTTCATATCCGCGCTAAAACGCGTGAGCCCGCTAAAGACAAAGTCTAGCGCGCTGTCATGGTCCTCATCAAAAAGAGGGTTGATGCGGGTTGTTTCATTTTCAACACCGATCACAATAGTATCTTTAGGCGTAGCGGCAAAAATTTGGGCAATAAACAAGCCAGCTAGTAAAAACTTTTTGATCATAGATTCCCTTTAAATGCTATGTTTTAAGTATTAGTATTATTTGTTGAAAAGTTGGTTAACAAGGGAGGCAAAACCCCCAAATTGAGCAAGTTTTCTAAAACTAAACCTTAGGTTTGTGGACTAGGGGGCGGGGGTGGCGAGATTACAAGGGTGGTATAAAAAAGCATGCGATCTAAGTGTTCAAGTTGTAAGAGGGCTTTTTTATAGGTGTAATGATTGCTAATTTTAGCCACTTTGCCCACGAAGATTCCCGCGCTAAAGATTCCATCCAGCCCGCTTGTAACCACCACATCTCCGGCCTTCAAAGGGGCATAGGCGGGCAAAAAATCCACATAAGTTTTGAAGTTTTGATTAGTGATAAAGCCATAATAAACTTTACCTCCACTTTTGATCGCCACGCTATAACTCGCCTGTGCGTCCCCGTGCAAAAGTCCCACAAAACGCCCATTCTTTTGAAGAGCAATGCCTATAGCCCGCCCAAAAGCTACCATGCCAAAGATTTGATCGCGTGGGTAAGTGCCTTGCACATCTAAGAGAATTTCATAGGGGTTATTAAGTTGCGCAAAGCCATAAACGCGAGTGAGAAGAAAATGAGGCGCTTGGTATAAAGGTGTGGGCGTTTTCTTGGCAGATGGGGTAGGAGTGCCTAGATTTTTTTTGGCATCTGGAGTCGTGTCCGTAGGGGGTGGGGTGTGCGCTAAGTTAGACAAGTCATGAATCTCTAAGGCTAGGGCTTGGTTGCGTGCATTCAGGTCGGCATAAGAGAATTGCAAGCGCCGGTAAGCCTCTAATTCTACTTGGTATTTGGCGATCGTGCTAGCTTGATCGATATGCCTTTGATAGGCGTTGGCAATCGCCTCGCGCAACTGCGAGAAGCCTATCTTAATCTTGTCGCTTAAAAAGCTGCTAGACCCTCGAATGTTGAGTGCCCACAACGCACAAGCAATCAGCACTAAAATAAGTACGGTGCGTTTGTGGAGCACGGATGCCTACAAATCTCCTAAGCTACTCAATAAATCCAAATCTTCAATAGCGCGACTCGTGCCCCGCGCTACGGCTAGAAGGGGTTCTTCGCCCACAAAGACGGGCAATTTTACAATATTACTCAAATATTTATCCAGTCCCCTAATGAGCGCACCCCCACCGGTGAGCACCACGCCATTTTCTACAATATCCCCCGCTAAATCGGGCTTGACTTCCTCTAAAACCGCCTTAAGCGCGTTGCTAATTTCGCGGATTTGCTCTTTGATCGCCTCGCGCACATCCTCGCTACTCAAAGTGATGGTGTTTAAAATCCCACTCACCTGATCGCGCCCGCTGACCTCCATAGTCAAAGGGGGATTGAGCTCGATCGCCGAACCGATGGCAATTTTAATCTCTTCGCCCGTGCGCTCGCCAATTTGTAAGTTATAGGTTTTGCGCACATAATCTACAATGCTCGCATCGAGTTTATTCCCTGCCACGCGGATACTCTTGCTCACCACAAGCCCGCCTAAACTGATCACGCCAATCTCTGTAGTGCCCCCGCCAATATCTACAATCAAACTCCCCTGAGGGTCTTTAACCGGCAAACCCGCCCCAATGGCTGCTGCCATTGGTTCTTCAATCAAGAACACTTCGCGCGCGCCCGCACTCATCGCGCTCTCTTTTACTGCCTTGCGTTCCACACTGGTCAAGCCATAGGGCACACAAACCATGATGCGTGGGCGGATTAGTGTCTTGCGTTGGTGGGCTTTTTCGATGAAGTAGCGAATCATCTTTTCAGTGATTTCAAAATCAGCAATTACTCCATCTTTCATGGGGCGAATCGCTTGCACCCCAGCAGGGGTTTTACCAATCATCTCTTTAGCTTCACTGCCCACGGCTAAAATCTCTTCCATGCGATCGTATTTATTGAGTTTAACCGCTACGATAGAAGGCTCGTTGATAATAATGCCCTGCCCTTTGACAGAAACCACAGTATTAGCTGTTCCTAGATCAATAGCAACATCATGTGAAAAAACACCAATTAATTTATTGAGGATCATAGACTTCTTTCTCTTAAGATGGCATGGGGAGGGTTTTATTCTTTTTGATATAAAGAGGTTTTTCGGTCTGCAGAACACAACCTTTGGTGATGACCACTTGGTAATCTTTTAAGCTAGGCAGATCAAACATCACATCTAGGCTAAAACTCTCAATAATGGATCGCAACCCTCGCGCCCCCACTTTGCGCTTAATAGCTTGATTGGCGATCTCTTCGATGGCTTCTGGTTCAAATACCAAATCCACATCGTCCATTTTAAAGAGCTGTTGGTATTGCTTAATAAGAGCATTTTTAGGTTTGAGTAGGATGTCTACCATTGCTTCTTTGGAAATGGGCTTGAGGGTAGAGATTACAGGTAAGCGTCCGATAAGCTCGGGAATTAGGCCATAATTAATCAAGTCTTCAGGCCCTACTAGGTGTAAAATATCCTCTAGTTGTTCTTTGGTTTTCTTTTCATTACCAAAGCCTAGCACATTGCTATGGATGCGGCGCTTGATGATGTCAATAATCCCATCAAAAGCCCCCCCACAAATGAAAAGAATGTTGGTTGTGTCGATCTGGACAAAATTTTCATTAGGGTGTTTGCGCCCCCCCTTAGGGCTGACATTCACCACACTTCCCTCAATGATTTTAAGCAGGGCTTGTTGCACGCCCTCGCCGGACACATCGCGCGTGATAGAGCGGTTCTCTGAGAGGCGCGCGATCTTGTCAATCTCATCAATAAACACAATGCCCCTCTGGGCGCGCTCTACATCTCCATCGCTGGCCTGCAAAAGACGCGTTAGGATATTTTCCACATCCTCGCCCACATAGCCCGCCTCTGTCAAACTGGTCGCATCGCTAATAGCAATAGGGATATTTAAAAAGCGCGCTAAGGTCTGTGCCATGAGAGTTTTCCCGCTCCCTGTGGGCCCTACCAAAAGAATATTGGATTTAGAAATCTCAACATCATCAAGCGATTCGTTCTCAGAGGCTTTGATTCTTTGGCGTTGTTTTTGCTTTTCTTGATGATTGAGTCTTTTATAGTGATTATAGACAGCCACACTAAAAACCCTCTTCGCCTCTTCCTGACCCACGACATAATTATCAAGAATTTCTTTAAGCACATTGGGCGAGGGCACAAGGGTGTCTGAAGACTTGCTAGCTTGAGGCAGAGAGTTTTCAATTCTCTCAAGGCGTTGCAAATCTAGGGCACTGGGGTGCAGATCAGTATGAAGCTCTTTATAAAGGTATTCGATACAATATTCGCAAATGTGGGTGTCTTTGCCCGATTTGCGAGAAGAAAAAACAAGACGGCGTTGGTAGCCTAAAGTGCTCTCAGGTTTATTGCAAAAGCTACAATAACGGGTGTTCATGCATCCTCCTCTTGAAAATGCGTAGCTTTAAAGGCGATGCCTCGTTGGCTTTCTAGGATAAAATTACAAATTTCTTGAGCGTGGGGGTTATCTGCGTGTTCTTGAAGCAATTTATTAGCGCTATCTCGGATGGAATGTTCCTGAAAGAGTTTTTTATAAAACATGCTAATGAAGTCAATTTCTGCGGACTTTAAGAGTGTGCGCATGCGGTGGCGGTTGATGCCTTTGATAAAGGCGCGATTTCCCTCTACAATGCAATAAGGGGGCACATCCTTACCCAGCGCGCTCGCCCCAGCCACCATACACCCCTTAGCGATACGCACAAATTGGTGGATCGCTGTTACGCCACCAATATTGACATAATCACCCACTTCAATATGCCCGGCTAGGGTTACGCCATTGGCCAAAATACAATGATTGCCAATTTGGCAGTCATGGGCGACATGCACATAGGCCATTAAAAGATTATCATTACCAATACGCGTTACGCCACCTCCACCTTGAGTGCCCGGGTTGATCATGCAATATTCGCGAATCAGGTTGCGTTCCCCGATCACAAGTTGTGTTTCTTCGCCATCGTATTTTAAGTCTTGGGGAATGGTGCCCAAAGTGGCATAAGGAAAGATAGTCGTGTTTTTTTGAATAGTCGTATTACCCAAAAGAGTAACATTATTATAAAGTTCTACGCCCTCTTCTAAGGTAACATGGGGACCAATGACGCAAAAATGCCCGATCCGTGCAGATGGAGCGATGCGGGCTTTAGGATCGATAATAGCAGTGCTTGCAATCATGCTTGCTCTCCTGAGTTCCTTTTACCGCTCTCTTTATCCACGATCATGGCCTTTAACTCCGCTTCTGCCATGATTTTATCATTAACCCTAGCTGTGCCCCCTACTTGCCAAATCATACCCTTATATTTGAGCACCTCCAAATGATAGTGGAGCTGATCGCCCGGGATTACTGGATTGCGAAACTTGACAGAGTCGATAGTCATAAAGTAGACCAATTTAGTTTGTGCAATCTCTGGACTCACTCCAAACAAGCTCACAAAGGCTAAAAGCCCGCCCGCCTGCGCCATGCCCTCTACAATGAGCACCCCGGGGTAAATGGGTTTGCTGGGGAAGTGCCCAGTGAAAACCTCTTCATTATAGGTAATATTTTTATATGCATGCACTTGTTTATAAGTTTCTAGGCGCACCACTCGATCCACAAGCAAAAAAGGGTAGCGGTGAGGGAGAATCTGAGCGATGGCATGGATGTCCATCTCTAGCACACAATTTTGCATACCAAAGCCTTTACGCAGAATTCAAGTAAAACCCCGATTCTAACATGCTCAAGTTTAAAACTCTATTAGCGACGCATTTGAGGGTATTTGAACTCCACGCGCCCCAAGCCTAAAATATGCCCGCGAATCGCATCGTGCAACTCGTTAATGAAAAAGGGAGGTTTTAAATCCACATGCGCGATGTCCAAAGCATAGACCTGAATCAAATAATGGTGATCCCCATTGGGGGGCATGGGTCCAATGTAGGTGCTATTGGCCAAATTGGAGGCGTGTTTTTCCTCTGGGCTCAAAGAGGAGCGCAAATATCCCTCTGTAAGCGAGTTGATCCCCTGAACAATCTGTTTATTTTCCAAAGAGGCGTTTTCGGCTAACTTTGTGCCTATGATATTGCCCACCACCCAGTGGATAAAGGGCTTACCTACCACAGGGGCGGCATCGTCATCTACAATTTCTAGGGCATAGCTCTTAGCTCCGCTCACGCCTTCCCAGCTAATCTCAGGCGATCGCTTGGGCAAACCATGATCTAAGAACTCCGCGCTCGCATTGCCCCCAAATTTAAGATCTAAAAACCCTTGTGTGTCTGTATGTACAAAAACCTTAAAAAATTGCATCCGTTCTCCTTTGTGTTGTGTTGGTGTGGCGCGTGGTTGGGAATAGGCAACCCCTACCAAAACGCAGGCTAGCCATAGCGCTTTAAGCGCACTAGAGCAAGCGACTTTTAAGCACCTGAGCCACTTCAAAGCCCGCATTCAATCCGATCCCAATGCTCGCCCCGGATTTATAAACAATGTCGCCCACAATGTATAAATTAGCAATACTGCTTTCATGTTCGGGGCTCACAAGGGGCAAGTTACTTTCACTTAGGGCTACCTTACATTTTTTGAGAAACTCTAGGGGAGTGGAGCCTCCAATAGCAAAGAGGACGCGATCAAAAAGGGCTTGTGTCCCGTCTTTAAAATGCACCTGCACCTTGCCATCCTCCCCGCTCAAACCCTCAATATCCACGCCCAATTTTTGGTTTAAATTCCTCTCAAAAGCTTCCTCTAAATTCCTCAAATTGTCCTCATTCACACGGCTAAAAGTGGTCTGGCGGTAGTTGAGGGTGGTGTTATTGGTATTAGAGAGCGCGATAGCGTATTCCACTGCCGAATTGCCCCCGCCCACTACTAAAACATCTTCTTTTTCTTTGCAATCATTAATAGTATAGACCACTTGGCGCATCACCTCTACGGGGATGGGATAGGAGGGGCGATTGGGTTGCCCCATCTTGCCAATAGCAATCACCACGCTCTTAGCCTTGAAGACTTGATTAGACCCGCTCACCACTTCAAAATAATGATCTTTTCTAACCACATTCTCAATACTGGTTTTATAAGCCACTTCAATATTATGTTCCTGTAGGGCTTTTTCCATCACCTCTAACGCGCCCTCTTTATCCGTGTCGCTAAAAGGAATATGCCCCTTAATATCCACAACCTGCTTACGATAATCTTTATCTACGCGCTTATGGGCCTTGTAATATTTGCGTATCATCCCACAACTCTGCGCTTCTTTTTCACATAAGAGCACCCTAGCGATCCCATTGAGCTTACACTCCACAGCAGTGGCAATCCCGCTAGGTCCTGCCCCTACCACCACGACATCATATAACTCGCCCATATTATCCTTTCTTCTTAGACTTAACTTCCTCTTGTTTGGCAGTGCGTAGATCGCTAGGGCTGTCATAGAGCAAAACTTCTAACATCTTTTTCTCATCATTAAATTGCTTGCCCTTGAGCCCCCATAAAAAGATGAGCAAGCCAACTAGCCCCAAGATGAGCGAAACAAAGAGCATCAAAAAGAGCGTATTGGTGTGCATCAGCCTGCCATAAAATCCAAAGTGCTTTGTTTGAGTGTTTGGACTAAATGATCAATTTCTTCAGGGGTGAGCGCGCCCCCTTGCTTTTGAATGAGCAAAGACACATAATCGCGTTTGCCTCCCCCTTTATGTCCATAACCTAGGGTGTCTAGCTGGCTTTTCAAGCGAGTCAATAGAGCTAGCATATCCTCACTCCCGACAGATTTAAGCGACAACTCCAAGCCCTGTTTTTGTAAATTAGGATAGAGAAAGAGTGCGACTAAATCTTTTTGTTGTTTTTTATGCGTGTCGATGAGTGCCAAAAACTCCTTAAGGTGTTCTTTTTGGGCGTGCAAAAGGGCGAGTTGTTTATTGCGGATAGAATGCCACTGCACCAAGTGCGCACAATTTGGCTTGGGCGTAGCAGATTGCGCCTTCGTGTCTAAAGCCTTGAGCAGATCAGAGGTTTTTAACTTTTGGCGCGCTTGTCTGAGAGTGGCGCGCTCTTGGGCGATGAATTGGTAATACGTCTTCCCACACACCGCCTCAATGCGCCTCACCCCAGCGCTCACGCTTGAGCTCTTGGTAATGGCAAAACCCCCAATGTGCGCGCTATCGCTCACATGCACCCCTCCGCATGCCTCTAGGCTACCAGCAATGCGCACCACGCGCACCTCTTCTAAATATTTGTCTTCAAACAACATCACTGCCCCGCTCTGTTTGGCAGCTTCTGCTCCCATGTGCTCGATATTGGTGCTAGCTCCCATGCTAATTTGGGTATTTACAAACTCTTCCACCGCTTCGATTTCAGCATCGCTCAAGGCGCGGTAAAAACTAAAATCAAAGCGTAGGCGCGTGGTTTCTATATGACTTCCCTTTTGCTGAATTTGGGCGTTTTTACCCTCAGCTTGTGCAGCTCTGCCCAAAACTTCCCTAAGAGCTAGGTGTAATAAATGGGTTGCGCTGTGGTGTTTGGCAATCTCGGCGCGATCAATCACTTGGGCTATTACGCCATCCCCTACGCGCCCCTCCCTTTTAAACTCCACAAGGCTAATATTGATCGCACCCACTTTTTGGGTGTCTAACACATGGGCGATCGGGTTGTGTGTCAAGTCCAACAACACACCCTTATCCCCAATGGGTCCTCCACCTTGAGGATAAAAGGGAGTTTTGTCCAACACGACATAGGCTTTTGTATTTTGCGCGGCACTTTGCACAGAAACTAGCGCACCCTGATCATCGGGCGCATACAACGCGCGGATGCTCGCTTTCAAACTCTCATGGTGGTAACCCTCAAAAGCATTTGGCTCTAATTTGCTCAAATCCAAAGTTTTTAGGCTATCTTTGGCTCCACTCTGTTTAAATTGCGAGCGCGCTCTTTGCTCCTGCATACACGCCTCATAGCCGGCCAGATCGACCTCAATTCCTTTGTCTCTAAGCATGTCCATGGTCAAATCTAGGGGAAAACCGTAAGTGTCATAGAGCTTAAACGCCACCGCGCCGCTAAAAATTTCATTGCTTTCTGCGAGCGCGCTCTCAAAAAGATGCATGCCCTTTTCTAGGGTGTTTAAAAATAACTCTTCTTCTGCTTTGCATTCGGCTTGCAAACTCTCTTGTTGTTCTTGTAAAATGGAGTAATCGCGCATGGAGGCGCACACACTCCCTAAGATTTTATAGAAAAAGGGCTCGCTGAGTTCGCGCCCTTTGGCATGCTCGAGTAAGTAGCCATGCCTTAGCGCACGGCGCAAAATACGGCGCAGGACATAGCCCCGCCCCGTGTTGTCAAAATACACCCCCATAGCCAGTAAAAACACCACGCTTCTAGCGTGATCGGCTAGCACTCTAAAGGATTCTTTATGCGCGCTGTAGGGCAAATCAAAAACCTCTTCAATGCACGCCATTAAAGGCTTAAACAAAGAGGAGTCAAAGTTGTTTTGCACGCCCTCCAGCAGAGCCTGCACCCTCTCCAGCCCCATACCCGTGTCAATGCAAGGCTGACTTAAAGGGGTGAGCACGCCCTCTTTAGAGCGATCGTATTGCATGAACACCAAGTTCCAAATCTCTAAGAAACGATCCCCCTCGCCCCCGAAATAGTCTTGCTCAGAATGGAAAGCCTGCGCGCCCTGATCGATGTAAATCTCACTGCAATACCCGCAAGGTCCCGTGTCTGCCATCTGCCAAAAATTGTCCTTATCCCCCATTGTCTTGATATGACTCTCAGGCACGAATTTTTGCCACAACTTATAAGCTTGCGTGTCTTTTTCATGCACACTAATGTAAATATCTTTGTTTTGAAAGCCTAGTGTTTTATGCACAAAATCATAGGCATAGGCGATCGCCTCTTCTTTAAAGTAATCAAAAAAGGAGAAATTTCCCAACATTTCAAAAAGAGTATGGTGGCGGTTAGTGTAGCCCACATTTTCTAAGTCATTATGCTTGCCCCCAGCGCGCATGCACAGCTGGGCACTGGTAGCGCGCGGGGTAAAAGGCGCGACTTTACCTAAGAAAATATCTTTAAACTGCACCATGCCCGCATTGGTGAAAAGCAAGCTGGAATCATCGGGCACAAGGCTAGAGCTAGGCACACGCACATGGTTTAAGCGTTCAAAGTGCTGTAAAAAGGCGTTTTTGATGTCCATAGGTTCTCCAAATTCCGCATTATAGCACATCGCATTGGGTTTCTGTTAGATTTTGATTATTTTTAGAAAGTTAGAATGGGAGAGTAAATTCCATGAAAGGATTTTATATGGATGCATTAGTTCAAAATATTAAACAAGAAAACCTATCAGAACTCCTAGAGTTAGCCAAAAAATTAGGCTTTAGCGTAGAAGTCTTTGAGCCTAGGCCTAGCGACCTAGAGATTTTTGCAAACACTCCTGCAGATGGAGCGACTACAACACTACAAGAACAAGGGTGCGGATGTGAATCTAAACCCCACAATTCTAGGGTCTGTAACTCTTATTACAACCCTCTCAACACACACCGCCGAGATCATAAGCGCCACGCAAGCAACGCACACAATCGCCACCACCATAGAGATCACAGAGATCACGGCGGTCACAGCGACCACTCAGAGCCATTTCTCTAGGGCGCGGATCGCTTCCAGGTGGGACTCATCCTGCCCCTCGTAAGTTTGGTAGCGTTTGATCGCCTCTGTATAAAGGTCTTTGGCCTTTTGCAGGTCTTTGGAAACGCCTAAACCCGTTTCATAAGCTTTACCTAGGGCATAGAAGGAATAGCCAAAGTCGCTTGTACCCAAAGCAATATGCTTAAAATGTGAAAAAGCTTGCACATAGACATGGGCTTGGTGGGGGGCTGTGGGGGTGCTCAGACTTGCAAATAAGGCAAACAAGGCATCATCACTTAGTTTCAATGTCTCCATAGGCTTCCTTTTGAAAAAAGAGAATTTTAACACGCCTTGACTTAAGGCGCGCGCAAACTGTAAAGTTTTTTACGCTCTGAAGAGCTAGCGATGTTTAAAAGTTTGCGGTATTTGGTAATAGTGCGGCGCACGATTTTAAGTCCAAATTTATTTTCAACCAATTCTAATAATTTCATATCACTCAAAGGGCGCTGAGGATTCTCCTGTTTGACACTCTCTAAAATAAAATCTTTGATAGAGGTGTTGGAAATATCTCCCTCTAATGCTGTAGTAAAAAAGCTTTTGATAGGGAAAGTTCCACGCGTGCATTCCAAATATTTATTAGCGATGGCGCGCGAGATGGTGCTAGTGGAATAGCCAAATTCATTAGCAATATCCACTAGGCGCATAGGTTTGATCTCCTTGCCTTTAAAAAAATCGTATTGGTATTCCACGAGCATTAATCCAATTTTTAAGAGTGTTTGCTGGCGCATTTGTAGCGCGTCCACCAAATCCCTAGCTTCCTTGAGTTTTTCCTTGAGATAACCGCAAGGCTCTTTAATATTCAATTCTTCGATCACAATTTTAGGATAATACGCATCATTAAGACGCACAGAAATCTCACCATTGTCCTCACAAATAAAAAGATCAGGAATCACGGGCAAAGATACCTCATCAAAATCAATAGCAGGAGGATTTTTAAAAGAAGTGATCACCTTCATGGCTTTAGGATAAGCCTTCAAATGGCTAAAATCCTTATGCTTTTCAAGGTGGTGCACAATCTTAACACAGAGATCGTAAGTGGGCGTGTCTAATTCTTCATGGTGGGTAAGTTGGAAAAGAAAGCTCTCCTCTAGGCTCACTGCTCCCACTCCCGGAGGGTCTAAATAGGCAAAGCGTTGGCGCACTTTTTCATAGTCTTGCGCGTCTACGCCTAAGGCCAAAGCCTGCGCCTGCACATCCCCTTCAAAATATCCTTCGCGATTAAGGTTTTCTATAATGTCGTGGGCAATCTTTAAAGAAGTCTCTGTAGGAAAAAGGGGGGGCAAGAGTTGTTGTTCCAAACTCTCATAAAGAGTAGAGGCATAAACGCTCAAACTCTCAATTTTATCTGTCATAGTGTTTTTGAGGCTGGGGCGAGGGGGCTTGTAAAATTTTTGACTACTAAAGTCCGTGCTCAATGCACTTTGCACGCGCACACAAGGATTGTCTTGAACATAGCCTTGCAGAGTTTCTTCCATCTCTAGGGGTCCGCTTTGTAAAATAGGTAGCCAACTCTTAAGCGTTGCAGAAAGCTTGCCTTTGGGGGCAGGGGTGGGGGTGGGGCGTAAAATAGCCATCATGCTTTAAAATGCTCGCCCAAGTAGTGTTTTCTGACCAGTTCATTGTCATAAATTTGATCACTGCTACCACTAGCGAGCAAAGTCCCACTCTTGATCACATAAGCCCGATGGCACACGCTCAAGGTTTCGCGCACATTGTGATCGGTAATGAGCACCCCGATATTCATCTCTACAAGGTGTTCGATGATCTTTTGAATATCCAACACTGCAATAGGATCCACTCCAGCAAAGGGTTCATCAAGCAGAATGAATTTAGGGCTTTTGATGAGCGCGCGTGCTATCTCTACGCGCCGCCTCTCCCCCCCGCTCAAAGACATGCCCTTGCGATCTTGAATAGCCTGAATGTTAAACGCCTCTAGCATCTCCTCTATGCGTTGCATAGCTTCCTTAGAGGTTTTAAAAGTGGTCTGAGCAGCCAACATGAGATTGTCCAAAACACTCAAATCCTTAAAAATGCTCGATTCTTGAGGGAGATAGCCAATCCCCAAATTAGATCGCTTATGCAAAGGATAACTAGAGAGATCGATGTCATTAAGCGTAACTTTTCCTCCACTAGGTTGCAAGAGCCCGCAAATCATATAAAAAGTCGTCGTTTTACCCGCGCCATTGGGCCCTAGCAAGCCCACTACCTGTCCACTCTCTACCTCTAAGGAAACATCATGCACGATCTTGGTCTTTTTGATCTGTTTGCTCAAATTGATCGCGCTGAGTTTATCCATTATTGAACCTATAGCAACAAAGACGATCTCTTCTCTCTAGGGTGATGATCAGCACTTCAAAACCTGCTTGGATGAGTATTTTCTTTAAAGTCTCCGTCCCCCATTCTACAAAATGCACGCCTACATATTGCAAATGATCCAAAACACCCATCAACAAAAGCTCTTGAACATCTTTGCGGTAAAAATCATAATGGTAAATCTCAAATTCGCCTCCGGGGTAGTGATGCGCTAAAGTAAAAGTAGGCGAAGTGGCTTGAAGAGCGTGGTGGCGTGCGCAAAAGCGTTGTACTAAAGTTGTTTTACCACTAGCCAAATCACCTCGCAACAAAACAATTTGATGTTCTTTGCGGTGTTGGTCCAAATGATCCAACACTCGATCTAAATCCTGCAGTCCTGCTATGATCTCTTTCAAGATTTTTCCACCTTGACATCAACAATCCCTAAATGCTCTTGCATCGCCCCTACTAAATTGGAGTTTTCTTGCATGAATTGCTCGCGTAAATTCGGAGCTGTGGGGGGAGGAGTTGCAGAAGGAGGGGGGGGAGGCTCTGAGGGAGAAGTAACCTTTAGGGCTTGAGCCTGCACGCCCTCACCAAAGACCTCTGCTACAAGTTGTTTGATCAACTCAAAATGTTGCATCAAAATTCCTTTAGCATGGGCATCCGCTCTTGAAACCCACCAAAGAGTTTTATTTTCAAAAGCATGGAATTGGACAAATTTTTTAAAGAGGTTGCCCAAATCGGGATTATGAGCATGAATCCTTACAATAAGCTTCTCAAAAAGTTCTTGAGGGGTGGGTTGTTTGGGTGGTGCTGGAGGTGGTGTTGGAGTTTGAGTGGGTATTGGTGCTGGGCGTTGAGAGAGTGATGGCGCTTGAGGTGTGGGCGTTGCTTGCATTTTGAGCGCGCTCAGAGTTAAGACAAAACCCCCATCCACGCCCGCATGCAAAAGAGACTTGGCTTGGGCCAAAACACCCATCCACGCATCCACTAAATTCAGTGGAAAAGTTTTATGGAGCAGAGCTTCTTTAAGAAAAAGAGACATCTCATCAAGCACCACTTGCGGGTCGTATTCTTCAAAAAGTCTCAAAGAGTCACAGATGCGCTCCGGATTATCCCTAAGAGCTTGAAAAAAATCATGCAAAACTTGCATGTCCACTAGACCTAACATCCGTGTAATCATCTCAAGAGTGAGGGGACCTGCACTGTAATTAATGGCCTGCTCAGTGAGAGTTAAAGTGTCTCGCAAGCTCCCTCCCCCACTTCTAGCTAATATCTCTAAGACCCCCTCTTGGTATTGCACGCCCTCCAAACTTAAGATGTGTTGCAAATGCGCCACAATGGCTTTAGGGGGGATTTTTTTAAAATGAAAATGCTGGGTGCGGCTAAGAATGGTGGCGGGGAGTTTGAGAGGATCTGTAGTGGCCAAAATGAATTTGACACGAGGAGGAGGTTCTTCAAGCGTTTTTAGCAAAGCATTAAAGGCTTCCTTAGTGAGCATGTGCACTTCATCGATAATAAAAATCTTAAAAGCTCCCATGCTAGGTTGGTACTTGGTCTGCTCAATCACTTCTCGTATGTCTTCAATACGGCGGTTAGACGCGCCATCCATTTCGATAATGTCTACATGCTTATTTTGTAGCGCATCAACACAATTAGCGCAGACATCGCAGGGAGTGCTGGTGGGGGCTTTTTCACACTGCAAGGCGCGGGCAAAAATGCGCGCGCTAGAAGTCTTGCCCGAACCCCTAAGCCCACTAAACAAATAGGCATGCGCTAAACGCCCCTGCTCTAAAGCCAAACTTAGGGTTTTAGACACGCTTTCTTGTCCTACCAAATCCTGAAAATGTTTAGGGCGATATTTAAGAGCTAGAACCACAGGCATCCTTTTGGATTTGTGGCATTATAGCCTATTTGTGCTAGCTGTAAGTCTAGCTGTGTTAAGATATTTTAAGAAACATCAGGAGTTAGCATGGTGAGAGTATGGCGTGTAGCGGTGGTGCTATGGGCAAGTGTGGGGATAGCTAGCAGTGTTCTTGCGGCAAGTTTACCCCCCATTAAGGGCAGAGCGTTAGCTCTCTCTAGTCATCCTTTAGCAGATAAAATCGGACAAAAGGTTTTAGATGAGGGAGGGAATGCGATCGATGCGGCAGTAGCAATGGGTTATGCCCTAGCGGTGGTGCATCCGGTGGCGGGCAATTTAGGCGGGGGTGGGTTTGCAGTAATTCACCTAGCCAATGGAGAGAATATTACTTTAGATTTTAGAGAAAAAGCTCCGCTTGGAGCGAGCAGAAACATGTATTTAGATAAAAATGGCAATGTGATTCCTAAGCTAAGCACGGATGGCTATTTGGCTGCTGGAGTTCCGGGCACTGTGGCAGGATTAGAAGCCATGCTCAAAAAATACGGCACAAAAAAGCGCGCGGTGTTGATCCAGCCTGCGATTGAGCTAGCACAAAAGGGTTTTAGACTCACCCAAAGGCAGGGAGAAACCATGCTAGATGCCAAACCTCGCTTTGCCAAATATGCCAGCAGTCGCAAGTATTTTCTTAAAAAGGGTTTGGTCGCCTATAGCGCAGGGGATCTCTTGGTGCAAAAAGATTTGGCTAAAACCCTCACTTTGATTAAAAATGGCGGAGCACAGGCTTTCTATAAAGGTCCTATCGCTGATCTGATCGCAAAAGATATGGCTAAAAATGGAGGAATTATCACTAAAAAAGATTTGGCTAGTTACCAAGTGGTGTGGCGCAAACCCATTGAAGGGAGTTATCGGGGCTATAAAATCATCTCTATGGCACCTCCTAGCTCTGGAGGGACACATATCATAGAAATGCTAAACACAATGGAAAATGCTAATATCCATGACTTGGGCTTTGGCTCTAGCAAGACTATTCATATTATGGCGGAGGCGATGCGCCAAGCCTATGCCGATCGCTCCGTGTTTATGGGCGATCCAGACTTCATTGATGTGCCCACAGCTAGACTTACCGACAAGGATTATGCAAAGAAGATTTATCAAGGCATTCCCAAAGATAAGGCATTGGACAGCGCAAAAATTAACCCCGGTTTGGGACAAATCCATGAGGGCAAGAACACCACGCATTACTCTGTTGCAGACAAATGGGGTAATGCGGTAAGTATCACCTACACCATTAATGATTACTATGGCAGTGCAGCAGCGATAAATGGCGCGGGCTTTTTACTTAATAATGAAATGGATGATTTCTCTATCAAGCCCGGTGTGCCCAATCTTTATGGACTTGTAGGGGGAGACGCTAATGCAATTGAGCCGGGCAAAAGACCCCTTAGCTCCATGTCGCCTACTATTGTGCTCAAACAGAATAAAGTCTTTATGGTGGTGGGTAGCCCCGGAGGGGCGCGCATCATCACCACCGTGTTGCAGGTGATCAGCAATGTCATCGATCATGGCATGAATATCTCTCAGGCTGTGAGCGCGCCACGCTTCCACATGCAATGGTTGCCCGATGAAATCCGCACCGAACCCTTTGGCATGGTTAAAGATGTGCAGGAAAATTTAGAGAAAATGGGTTACAAAATTGTTGTGAAGCCCGTTATGGGTGATGTAAATGCGATTGTTGTGGATCAAAAAAGTCGCCTCATGTATGGGGCACAAGACCCTCGTAAAGAGTTTTAATGACACACCATTTAGAAATTGTCGGAACAGATTGTGCACAAGTAGGGATCGTGCGTCATGACACACAGGAATGGATGTTTTTTCAAAATTATCCCTTTATTCAAAGTGAGTTATTGGCACATGTGAGCGCGTGCGTGCACCCCAACCCTAAACGCGCGCTCATTACCGGAGGGTTTGATACCCAAATCGCTTTTGAATTGCTAAAGCACGAAGACATGCATGTAGATTTTGTGCAAGAAGATCGCGCAATGTTAGAAAACCTACACACCTTTTTGCCTCAATTTCAAGAGACTAAAACCCATGCGCGCTTCAAGCTTTATGATAGGATTTTAGACCTAGATTTACAGCCCTATGACATTATCATCTCTTTAAGCACCCTCAACGCCCACCAAGTGGACGGCTTGCAACGCATGCTAGCCCCTAGGGGTTTCATGGTCTCAGTCGCTCCTAGTCCTCTTCTCGAGCAAGAAGCCTTTAAGGACACGCTCAAAGATTTGCAAACCTGTGCGCAAATTCTGATGCCTTTTAACACCCCCTACGCTCCCACGCCTCAGATTTATCTTTTTATTTCTAAACATTACCACCCCCTAGCGGATATGTTGCTCCAAAAAATCGACATGCTCGATGGCTTGCGTTACTATAATGCTGAAATCCACCATGCTGCCTTTGCCCAGCCTCAGTGGCTCAAGGGCGCGTGCGCGCGTTTGCTTAAAAATTGAATTTAAAACACGCCTTTGTGCTCACCGGGGGGATTGGCACGGGCAAGAGCACGGTAGCTAGTCTCTTAAGCCTGCATGGCTATAGCGTGCTGGATGCGGACAAAATCGCCCATGAACTCTTTGAGCAACACAATACAGAGATCGCCCAGCTCTTCCCTGAGGTGGCTACAAACAACACCATCACGCGCCAAGCTCTAGCCCCACTTATCTTTACTAACAAGAGCGCGCGCACCAAATTAGAGTCCTTGATTCA